>NZ_JBIALK010000032.1:0-94875 GCF_042873275.1 Kitasatospora sp. NPDC004745 | reverse complement strand
CAGCAAGGCCCTCAACGAACCTGCCAGCAAACGCCGTTCACCGGTAGTCATCACACTCAACCACCGATGGCACGACCACTAACGCAACGGCATTGTCATGCGATCGACAGGGGGCAACAGTCATGCCGGACCCGGAGGCCAGGAGCCCCGTTTCAGGGCCACAAAGAAGGTAGCGGGGCAGCAGCCCGCCGAGGTCCGTTCTGCCTGCGCGGAGGTGGCCCGGTGGCCGAGTTTGCGGCCAAGATTCTGGGCGTGCCCGCTCCGCCCGCGCGGAGGTGACCCGGTGTTCCGCTGCTCGTCGTAGTCGTCGCGGCAGCCCGCTCTGTCCGCGCGGAGGTGATCCGCTCGTGAACGCTGCGGTTGGCATGCTCGACAGTCCGCTCCGCCCGCGCGGAGGTAACCCGCAGGAGACCAGGTTCTTGACCATGGAGTCCTGGTCCGCTCCGCCTGCGCGAGGTGACCCGCGGACGGTGTGCCAGAACCGCGGGACGTCGAGGTTCGCTCCGCCCGTGCAGAGGTGGCCCGCGACGTGAGGGTGAGCTCATCGATGCGTTCGAGTCTGCTCCGCCCGAGCGGAGGTGGCCCATGCACGACCGGGATGTAGAGCACCGTGGAGCTGTCCGCTCCGCCCTCGCGGAGGTATCCCAGTGAAGACCAGACCCGGGCTGCGCAGGGGGTCCGCTCCGCCTGCGCGGAGGTGACCAGCAGGCCGAGGCCGCCAGCACGGAGACGCGGGTGTCCGCTCCGCCCGTGGCGGAGGAGGCCGCCACCGAACCGGGATGCGGCCGGTTGGTCCGCGTCTGCCCCGCCGCGCAGAGGTAGCTGGCTCTGGATGTTCCGTCGATGCGGACAGGGCCCGGTCTCCCGGCGCAGTGTGGTGCCGGACGGCTTCGACCAGAGGTGCTGTCCGCAGCCCATGGCACGATGAACCCGAGTTCCTTGACACCACAACAGCACAACCGACCGGCCCCTCGAGCATGGTCAAGAAACGGCAAAGGCATCGCTGCGTCGCAGCTCGGGAAGGGTCCGCTCCGCCTGCGCGGAGGTGACCCGGGCAACGCCTCCTTCGCCACCTCGCTCGCCTGGTCCGCTCCGCCTGCGCGGAGGTGACCCGCAGGTGCAGATCGTGCCGCTGTACACAACCGGGTCCGCTCCGCCTGCGCGGAGGTGACCCACGTCTGCTGGGTCCGCTCCCACGCCGCGCCGAGTCCGCTCCGCCTGCGCGGAGGTGACCCGCAGTCATACGGCGTGCCTATCGCCGAGGCGTCGTCCGCTCCGCCTGCGCGGAGGTGACCCGCGGAGGCACACCGGTGGCGACCCGCACCGCCCGTCCGCTCCGCCTACGCGGAGGTGACCCGGTTGTGTACTGGGCGCGTCCACCGTCGGGGGCGTCCGCTCCGCCTGCGCGGAGGTGACCCGTCGCAGTTTGGTGCACCCCCACGTTTGCCCAGGTCCGCTCCGCCTGCGCGGAGGTGACCCGCTCGTCCGCTCCGAACTGGAGCGCCTGGGCGAGTCCGCTCCGCCGGCGCGGAGGTGACCCGCGGCCGAGCTTGAGGGCGGCGGGAGCGACGTCGTCCCCTCCGCCCGTGCGGAGGTGACCCGGGCGCGACGAGAACCGTGGGCCGCGGTGACCAGGCCGCTCCGCCCGTGCAGAGGTGACCCGCTCCCCGAGCAGGCCGCCGAACTCTTCGACGCGTCCGCTCCGCCCGTGCCGAGGTGACCCGGTCGCAACCGGTACGGTCCAACGGGCCTTGACGTCCGCTCCGCCCGTGCGGAGGTGACCCGATCACGCGGTAGTCGGTCATCCTCGCCCCTCGTCCCCTCCGCCCGTGCGGAGGTGCCACGTTGGTCGGCGGGCAGATGGTGATCGTGGCCGGGTCCGCTCCGCCTGCGCGGAGGCGTTTCGCTTCTCCCGCGGGTAGGTGGCTTTCAGGGTTCAGCGCCTCGTCCGCCCCGCCTGGGCGGGGGTGTCCCGGCCCAACCGGTCTGGTTGATGTCCCAGCGGTAGTTCGCTCCGTCCGCGCGGAGGTGACCCGTCGTACTTCCCGATCACGGCGGCGCGCCAGCGGTCCGCTCCGCCCATGCGGAGCCCCGCGCGGGCGGTCCATGCGGCTCCTCTCCGAGGTATCCGCTCCGCCTGCGCGGAGGTGACCCGCGGCCGAAGGTGTCCTCGGAGCAGACCTAGTTCTCCGCTCCACCTCCGCGGAGGTGACCCATCGTCCAGGGCCAGCACGGCAACGACGCCCGGGTCCGCTCTGCCCGCGCGGAGGTGACCCGGCGAGACCGCAGAGACGTACCGGCTGCTGGGGTCCGCTCCGCCTGCGCGGAGGTGGCCCGTGCCGCTGGGTCAGGATGCCGGTCTTAGGCGTTCCGCTTCTCCCGCGGGTAGGTGGCTTTCAGGGTTCAGCGCCTCGTCCGCCCCGCCTGTGCGGAGGTGCCCCGTGCTTGGTGTGCGGGAGCGGGTAGGTGCCCTGGTTCGCTCCGTCTGTGCGGAGGTTGCCAGCGGATCCAGGTCCTGGCCCGGCAGAAGAAGTCGCCAGCTCCGCCTGTGCGGAGGTGACCCAACCTCCCCGACGGCGGGCCCGCGGCGCCGTGGTCCGCTCCGTCCGGGGCTCCCCGCGCCGGACCGTCGCCAGCTCCCGACGGGACGGCGGACAGGGTGCTCCCGGTGGCGCGAACAGTCCGCTGCCCGCGGCCCGTGTCACGATGACAGCGTTCCTCGACATCACAACAGCACCACCGACCTGACCCGCCCCGCGATGGTCAAGAAACATCAAAGGCCCTGCTGCGCCGCAGGTCAGAAAGTGTCCGCTCCGCCCGTGCGGAGGTGGCCCGCCGACGACCGCGGCGACCTTGTGCTCCGCCGGGTCCGCTCCGCCCGTGCGGAGGTGGCCCGTAGCGGACGAGGGCGCGGGCGGTCTCGCGGGGGTCCGCTCCGCCCGTGCGGAGGTGGCCCGGCCTCGCCCCCGCCGAGCTGGCCCGCCTCCTCGTCCGCTCCGCCCGTGCGGAGGTGGCCCGGTCCTGGACGCTGACGACATGCTGACCCCGGGGTCCGCTCCGCCCGTGCGGAGGTGGCCCGCTTGGTCAACCCAACGAAGTTCCCGGACGCGTGTCCGCTCCGCCCGTGCGAAGGTGACCCGATCACCGCGAGGATCAGAGCGGCCCACCCGGTGTCCGCTCCGCCTGCGCGGAGGTGACCCGGTCTCGTCGGCAGGCCCGCCGTTCTTGAGCTGGTCCGCTCTGCCTGCGCGGAGGTGGCCCGCCGGTCATCCTCAACGCCAACGGGACGCTGGTGTCCGCTCCGCCCGCGCGGAGGTGACCCCCCGCCGGCCCACTCACACAACTCCGGCCGGTAGTCCGGCCCGGCCGTGCGGAGGTGACCCGCGCTCGGATGCCCGTCCGGTGGCTGCTGGGTGGTCCGCTCCGCCCGTGCGGAGGTGACCCGCGGGTGCCCTTTTCGTCCGTGACCTTGTGGCCGTCTGCTCCGCCCGTGCGGAGGTGACCCGGCTGCCCAGTCCTCGGCGCCGATGCGGATGGGGTCCGCTCCGCCCGTGCGGAGGTGACCCGCTAGACACGGCCACCACCGGCATCGCGGACCAGTCCGCTCCGCCCGTGCGGAGGTGACCCGCGGTGCTCGCCGCCCGCGCAGGCCGGACACTGGTCCGCTCCGCCCGTGCGGGAGATGGTCCGGTGAAGCCCTCTCGGTCGTGGTCAGGAAGTGGTCCACTCCGTCGGTACGGAGGTGGCCCGACAACCGCCGCGTTCGGTTGGCGGAACGTGGGGTCCGCTTCGCCTGCACGGAGGTGACCGGGACTCCTCCGCCGGGTTCCCGAACGTGGCCAGGTCCGCGCCGCCGAGTGGAGCAGCCCCGGTCCCCGCGCTGGACCTTTGCCCGCGACCAGCGGACGGCGGTCAGGTCGCTTCCGCTGCGGACCAGGGCTGCTCCGTCCGGTCACGCCCAGATGTCGCCCTCGTGCTCGCCCGGGCCGCTACCGCCGGGCACTGGGATGCCGAGCCGCGGGTGGACCGCCAGGCGCTCGACGAGCTCTCTCGACCGCGCCCGGTTCGCCGGGGCGCAGCGCGGCGAGGGCGGCTCGGCGGCGTCGGAGAGGAAGACGTGCAGCGGGGCTGGCTGGTCGGTCACCGGTCGCCGCCAGCGGCGCGGAGCCGGGCGAAGGCGTCAGCGGCCGGGGTCCACTGCTGGCCGCCGATCGGTGCGGCGAGCGAGCCCATGGCCTCGGGGCTGGTGCGCAGGGTCAGGCGGTGGCGGTAGGTGGCGATCACATCGGCGACGGCGGCGAGGTCACCGATGGGGGAGGAGTCGAGGGCGGCGGCCAGGTCCTGCTCGAACAGGTCGCGGTCGCCGGACAGACCGTAGCGCGACAGGGCGGTGCGCAGCTCGTGCAGGGTGGCCGGCCTGGGAGCAGCGGCGTCCTGGTGGTCGGGCTGGGTGGTCACCTGGTCCTCCTCGGTGGTGGCGGGCCGCAGGTTCGACGGTAAGCGGTCGGCGGGCGGGTGGTGGAGTGGTCCTGGTCACGCGGCACCGGAGAGGGCGGTCGACTGGGCGCGGTTGGTGCGCAGCGGGACGGCGTGGCCGCGGGCGACGGCGAGAGCCGCGTGGTGGCGGGCGAGGGCTTCGCGAGCCCGGGCGGTTCGGGCCAGGGCCTCCTCGTCTTCGACGCAGGGGCGGTGAGCCCCCTCGGGTTCGCGCAGGCGGTTGTAGTGCTGGCGCAGGATCTCCTCCCGGGCGGCGGCTTCTTCGTCGAGCGCTGCCTGACGGGCCTGGGCCTGGTCGCGCATCTGGTGGCGGAGCTGCTGGTAGGCGGGGCTGTCGGCGAGCGGGCGCTCGGCCGCGGTGGAGGCCGGGGTCGGGTGCTGCTGAGCCGGGGCGAGGGTCGGTTCCATGTCGGGTGCCGGGCCAGCGGTGGTGGCGCCGACCCGGATCTCGAGGGCGCGGACGGTGTCGGGCCGGGCGTGGTTGAGCTTGGCGAGGAGCTGGCGCTGCTCCAGGCGCAGCTTGGTGGCCCAGGCCGGGGAGTCGCAGGTGATGCGCAGGGTGCGGGTGTCGGCGTTGAAGCCGGCCGGGAACCAGTGGGTGGACCCTTCGGCGCCGACCAGCTGGGCCCAGTTGTTGCGCATGGTGCCCTGGGCGGTGCCCAGCGCCCAGCCCTGGGCGGCGGCCATGGCGGGCATGAGGGTGGCAAGGGGAGAGGGGTCGCGGGCGTCGCGGCCGGCGCGGGCGATCTGCTGGCGGGTCGGGGTGGTCTTCTTCACGGTCGCGGTGCCGTTGAGGCGGGCGGTGCGCCGGGCGGCGCGCAGCGCGGTGCGGGCGAGGTCAGCGCCGCCGGGCTCCTGGGTGGTGCCGCGCAGGTCGTCGGTCATCGGGTTACTCCCAGCTGGATGTTGGGGTTGGCGTCGAGGGAGGCGTACTTGGCGACCAGGTCGGCACCGAAGCGCTCGAAGGCACGGTCGCCGGCGGCTTCCATCTGGGCAAGCGCGGCCGCGGGCAGGTAGTCCGCTTCGAGCAGGTCCTGCCTGGTCGCGGGTGCGGTGGCAGCCGCCGCACCGAACAGGTCGGCCATGAACGTGAGCTCGTCGGCCAGCTCGCGGACCGCGGCGACGCTGGTGTCGGCGACCTGGACGGCGGCCCGCTCGGCCACCGCCTGGTCGTGCTGCTCCTGCTCGGCGTCCTGGCGCAGGGCATGCGCGATCAGCGAGTGCGGCCGCTCCGGACGCCACAGCAGACCGGCGCACCCGTACTGACCTGCGATCTCGCCCAGCCAGGCCACCGCACGCTGCTCGTCCCAGCCCCGCGCCACGACGTCGTTGAGGACCCATCGAAGCTGGTCGTGCGAGGCCTGCCCCACCCACGGCACCCGCCGGTACGCGACCCGGGCCAGTTGGTCACCGGCGGCCATCATCGCCGCCGTCACGACCTGCCCGAGCACCGTGCGCTGCCGCTCCCCGGCCTGCTGCGCAGCGCGCTTCTTCCTGGTGCTGGACGTTGTCTCACGGGCCATGCCCGTAGTTTTTGAATCACGCACGGAGGGAGAGCTGAGGTAGTCAGTGGTACCACCCTCCATTGGGGTGCAACGCGGGGTGCTGACGGGCTGTCGGGCACGGCTGTGACGAACGGTGCGGCCGGTACGGCGCAGGCGCTTCGCGGCCTTCTTCCCGAGCTCCGCGATCACGCCCCGACCCTCGTCCGAGATCCCCGTTATCCGCCGCTCCAGGCCCTCGCCCGTAGTCCGGATGCCGAGCGCCTGGTCGTAGGAGGGCGGGATCAGCCGCTCGTACTCGCTGGCGCGGCAGTCCACCCGGACCTGACCGGGCACCATCGGCAGCCGGGTGCCAACCGCGCGCCAGGCCAGCAGGCTTGTTGCCCGCAGGATCTCCAGGTGGTACTGCACCGTCCGGCGGCTGCACTGCATCGCCCGCATCAGGAACGCGATGCTCGGCCGACAGGGAGTCAGCTCCGCCAGGATCCGGGCCAGCCGCAGCGTCGTCTCGCTGAACTTCGGCCGCCGCTGTGGCGGGACGTACAGGCCGGCACCGTGCACCCAGTGCACCGCCTGCATCCACGAGTAGCCGTCCAGCGCGATCCGGCCCGCGGTACCGAACACCAGTTGGTGCTCGGCCGGCACCCACGGCGCCCGGGCCGGGGTCGGCATCGGCAGGGCCTCGGTCGTGGTCGACCGCTGACTAGGAAGGCGGAGGGCGTCTGATACACCCGCAGGGGCGTCAACGGCGCCCCAGGCACGCTCACCCGGGTGAGTGATATGCGTCACGTCGCCCGAGCGGTGGGGTCGCGGTGTGGAGGTCTGCGCTGCTCTCGAGCCAGCCTCACAGACCAGGCAGGAACGGGGAAAAACGGTCGCGGGACGGCTGGCGGTGGTGCCGGCATCGCCGGGACCCGTGGCGTCGACGACGACACCACGAGCACGACGGCACTGGCAGCCCGAGCCGGGCTGCTGCATGATGGCAATGCCTCCTAGGGATAGTGGGCACGCAAAAGGCGCCCTTCGTGGGTGCTGGTTCTCGCAGAACCTGAAATTCGCTCGGTAGCCCGGTTGGTAGCCGGAGATCGGGCCTTCGCGACCGAGTTGGTAGCTCGGTCGTGGTGATGTCGGGCCGCAGGTGCTGGTGGTGGTACACCGGCTGCGGCCGGGCGGTGGAGACCCGGTGGTACGGGTCGGCAGCCGCCCGCGACGACTACGTCATCTCAACCCCCTTCGGGGGCGAGGTGTATCCGCATACAGACACGACGGCACCCCGCCGGAGCGACCGACTGATCGCGTCCACGGCGGGGTGCCGCGTGTGTGTCAGAGCGCGCGTACGGGTACGCTGCATCATGTCGACCTTCCTCATGATCAGGTCCGACCGCGGAGAGGGCCCCTTGCCGGGGGCGCCGATCCACTCGCGCCGCCCCGGCTTGTCCAAGGCCTGGGCGGCGAAATTTTTTGTGCACTAAGTGCCCAGCTAGCCTACCGCGTGCGAGCAGCGCGTATCCATCTGCCCACCGACTGTGTCGATCTGACGTCTCGACGGTCAGCTGGACCGCTAGGTTCGGGTTTGGAGAGCATCCAGGACAGTCTGAGCGGTCCAATGCCCCACGGCGCCTGGACGCGTGGCCAGATACTCCACAGCGGCCTCTAGGGGCCAGCCATGAGCTTCGGCCAGGCCAGTGGCGAAGTTGGACAAGTATGCGGCGGAGGGAGGGTTCAGCTCGGCTTCGGGGAGGCTCCAGGGAGCAGTGAAGGTACAGACGGGGATGCCATCGATCGTGCCGGGGCAGACCAGGGTCTCGTAGCGGCCGGGGCCGAGCTGGTCGCGGCCAGCCGCAAGTGCCCGGGTGAGATCGAGGTTGGCCCCAGGGTCCTGGTACATCTCCTGGGCGGCGATGTCGGAGAATTGCTCGGTGGTCACCAGGTAGGCCCGGGCAGGCATCTCCCCCTCTTGGGCGGGGTCATAAAAGCCCATGCCGCCAGTCCACACCGCGGATTCCAGCGCGAAGTACAGCAGGCCGGGTAGCAGTACCGGAAGGGTGTGCTTGGGCAATCGCGGATCGCGGCAGCCAGGGTAAGTGCGAGCCCCGCCTGGCGGCTGGCCGCCAACGATGTAGTACTTTAGCCGGCTGGCGTGCATGTTCGACCCATACGCCGCATACCAGACCAACCTCGTCTGACCCAGATCACCGGTCAACGGCTCCGCGCGGCGCACATCGGGGTGTGGTGTCGCAGAAAGCTGCTGAACACCGCTGTTGAATAGGGAGACGTCAGCGGAGGCGGTCATCAGACCTCCATCTCGTAGACGAGCAGATTGCGGTCGCCTGGGGCGATGGTGACCATCGCGCGGACCGGCCCTTCGGCCCCGTATCCGATGCGAACGTGCTGGAGCACTGGGGTGCCCACCGGGAGTTGGAGGAGCTCAGTCTCTTCAGGGGTGGGCATCCGGGTGCTTATCTCGTCGCGCACTCTGGTCTGAGGGTGGCCGATGTGACGCAACACGCCGCCAGGGACGGACAGCTCCCGGTCCTCGTCCAGCAAGGTTCCTCTGGCGATCGCGCCGGGGAAATAGGAAGTCGAGATCTGGAAGGGCTCGTCATCTACCCAGCGGACTCGGGCGCGTTTGACGACCTCGTCGCCTCGCATGATGCCCAGCCACTCCGCGATTTGCGGCTCAGCAGGCTCCACGGTCTTGACTATCGTTTCGCTGGGCTGGCGCCCAGCATCCTTGATGGCGGTTGCCCAGTCATCTAGTGCGTGTGAGTCACGGCGCCGGCCTCGCTCGAACTCGGACAGGTTCCAGGTGATGCGGCGAACAGACCGAACCCGGCGGCGACCGCCCTGCTCCCCGACGACGAGGCCCTCAGCCTTGAGAATATCCACCCCAGCCGCAGCGGTTTTGGGAGCCACCTGGAACGCCTCCGCGAGCTCCCGACCGGTGGGGAGAACGGCGCCGGGGCCTAGCAGGCCGGACCTGATCTGCTCGCGGAGAGCGTCGGCCACGGACCGCGCGCTGCCCCGCCTGGTCTGATCTGTCGCAGTCATGGGTGTCAAGGTACTCCACGTTGCATGACTTTGGTACCTAACTTGCTGCTCCTGGCTGCATTTTTCCCAGGCTGATGGTGGCTTGACTGCCCCATGTGGCCAGCTTTGGTGCTCAGTCATGGAACTTATGCACCAAAGTCCTTGACGGTGCGTCACCTGCTGCGTACGGTCTTGGATGTCGCCACAGACTTAGGCACCAAAGTCTACATCTTTGGTGGTGAGTGCGTGCTCTAGCGCCGGGACGGTAGCTCCACCAAACCTCCCGGCGGCACGCCGCAGCGCTGATGCGTTGTCCGCTCGCCAGGGCGCCGGATCCTCCGGTCGGCCTGGGGGGCGGAGAGAGCACCGCGCCCCGGCCACCAATTCCCTCCGCACCCGAGGAGTCCTTGATGACCATCTCGACCGCGATCCCCACGGCGCAGCCGCGCAAGCGTCGGACCCGTACGACGAACGTCTCCTGCAAGCCGGCGCTCCTCCTGTCGGAGTTGCCGCGCAATCTGGTCGACTTGACTCCCCGCGCCGAACACCTCGCTTGCCCTGGCTGCGGGACCTGGTGCCCGCTCACCGCCCACAAGGGCACCAAGGAGTGGAAGCTGGTCCCGCATCACACTACGAAGGCCGGCTCCTCTGGCGCCCGTCGTTGCGGCAACTCGAACCGGCTGTTCGTCATCGACATCTCCCTGTCCCGCTGGCAGGAGCAGCGGGTGGAGGCTAGCGCCGACGTTGCCGCTCGGCGGTCGACCAAGGTGCTGAAGAAGGTGAAGACGCCGGTCACTCCGGCGCTTCACCAGCTGGAGCCGGCCGCGCCCACCGCTGACACCGCCCACGCTGCTTACGTCGGCCACCGCAGCCGCTGCACGGCCTGCACCGATCCGCGGAAGCGCTGCTCTGACGGCCTGCGCCTGGGTGCCACATACCTCGAGCTGCTGCGTCAGGAGCCGGAGCGCCGCGCCGCCCAGGCGCAGCAGGAAACGTCCCGCCGCGCTAGCGAGCGCGCTATGGCCCGGGAACTCCCGGCCCGCCGCGCGGCGGAGTGGGCTGGTGTCCGGCTGGCGGTTCTAGCTGCGGATGTTCAGCGGGAGGTTCCACTGGAGGACGCGGTGGGCCCGATTCGTGGCGCCCAGGTCCCGACGGAGACGCTCCACCCCGCCGTCTAGCCCACCACCAACAGCACTACCTCCCACGGCCGCCGCCGACCCCGAGTACGACGGGGTCGCCGGCGGCCGCCGTATGCCCACACAGTGACCGCCCTGAGGAGACTGCCATGCCCAA
Source organism: Kitasatospora sp. NPDC004745 (assembly GCF_042873275.1). NCBI lineage: Bacteria > Bacillati > Actinomycetota > Actinomycetes > Kitasatosporales > Streptomycetaceae > Kitasatospora > Kitasatospora sp. NPDC004745. The sequence goes on along the minus strand of NZ_JBIALK010000032.1, from coordinate 84,553 downwards.
CACCCCCGCCGCCGCGCTGCTCGCCGACGCCTACACCTGGTTCTCGACCGGTCTGCAGGACCTGGTGAAGGAGCTACTGGACGATTCCGGCCTGGATACCGCCAACGACCTGGTCGGCGACCTGTGCGGCGAGCTGTGGCTCCACGCTGCGGAGATTGCGATGGCTCACGGCCGCTCCTTCACTGAGATCCTGGACCTGCTGGACGAGAAGGCGGGCCGCCTGGTGAACCGCCTCCGCGACGGGCCGGAGTTGGACCTGGCGGGTCGGAACGACACCGTTGCCGACCCGGCCGACGTCGCAGAGCTCGCCGCCGACTCGGTCGATGGCACCGGTCACCGGCCGGTCCCCCGCCCGCATCGCCCTGCCGCCACCAGCACCGTCGAGCACTTGACGGCGCTGCGGTCTGCCGCCTGACCAGCCAGCTCTCTCCTGCGACGCTGCCCGTCGTTTCCGCCTCGGCATCGCCGGTGCGGAGGCGGTGGGGGGATGGCAGGAGTCGCCCTGAAAATGCCGACGGCCCCGGGATTGCCCTCCCGAGGCCGTCATCGTCGCGCCTAAACAGGAGGCAACGACTGTGCTGCACAACATCATGGCACGCCCCGAGACGGACCTCGTCCCGGGGGACAGCGACCCGGACATGGACGAGGCCCTGCGCCGGGTCCGCCAGGGCGGTGGCCGGTGATGCCGGCCCGGAGCTTCGCCGGCGGCACGCCGGTGACCAAGCCCAGCACCCCCGGCAAGCCGAAGGGCGGACGATGACCACCCCCGCCCCCACGACCTTCGGCACCGGTACCGCCCCCGGCCTGACCGCCCACGACCCGGCCCTGCCCCCGCCCCGCCCCGGCCTCTACCTGCGCCAGCGTCCCGGCGGCATCGTCGCGCACCTGACCGCCAGCCAGGACACCGTGCACACCGTGCGGTCCCTGGCACTGACCGTCCTGCTCGCCCACGGCGTCGACCTGGAGACCGCCGAGTCCGCGCAGCTGGTCCTGTCCGAGCTGCTCGGCAACGCCGTGCGCGCGGGCGGGGAGCACGTCCCGCTGGTCGTGGAGGTTCACCGCTCCCGCGGAACGGACGCGGTCGTCGCCGTCCACGACCCGCTCGCCGACATCACCCCGCGCCGCACCAGCACCCCCGCGGACAGCGACGAGGCCGAGTGCGGCCGCGGCCTGACCCTGCTCGACATCCTCGCCCCCGGCTGGACCGTCGAGCCCTCGCCCATCGGCAAGACGATCCGCTGCCGCGTCCGCGCGGCCGGCTGACCAACCGCCCCTCCCTCACGCCCGCTGCGCCCCGGACCTCGGCCCGGGGCGCAGCGGGCGCTTCGTGAACTTCCCTGGCCGGAGGCCAAGCATGAAGCAGCGTTCCCGTATCTCCACCGACGCTCGCCGCGTGTACTACTGCGCGGACAGCACCCGCCGCTGGATCGCCCGGCAGATCGGCCCGCGTTGCGTCGGCGGTATCTACCGGGGTGCCTACGTCAGCGACACCCCCTACGAGGTTCTGGCGATCGATCCGGGCCCGCGCGAGGGCTGGCCGGCCTGGGAGATCACAGTGCGTACCGTCGGCGAGGACCGGATCCGCCGGCACTGCACCGCCTGGGACCACGAGCGCGACGTCGTCGTCGCGCAGCCCGAGGACGAGGACTTCGCCCAGGCTTGGGCGGCCTGGCAGCTGACGCATGACCCGGACCCGTGGACGCGGCGCGAGGCGGACAGCCCGGCCTGGCAGCACGTCCTCGACGAGATCGCCCACCCGGTGAGCACCATCGCGTTCCAGCGGCTCGCCCGCACCGCCCGGATCAGCTGACCGAGAGGAGCCCGCACCATGACCAAGATCATGCTCACGACCGCCGCCGAGACCGACTGGCGGATGCGCTCGGCGTGCCGGGAGGAGGACCCGGAGCTGTTTTTCCCGATCGGCAACACCGGCCCGGCCCTGATCCAGATCGAGGAGGCCCGATCCGTCTGCCGGCGTCGATGCCCGGTGTTGGAGCAGTGCCTGACCTGGGCCTTGACCACCGGCCAGGACCACGGCGTGTGGGGCGGGATGAGCGAGGACGAGCGACGCGCGATGAAGCGCCGGGCCGCCCGCAACCGCGCCCGCACCACCTGACCGCACCTCCCGCCCGCGCCGGTGCTGTCGCCCGCGACCGCGCATCGTCCCGGCCCCTGACACGGGGCGCCGGCACCAGCCCGTGCGGTGAAGCAGATGCCGCCCACGAGCCAGTCACACGAGCCAGTCACTCTCTCGCGCCGCCGGCCTCGCACCGGCGGCGCCCCCACTCGGAAGGACCCCTGTCATGCGCTGGAACCGCTCCGCCCGGACCACTCTCGCCGCCAACATCGACGACGCCGCGGCCGCCGCCGCCGACGGCGCGGCCAACGGACACGCCCTCGCCAACGACGCCACGGCCGACCCGACCACCCGCGCGCAGGCCGCCACCGCCGCCCGGATCCTCGACGACCGCGCCCACCACCTGCGCGCCGACGCCGCCGCGGTCCGCGACGGCGTCGACCCCGGCGAGCTCGGCTACGCCGCCCCCTGACCGCGTCGGTTGGCCGCCGCCCCGCACCCAGCTCACCGGATGCGGGGCGGCGGTGTTCGACGGTGCCCGACGCACCGCCCCACGATCACGAGGAGGACCTCCGTGTTCCGTCTCATCCGCACCACCACCTGGACCGCGACCCGCCGCCGTCTGCTCGATACCGAGGGCGAACTGGAAGCGGCCGTCACCATCCTCGCCGCCCAGGCCGCCGGCTGGGAGCCGCCGCAGCCGCCGGTCGACGGCGACCTGGCCGACGTCCTGCGCTACGTCGACGCCGGTGTTCGCGACGAGGCCGTCTGCCGGGCCGCCGACTACGCCGAGCAGCACCTCGACCAGGAGAACGTGCTCGGCCTGGCCATGACCGAGCGCTGGACCGGCTACCCCGACGGCAGCGCCGTCCACTACCTCGGCGCCGACCGCTGGCTGCACTACCACCCCGGCCGCACCAAGCTGCGCACCGGCCGGGCCCACTACTTCCCGGAGTCGGAGCGGGTCTGCGTGATCGGCAGCCGCAGCGCCCGGGACGTAGAGCCGGTGGCTGGCCTGCCCGCACTGCTGGAGCTGCTCGGCGGCACCTACATCAACTACCTCGTCGGCCAGCCGGCCTGACGCCGGACGCTTCCCCGAGAGGACGAACCGCCTTGAGCACGACCTACGAGAGCCCGCCGCCGCCGGCCCCGCCGGCCGCGGTGAACGGCAGCAACCGGCCGCTGAACACGCTGAGCCTGCCGCGCCAGGACCGCACCGCCGGCACCCCGGCCGGGGCGGTACGGCACGTGGTGACCCGCCAGGAGTACCAGGCGGCGAAGAAAGCGCTGCACAAGCTGGAGCGCCTGGGCGAGCTGATCACCAGGTCGCTGATGACGATCGGCGGCGGCGCCCTGGTCTTCACCTGCGTCAACGTCACGCTGTTCGCGATGAGCCACGACATCCCGGGCTGGATCGCGTGGATGCTCGACCCGCTGGCCTCCCTGGCACTGATCACCGTGCTCTACGTGGACGGGGTTCTGACCGAGCAGGGCGGCGAGCGGGCCAAAGGCTGGCCGTTCCTGCTGCGCTGGTTCGCCGGCCTGTCCACCTGGTCGATGAACGCCTGGACTTCGCTATACCCCGACGGCGTCTTCTACCTGGTGCCCCAGCACCCGGACGCCGGCGGCCTGCTGCTCCACAGTGTGGCCCCGTTCCTCCTGATCGGCCTGGCGGAGGCGTCCTCCGGCTACCGCGCCTACCTGGCCCGGCGGCTGGAGAAGCTGCGCCAGGTCATCCAGGACTACGAGGACCAGGAGCAGGCGGCCAAGAAGGAGCGCGAGGACCAGGTCCGGGCCGAGCGCGAGCGGGCCGAGGCCGAGCGCGCCGAGGCCGTTCGTGCCGAACGCGAGGCGCGCAAGCTTCGCGAGGACCGCGAGTACGAGGAGCGCCGCGAGCGCGAGCAGGTCGCGGCGATGGCCGAGCAGGCCGAGCGCGCCTCGAAGGCGGAGATCGAGCGCCTTCGCGAGCAGGCCCGGCTGGAGGCCGAGAAGGCCGAACGCGAGGAGCGCAAGCTTCGCGAGGCCCGCGAGTTCGAGGCGCAGCAGCTGCTTCGCGAGAAGGAGCTGGAGGAAACGCGAGCGAAGATTGAGGCCGAGCAGGTGCGGCGCGAACGCGAGGCGGAAATCGAGCGGATCCGCGAGCAGCGGGAGCTGGAGAACGCGAGGACGCTTCGCGAGGCCGAGCAGGCCCGGATCGCCCGGGAAAACGAGGACGCGCGGGCCCGCCGGGAGCAGGAAAACGAGGCGGAGAAGCTGCGTCAGGTCCGGGAAAGCGAGGACGCCCGGCAGCGCTCGGCAGCCGAGCGCGAGGCGCTGAGGATCAAGGCCGAGGGTGAGGCCAAGGCCAAGATCCTGCTGGCGGAAGAGCAGGTCAGGCAGCAGCAGGCGGCCGAGCAGGAGCGCCGGGAGAAGGAGGCCGCCGAGGCGGCCGACAAGCGCCGCAAGGCCGAGGAGCGCGCGGCCGCGAGGCAGCAGCGACTCGCCTCGCAGACCGCTCGGACTCCCCGCACCGGCTCCTCGCGGGTCCCCTCGGAAATCGCCCCGCAGAACGGCGGCACGGTCCCTCGCGAACTGCGCTCGCAGCTTCGCGAGCAGGCCGAGCGCGAGGTCGCGCGGCTGATGCTGGAGGGCTCGGAGATCGACCAGAAGGCGATCGGCGAGCGCTACGGCAAGGGCGAGACGTGGGTCGGAGACCGCGTCCGGAACGCGAAGAAGCGTCTCGCGAACGACTCGGAGTTCGAGAACGAGGTCATCACGTCCGCGTTGGAGGACGAGATGCCGGTCTCCGAGGAGGCGCGCGACAGCGACACCCAGGCTGGCGACGAGGCGGCCTGACGGGATGTCGGTCTCTCCGGTGGCCACCAGGGCGAAGGAAGCGCCCTGGTGGCTGCCGAAGGTGCCGACGGCACCGAGCACCACCGTACCGAGCATCGCTCTGCTGAAGGAGCCCCCGATGAATACCCCCCTGTACCTGGTCGGCGTCGTGCTGGTCGTCCTGGTCGTCGTCTTGGCGGTGGTCACCCCGCTGCTGCTGGTCCACGCCCGCGGGCGGGACCACGGTTCGGCTTGCTGGTGGTGCCACCCGCGGTTGCGTCGCCGCTGACCGTCCTCCCACCCACCGAGATCCGGGCATCTCGGCCGGTCGCCGGGCCTTCGAAAGGGGGTCCGGCGGCCGGCGAAGGCGTCCGGCCCGGCGCCGAGAACCACTGCAGCGACCCGGACATCCGGCCGGAGCCCGGGTCGACAACCATCACCTGGAGAACCCATGTCCCAGAACCACAAGAGCGGGTGGACGTCGGAGCACCTGCTCAAGCCGCAGGGCACCAACCTGTACGCCGCCCAGCAGCGCGAGCGGTTGCGGCAGATGGCCAACGAGGTCCAGGGCCTGCTGAGCGAGTACCGCGCGGCCCTGGAGGACATTCACATCGACGGCGACAAGCCGCTGGAGGCGAAGGTCCGCGCATTCCGCGCGACCCGGCCGATGGCGGCGCTGGAAAAGCACCTGCGGGCGGCCGTGAACGAAGCCGGAAAGATCGATGCCGTCTACAACCGGCTGTATGTCGAACTCCCGGTCAAGCGCGAGAAGCGCGCGACCGCAAAGGCGCTCCAGAAGGCCCATAAAGCCGGAATCAAGAGCGGCCAGGGAATGCAGGCCGTGAACACGGCGGCGAACCTGAACGGAATCGCCGTCGGAATCTCCGAAAACCAGCACGGAAACGGCGATGGAAACTCCCAGGAAAGGCCCGCGGCGACGTTCCTCGATTTCCTTAAGGAGGCGTGAATCCATGCCGCTCACACCCGGGCAGGCCGCCCACTGGAATCAGCGCATCGCAGCGACCGCGACGAATTCCGACCGCGCGCAGGCGCTATGGGACCTGGCCCGCACGATGGCCGGCCGGGACGAGGTGGCGTGGGCGGACCTGGTGCGGATGCTCACCGCGTGGACGCAGGCCCGGGCCGGCTCCTGACGGGCCCGGCGGCGGGGTGACTCTTCGCGCTCACCGAATCCACTGCGATGCCGCGATCCGGGGTCGCCGCGTGCGCGCACAGTGCGCGCACGCGAGGGACCCCGAATCGGTAACGGACAGTGACCAACGATTGGAGGCGGCCGGATGGCCGACGACACCACGGGGACCGTGCTCGGCTTCCCCGGCCTGACCCTGCCTGGAGTGGTGGGCGAAGACGGCCCCGGCGACGGGCTGCCGACCCTGGCCCCGTTGACCACCGAATTCGCCCCGCCCGCCTCCCTGTCCGTTCCCGAGGGGCCCGCCCTCGGCGAGAATGCGGAAACCCCCGCCCACGGAATGGACGCCGTCCCGGCCGCCGGGTCCGGCTCCCTGGCCCAGGTCACCTCGATGTCCACCGTGATGATGGCGGGAATCACGGTCGCCGCCCTGCGTGGCGCCTATCACGCGGTCGGCTATCTGAAGGCCCGCGCGGAACACTTCAAGGCCGTCCGGGACCAGCAGGGCGCGGCCGCGGGAAAGGTCAATACCGAACTGGAAAGGGCCCGCGCGGCGGCTTTGGCGGCGCAGCGGCGAAGCCGTATCCAGTCCGGTCCGGAATATGCTCGGAACTCCCGGAATTCCGGCCCGAACTCCTCCCAGAATTCAGGCCGTACGAATAGCCAGGTGCCCTCGATGTTCCGGTCCACCGGGCAGACGGGGCCCAGCGGCCCGCACTCGAAGAAGCCCGACACGGGTCGTGGAGGCGGGCAGGACAGCCGCCCAGGTCTGGCGGGCAGCACCGGGCCCGGGCGGGTCCAGGAGGCCCGCAGGAGGGCCCTGGAAGACTCCGGCCGCAAGGGTCGCCAAGGAGGGAATACCGGGGCCCAAAACAACTCCCGGAACGGGTCCCTGAATACCGATCAGGGCCGCTCCGGGCGGCAGCCGGCCGCGCCGGACACCGTGCGCGGTGCGGCCCGCCGGCGGGCCGCCGAGCGGATCCTGAACAGCCCGAAGGACAAGCAGCCGGGCCCCGGCCGGAAGGGGTCGGGTGAGCAGCCGGGCCGTTCCGGGCGGCAGCTGGCCGGGCCGGACACCGTGCGCGGTGCGGCCCGCCGGCGGGCCGCTGAGCGGATCCTGAACGGTCCGAAGGACAAGCAGCCGGGCCCCGGCCGGAAGGGGTCGGGTGAGCGGCCGGGCCGCTCCGGGCGGCAGTCGGCCGGGCTGGACACCGTGCGTGGTGCGGCCCGTCAGCGGGTCGCCGACCGGATCACCACCGGGACCTGGAAGCCCACCGGCGTCCACGGCGCCACCGCAGCCACCCCCACTACCATCCGCGGCGCGGTCCGCAAACGGGCGGTGGACCGGATCCTGAACGGCAGAAAGCCCAAGGACCCCCCGAAGGACCCGCAGGCGCCGGCAACCCCCACGACACCGGGCACCGGGCTGGCCGTGCGGCCGCAGGCGGCCGGAGCTGGCGCCGACACCGGGCCGGCAGCAGTGCCCGAGTCGGACACGCGGTCGGCGTCGACCGGCACCCGCACCAGTCGACGCTTCCGACGGGTGTTCACTCCGGGCGGGGCGACCGGATCGCGGCCCTGGCGGCTGCGTAGGCCCGGCACCACCGCCCCGGGCAGCCCCGAGGACAACCGGCGCAGGAAGCGCCAGGAGAAAGAGCAGAAGAAGGAGGAGAAGAAGAAGCGTCGTACGCGCCGCTGCCGTCAGCGGGCCGAGCGGGCGAACGCCCGCCGCTTCGAGAAGGTCCAGCACGGAGACGAACACCGGGCAGAGGAGTCGACGGAGAGCACAACCGAACAGGAGTCGACGGACTGGGGCAGCCACACCTGGTGGCGCCCGGGAAGCACCTGGACCTGGCCCGACGACAACGAAGAGCCGGTCGACTTCGGGCCGCCACCCGGGTGGGTCTGGTCCCAGACCGTCACGGTGCGTCGCGCCGACCGGGCCGACCCGAACGCGCCCGCTGCGCCGGCCCTGGGCCGCGGTCAGGCCTCGCTCCCGCGTGCCCCGCACTCCGGCCCGCACACCCGACCCCGCACCACCCGCCCCATCCCGATGCCGCCCGCACCCCCCACCGCACCACCCGCTGGAGGACGACACGTGACCATCCCCGTGCCCAGAACGGCATCCGGAACCCAGTACCAAGGCGACTCGGAGCTGACGATCTACGACGTCATCGGGGCGGATGCCGACATGTCGGAAGAGATCCTCGCGGGCGCCGACGACGCACGCGAGGCGGCCGAGGGCTGCGAGAAGCTCCTCGACCGCCTGGAGGCCCTGCACGCCAAGATCCTCGACCTGAAGGTCCCCGGCGTCCTCGAGGGCATGGTCGCCTCCCTCATCGAGAAGGCCGAGAAGGTCAAGGCGAAGGCGGATGCGGTCGCCGAGAAGATCCCGGCCGCCTCCGAGGCCATCGCCGTCGCCGGGACCAACGCGGCCCGCCGCGACAAGCAGGTCGCCGACACGACACGCGACATGGGCCACGCCGCTCCCGCCGAGCGCGACTACCACGACACGTAAGGAGGACCCGCCCGATGCCCGACACCGACTTCGCGCCGCTCACCAGCCACGCGCCCGCCGCCGTCCACGACACCCCCACCGACCAGCCCCCCGCCGGCGGGGCCGAGGCCGCCTCCACCGGCGGGGCGCTCGCCCGTGCCGGAGAGATGATCCACGACGCCGTCAGCTACGGCATCGTCGTCACCCAGCTCGCCATCGCCGCGGTGCGTCTGGCCCACCTGTCCGAGAAGGTCACCGGCACCTACGAGTACATCGAGAGCTGCGCCGACTCGGTGCAGCGCCTCGCGGACCAGGCCGCCGGGATGAACGTCGACCGCGACACCGTCGGCGAGCACCGCGACGCCGCCACGGTCATGCTCTCCGTCCTCGACGAGGCCCGGGACATGGCCCAGGCCACCGAGGACCTCTCCACCCTGTTCCAGCAGACCGCCGACGCCCACGAGGCCGACTACGGGCCGGTCGACGACGCGATCGCCGCCAAGGAAGGCGAGCTGGCCGACCGCGAGTTCTACGCCAACCGCTGACCCACCCCAGGGGCGGCCGGTGCCGCCCCGACGGGCCGGGCTGGCCGCCCCTTCGCCCCCCGAACCCGCCGCTTTCCCGGCGGCACCCGCGAAGGAGCCCCCACCGATGATGTCCCTCGGCCCGCTGCGCGGGCGCATCGCCGTCGCCCGCGGCTACATCGGCCGCACCGCGACCCTCGCCACCACGGCGGGCCTGGCGGTCGGCGCGCTCACCACCGACACCCTGCCCTTCGTCGTCACGATCAGCGGCGCCGGCGCCGCCACCGCCTGGGGGCTGATCTGGTCGGCGACCCTGCCCACGGGCCGCATCCGTGACGCCGCCACCGCCCTCTACCTCGTGGCCCCCGTCAGCGCGGCCGGACTGCTCGTCACCGAGCGCCTGGTCCACGGCCTGCACTGGTGGGAGCTCGCGCTCGACGCCACGTGGGCGCTGGTCACCTGGAAGGTCCGCCCGGCCCGCATGGCCCGCGTCCTGGCCGGCCGCGAACGCTCCCTCACCCCCGAGGCCGTCCAGCAGGTCCAGGAGCAGCAGGCCGCCGCCCTCGTCCCGGCCGGATCCACCCACCCGATGTCGATCTGGTGGGCGCAGCGGGTCGCCGTCGAGGGCGGTGTCGCCCCCGGCACCGTGCTGACCGACGTCGAGCGCACCGGCGAGAAGGGGATGTCCGGGCTGATCCGCGCCGCCGTCCCGGGCACGCCGGTGCCCACGATCTCCATCACCGCCCTGTCCGCGCTCCTGGACTGGGACGAGGAGGAGATCAGCGTCGCGAAGGTAGCTGGCCGCGGAGCCGGGGTGCGGCGACTGACGGTGGGTACCGCCGACCAGGAGGCCCTCGACCCCTACACGCACTGGGTGAAGAACATCGCCCCGAAGGGCATGCCCGGCACGGTCATCACCGGCGTTCGCATCATCGACACCGACACGAAGGAACTGCACTGACGTGGGCCTCATCTACGAGCTGACCGTCCAGGCCCCGCCCGGCGACGTCATCGGCTACGACATGGCCCGCCTCGCTGACGCCATGGACATCAAGGACCCCGCCCGCCTGGCCGTCGAGACCCACGGCAGCCGGGGCCTGGTCACCATCTACCCCGAAGACCCGCTCGCCGACGTCTTGCTGCCCGACCCCGAGTGCCTGGTCATGGACTCCACCGGCCGGATCTGGGTCGGGCTGCACCACAACGGGCGCCGCACCCGGCTGCGCCTGTACGACCCGAAGTCCGGCTCGGCGCAGCGGATGCTGCTGTTCGGGACCACCGGCGCCGGTAAGAGCACCGGCGGGCAGATCATTCTCGCCGGGATGAAGCGCTCCGGGGTCGGCGTGTTCTACGCCGACCTCAAGGGCGGCCAGTCCGCCCCGGAGGCCCGCGGCAACTGCGACTGGTGCGTCTACACGCAGGAGGGCGCCATCGCGCAGCTGCGGGTGTTCTGGAACGTCATGAAGGCCCGCGAGATCAGGTACGCGGCGGCCGGTCGGTCGAAGTTCCTGATGGACCGTCCGGACCCGCTGATGTACATGGTGGTGGACGAGGCGAACCGGCTGCTGGAGAAGGGTGCGCCGTACCGGGACGAGGCGACGTTCTACATCAAGGACATCGGCCGCACCGGCCGCTCCCTCGGGATGGGTATTGCGCTGTTCGCGCAGGCCGGCCACCTCGAGGAGCTCGGCGGCTCGGACACCCTGCGCTCCATGCTCAAGGAGGGCGAGGTGATCCTGCTGCGCTGGACCTCCAACCTCATGCGGCAGCTGGTCTCCGACGGCCTGCTCCCGGCCGGGCAGAAGCTCGCCGCGATCCCGAAGTACGCGGGCGCCGTCGAGCTCGTGTCGCAGTTCGACGACACCGAGGCGGACGAGGACCGGCCCGGCACCCAGGGCAGCGGCTACCACCTCTCGGGCCTGCACCCCACCGCCCGCATGCGGTTCTTCAAGGTCGGCTCCGACGTGCCGACCGAGGGCCTGGACCCCGAGATGCTCGCACTCTACGGCGACGGAGAGCACGCCACGCTGGAGAAGGAGTCCTGGGAGCCTGCGGGCGAGGCCTACGTCGGAAAGCTCGACGGGATGGAGGCCTACCAGGCCGCGTGCCCGGAGAAGTCCGAGGAAGGCGAAGCCGACGGCGCGGGCAGCCGAGGCCTCGGCGGCAACGGCGGGCACCGGGGCGGGGGCGGTCGGGGTGCGCGCAGCGCGCCGGTCCCCGTCATCCCCGCCTCCGCTCCCGAGCCGAGGACCGCCTCCCGGCTCAACCTCACCGACCGCGTGCTGGCGGTGCTGGAGAGCACCGACGGCGAGGACCTGGACGACCTGGAGATCCTCGCCGCCGTCAACGCCGACGGCGGCCGCAAGGTCAGCCTCGGCGGCGTCCGCAACGCACTCACCGGCCTGCGCGGCGGCTGATCAGCGGTCAGTCGTCGTCGCAGAAGTTCTCCGCGTCGCAGTTCCAGCAGAACCAGGACTCGGGGACCTCCACGACGTTGCAGCAGTCGCAGCCCTCGCCGTGTACCCGGTTGTCCGCATCGCAGTTCCAGCAGGCGTAGTGCACGTGCGCCACCACAACCCCCTCGTCTCCCAGCCCCGCACCCCAGTGGTGCGGAGCGCAGCCCGAACCTGACGTACCACCAGGCCGGATCAGCAAACACCACACCCGGTCCGCCCGTCTGCCCAACCCGTCAACGACCCGCCAGGAGCCAACCGTGGCCGTCACCGTCTCCCTCGCTGTTCTCTTCGACGTCATCACCGTCTTTCTCTACCGGGGCCGCGCGGTCGGCTTCTGGCCCGCCTTGGCCCTCGTGCTGTTCGGCTTCACGCTCTCCTCCACCGGCGCCGGCCCCGCCATCAACCAGCTGCTCACCAACCTGGTCACCGCGCTCAGCAACGCCGCCTCCTGACCCGCCACGCTCCCGGAAGGACCCGCCTGTGAACCCCAGCCGCCCCGCTCGTCCCGCGCCCATGCGCATCCGCGGCCAGGTCAGCACCGTCGACCTGCTCCTCGCCGAGGCCTCCCTCGACCCGCGCATGCGGTTCCAGCCCTGCTCGGGCACCGCCGAGGACGCCGTCACCGCGCTCGACGCCCACCGGGCCCTGATGGAGCTGCGCTCCCGCAGGGCGCTGCGAGCTGCCGTCCGGCCCGGCCCGCGCCGACGTGGTCGTCCTGGACGAGGCCGCGTACCTGATCGGCCCCTCCTGCACCGGCAAGCAGTCACCCGAGACGGCCCGCCTCATCCGCCAGATCATCGCCGCCGGCCGCACCACCCGCATCAACGACTGAACACCTCGCCGCCACCTCGGCCGTGCAGCAGCCCCACCCGGAGCGGCGGGCACGGCCGTCTGCCGCGCAGCAGCCGCCCCGCTCCCGGCCTCTCCGGGGCCGCCGGACCCCGCCCGTCAACGGGCCGGGCCCGGCGGCCCCAGAAGGCGCCGCGGCGCCCCCGCACCCACCTCCCACCTCCCACCTCGAAGGAGACCGCCATGCCCGGCACCGACCGGCAGGTCATCCTCCTGGAGCCCGGCTACCTTCCCGCGAACGTGGACGGCAGCCTCGTCGCCGTCCCGATGAGTCCCGACGCCCGCGACACCACGAGCGTGCCCGCACTCGTCGACGGCGAGGCCGCAGCCGTGCCCGTCTTCGACGTGAGCACCCACCTGGACGCCATGGCCCCCCGCCTGGCCGACCACCGCCGCGCCGTCGACGCCCAGGTCCCCGTCCCCGCGGCCGCACCGGCCGCCGATCCGGGCCTGCCGCTGGCGATCCGCCAGTACGTCCTGTACGGCTCCATCGCGTCCCTGGCGGCCGGCGGGGCGGTGTGGATGCTCGGCGCCGCCGTCGCCGAGGTCGCCCCGCACGCCGACCAGCTCGGCGACCTCCTCAAGTGGGCTGCCGTCCTCGTCGCCGCCGTGGTGCTCGGCGTGGCCGGCCTGCTCGGCAAGCTCCGCTCCGTCACCGCCGGGGCGAAGGGTGCGTCCGCGACGGCTAGCGGCGACGGAGCCAGCGCGACCGGCACCGTCCTGGCGCTGGTCCACCGCAACCACACCACGACCATCGGCAAGCAGTCCGCCAGCTGGCGCGGGGTCATCAACAACCACAACGGCTGAGCCGGTCCACAGGTCGACCGGCACCACGCCGCCGGGCCGGCCGCACGACGCGGTCGGCCCTTCACCACACCACCACCCAGAACAGGAACCCTACCGTGAACCAGCCCACCTCCCCGTTCGGACAGCACCAGCCCGGCACCTCCTCCGACGAGCAGCAGGCCGACACGCTGCGCGAGGCCACCGCCCGCAAGCTCCGCACCGCCACCGCCCCCGGCGGCTGGCTCGACCAGCGCCGCCGCGACCTGGTGAACGCCATCGACGACTGGGACGACGCCGAGCACTGGGTCCGCGTCCTCACCTACACCGTGGCCCTCGCGCTCGGCGTCCTGGTCCTCGCAACCGCCGGCGGCATCCTCTTCCAGGCCGCGGCCGCCGTCATCGGCGCCGTCCACCTGCCCGAACAGCTCCCCGGCAGCGGCCTGGCCGCCACTATCACCCGCCCCGTCCACGCCTACCTCGCCGTCCACACGCCCGCACCGCTCACTTCCACCGCCGCGGCCGGCACGTGGAAGACCTTCGGCTTCGCCGCCGGGGCCTTCGCCTGCTTCTCCCAGGCCGCGACCTGGCGCCTGGCCTGGACCGCCTGGGCGATCGCCACCGTCGCCATGGTCTGGAGCGGCACCGACCCCGCCGGCCGCACGGTCGCCGTCGGCATCACCGCGGCCGCCCTCGCCGCCGCCTCCGCCCTCGCCTTGCGCGGCATCACCTTCAGCCTGCGCCCGCTGGTGATCAACAGGACCGAAGTCCAGCCGCAGATCACCGTCCAGGCACCCGCGCCCAAGCCCTCCCCCGCAACGGCCCGGCTCACGTCGCTGCCGAACCCCTCCGGCCCGTTCGACCAGCGCCGCTGACCCGCCCCCGGGTGGCGGCCCACCGGCCGCCGCCCCACCACCTGCCCCGCACCGCCGACAGGAAGGCCCCACCACCGATGAGCTGGGCGATATCCCGCGAAGCCCGCATCGCAGCACTCTACGAACGGCTCCACCACCGCTCCACATCCTGGTCGGCCTCACCGCCGGCAGCCCCTCCCACGCGGGCATCCAGGCCGAATGCGACGCCCTCCACGCCGAGATCCGGCGCCTTGAAGCCGCCGTCAGCATCTCCCCCAAGGCCGTCCTGGTCACCATCGGCCTCATCCTGCTGATCGCCTGGAGCCTGCTCCACCACTGACGACCGGGCTCTGACGCTGCCCACCACCGCGCCCCGCCCACGTGCCAACCAGGCCCGGCGGCGGGGCGCCGTGGTGCGCGGCGCGGCCGCCCGGCCGACACCGACCAGATCGGAGAACCCGTTGAGCACGCACGACAGCACCCCGGCCATCCCGCAGCACCGGGGCGACCTGCGCGACCTCGAACCCCTCGCCGCCAGGGTCGCCGCCGCCCGAGACGGCCCGTCCCGCTCCCGCCCTCGACCCCGCCGCCCGCCAGGCCCTCATCCGCCTCCTCACCGAGGCCGCCGCCCGGGGCGCCGCCATCAACCCCCAGGCCGCCCTGGCCGCCCAGACCCGCGCCGACGAGCTGCGCGCCGGGCTGGACTGACCCGTTCGCCCGGCCCCACGGCACCGCCCACCCGACACCACCGAAGAGGACCCACCACCATGCCCCGCCGCAACCTGCTCCAGCTCCTGCCCGCCCGTATGCTCCACCGCTTCGGCTACCACCTCGCGCTCCACGACCCGGCCGCCCTGGCGGCCGTGCTGGAAAGCAACCTCGACGCCGCCCGAGCGGCCCGGCCCGCGGACCTGCGCAGGGCCCTGGCGAGGTCGACCTCGCCGATGGAGTTCCAGCCCGGCCTGATCGGCCTGCACCGCGAGGCGGCCGACAACGTCGTCTACCTCTGCAACGCCGCAGCCGCCTCCGAGACCAACCTCGACCTCCACGACCCCGACCAGCGCCAGCTCTACCAGGACCTGCTGGCCACCGTCGGTGCAGCCGAGGAGCTCCGGCTCCGCGTTGCCACCGCCGCCGCCCACACGCTGCCCACCCACGCCGAGAGCGCCTCCGAGCTCCAGCACAGCTGACCGACGCTGCCCACCACCACGCCCGCCGCTCCCGAGCCATCCAGGCCGGGACGGCGGGCGTCGTGGTGCGGGGCGCGGCCGCCCGGCCGACGCCGACCAGATCGGAGAACCCGTTGCCGCCCAGTACGCCAGCCCGGCGAACCTCATCACCAGCATCGGCCCCGAGGCGACCCACTCCGTGGAGCACCTGCACATCCACCTGGTCCCCCGCCGTGCCCACGACGGCCCCCTGGACCGTCCCCGCACCCGTCGTCGCCCAGACCACCAGCGACGACCCCACCGGGGCCTGGCTCTGACCCGTTCCGTCCTTACGACTACTGCCCCCCGCTGTGCGTGCTCGGCTGCTGCCTGCTCCTGCTCCGAGCTGAGCGACGAGGAACGCGAGCAACTCACCGCGCTCACCAGCACCTGACCCGCCTAAACACCGACGCTGCCCGCCACGGCGCTCAGCCCGCTCAGGCCTCGGTCCAGAAGCCAGAACTCACAGTCGGCGGAGTCCGCTGTGTGGTGGGCCTCCCGGGCGACCTGCATCCTGGAAGTACAGGCCCATACTCCGCTGCAAATCCGACGCCGGAGAGAAGATCTCGCCAGCAGTGAGTCCCGTGCCTGTCAGGGGCACTCCGCACAGCCCAGCAGACCACGGAGGCTGGGGGTTGCCATTGGTCCCACATGCGGAGCCAAGCACCTCAGATGCCACTCCCAAGTGCAAGGAAGAGGTGGCGCGGCGCATGATGCGCGCCCTGCAAAGTCCTCCTCCTCGGCATCGCATCTGGCCGAAAGTATCCGCACCCCGGCTCCAGAGCTCCCACCGCTGGAGAACCCGTCGGCGCGGGATCCCGGAACGGGCCCGCAAGCACGTTGGTCTGGCTACCGTGGTGGCCGACTCGGCGTGAGAAGACCAACAGCGGGGACCGTGGTTCACAACGAGCGGGCACGAGGCGCCAGTTCGACACAGGAGTCGTTCTGGGGTGAACTCGCCCGCGAGGTACGTGAGGAGTTCGTCCCCCAAGGCGCGGAGGCGATCAAGCAGGCCTGGCGAGACTTCGTCGACGACGTAACCTCATGGCCGAGAGAGCGGCGGCGGGAACTCTGGGGCCTGGGGGAAGAGCGGAGAGCTCAGTTAGATGTGCTCCCGGAGCTTGACGCCGAGACCCGTGAGCGCATCGGGCCGCAGGTCGCTGCCGCAGCCCGGTCAGTCGAGATCCGGGCCAGTTGGGCGCGGGCGGTCTACAGGCTTTTCTTCAGACTGGACGTCGTCCTGTTCTGGGTGTTCGTGTTCTACATCGCGACCCTTGGGTGGTGGACGGCCCACGTCATCACCCGTGGTGCCCCCAGCATCAACATCTGGACTGTCGGTGGGGTGATGCTCGTCCTCTTACTGGTGACCACGCCACTCAACAACCGCGTCTCCCGTCGGTTTGGGGACGGCGGCCTGTTCCTGGTTCAGATTCTGACGGTGGTCGCCATGGTGAGTCTGGCCAGCCGTCCAGCGAGCTGGCAGCGGTACCTCGACGACTGGCAGAGCCAGCCAGACGTCATGGCCTGGCACTCGAGCGGCAAGGGCGACATCACCGTGGCCTCGTTCAGCCTGGACGGCAGCATCATCAACGCGCTGGCCGCCTCTGCCGTCGTGAAAGCCTTCTTCATCCTGCGTTTCATCATCTTGTACCTGATGCAGCTCTTCGGGCCGCGCGAGCCGCGGCGAGACCTCCTCTGCGCGCAGTTGCTGGACCGGCTCCTGGAAATCGCGCTCGCCCTTCAGGTGATGACTGCGGAGATGGCCGCCCCCGTGCAGGCCGGCGCAATGGACGAGGAGGACGAGGCCTTCGAGCGGGCGGGTGTCGGCCTGCGAAGCTACATCGCCAGTGACGGCCGCCGTCTTCTAGTTAAAGAAGCCGAAGAACTGGCCGAACTCGTCGAAGGGCGGTGGCGTCGCGCGATGCGCACGGGCGATCGCGCGGGGGACATGGAGATCAACCGGGTCGCCGAGGGCATCGCGGCGCGGTTACGCCACTGGAAGACGGTAGCCGCCGTCGGCGGTCCGGAGCTGGAGGCTATGCGCGGGGCGTTCACAGCCGCAGTGGTGAACGCCGCTGACGGGGACTGGAAGTCCATGGCCGCAGAGATTTCTGGTCGCGACCTGCTGAGCCGACGGCTGGGGCGTTGGGCACGTCGGCTCGCCGCCGTCGTGGTGCTCGTCGGGACCTGGGCGCTCATGACGGTGAAGCCGTTCACCTGGATCGAGACCGTCGAACAGGCGGGGCTGACCGCGGTGGCCTACGTCTTCGCCATCGGTGTCGCCACCACGCTGGACCCGGCCGCCCACGATCGTGTCATGGGAGCTATCCGTCAGTCCGGCGATTTCAAGGACAAGGCGGCCTGAGCTTCGTCGCGATTGGTCGTTCCGCAATGTTCGGGTGTTCTGCCGCTGAGGTGGGTCAGTGCTCGTAGTCCGCCGCTACGTCTGCCTTGATGAGCTGGTTGTTGAGCTGGGTAACGATGGCCGAGGCTTCGGCGATGCCTCGCCCAGCCCCGGGGGCGTACGGGTCGTTGGTCATGCGCGGTAAGACGCCGGCCTGCTGGATAAGGAGCCGTGCCATTTCGTCGACTAGCGCCTGGACCGCTTCCAGCGTCTTCGCCAGATCGCGCGGCCGTCGCAGGACACTGCCCGCCGAGTCGGCGATGCCTGCATGCCGGCTATCAACTTGGTTACCGATGAAAGGAGATCGGTTCCGCGGCGCGTGTCGGTGCTCTACGCTCGCGGCCATGACTGGACACCTTGAGCCCCGCCCGACTGGTCAGGTCACGGCTGACTCGCGCGAAACTGCGCTTCAAGGGCTGCTGTCGTTCGAAGCCCTGATCCTCGGCATCCTTGCGCAGTCCGGGCTACCGACCGAGGGTGTGCTGGTCGGTGTCGAGGAGCGGAACGCGCTCATGGAGAGCACTGGATTCGCGCTCAAACGGTTGCCTGTCGAGAAGCGGGGACAGGCGAGCTACATCTCCAAGATGATCATTGCTGGGTCTGTCGGGCTTTTCGACGCAGCGCTGAACTACCTGTGGGACGAGACGGTCTCTGAGCTTCGCAAGCGCGTCGTGAACTTCGATCTCCAGTACTTCTACGACGTCGCCGAGAAGTCCGACAAGAAGCGCATGGAGCTGAAGGACGAGGATGACCTGCCCAAGCTTGACGACCAGAAGCTTCTGAACGGAAGCCGCGAGATCGGCCTGATCTCCGACATCGGCTTCCAGGAGCTCGATCTCATCCGCTACATGCGGAACTGGGCGAGTGCTGCTCACCCCAATCAGGCCCAGCTCGACGGTCTCCAGCTGGCCAACTGGCTGGGAACCTGCATCAAGCATGCGATCACACTTCCCTACGACCAGGTCACGGCTCAGGTCAAGAAGCTGCTCGCGAAGGTCAAGGAGAAGCGACTCGATGACAGCACGATCAAGGAGATCACGTCCTTCTTCGTGAACCTCCCGTCCGTCCAGGCCGATCCCCTTACCTCTGGCCTCTTCGGTCGATACACCACCCTCACCACAACGCCGGAGACCCTGGACAACATCCGAGGACTCTGGCCGAAGCTCTGGGACCGAGTCTCGGACGAGGCCCGCTACAACTTCGGCCTTCGACTCGGTCGCTTCCGAGCGAACGGTGACGAGGAACAGGCGGACCTCGCTCGGCAGCTTATCGACCTCGTTGACGGAGCGACATATCTTCCGTCCGAGGAGAAGGCGTGGGAGATCGACGGCACTCTCGACGAGCTGATCGACGCACACAACGGTTGGAGCAACTTCTACACCGAGCCGCCGATCGCACGTCGACTTCAGGAACTCGTCGGCCAGCATGGCGATGTCCCAGACAGCTTGAACCGGAAGTACGTGCTCGGAGTCATCGAGGTCTTCCTGACCAACGGCAACGGTGTGGCCATCAACGCCGACCCGATCTATCAGGACCTGATCGCCAGGTTCAGCCCGCAACAGGCCTCACTGGCCCTAACGTCCTTCTCGGACCCCGTCATCGTCAGCAAGCTGCAGTGGGAGCGTTCTCAAGGGAAGTGGGCCGAGCTTCTAGGCCTGATCGGAAACAAGCTGACCGGCCGCAGTGATCGTGAGCTCTTCGAGGCCGTACAGGGATTCGCCGGAAAGCCTCATCTGTTGGTGAAGGACCCCGGGATCAAGATCCAGCTCAAGCGTTTCGAGAGCTGACGGACTGGGAACCGCACCTTGATCAAAGCGAGTACCGGTAGACGGAGAGATGGCTGACCAGGCCACGGAGGCATGCGCTTTCCAGGGATGTGGGCGCCGCTTCCGCGCCCGATCGAACGGCGTGCCATTGTGCAAGTCGTACTACGATCAAGCTCGCAAGGGACTCCCCCTCAGGCCGATCAGGCCTAAGTTGCCGGCGGGCACCTACACCACATGCCAGTTCAGCAGCCCACCGTGTGGCTGGCCGCACTCCTCCAGCGGTTACTGCGACAGGCACTACCAGCAGTGGTCGGACGGCAAGCCGCTCAGTCCTATCAGGGGCTGGAAGTCGCAGGCGGAGTGGGGGTCGACGTGCCGGTACAGGGACTGCGACGCCAGAACCCACTCGCGCGGCCTCTGCATCGTGCACTATGGCCGCGGGATATCCCAGTTCGCTCGTGATGCGATCCTCGCCTTGCAGGGCGGTCGCTGCCTGTGTGGGACGTCAGACCCGGGCATGCGCGGCTGGCAACTTGACCATGCGCACGATTGTGCTAGCGGGCACGAACCCAGGAACTACTGCAAGGACTGCGTTCGAGGCTCGTTGTGCATCTCCTGCAACCGACTTGCGATCGCGTGGTACGAGAATACGTACCAATCACACCCAGGGAATGTTCCCATCCCCATCTTTGAAGAGTGGATCAGGCACCGTGTCAAGTTTCACGGCGAGGTTGACTCCCCGGAGGTCACGGCGACCTATGTGACCTCCGGGGCTGGGCCGAGGAAAGCTGGCGCGTGACCACCCTAGCGCTATTTGAGGACGCGGCTTCGGGCGGGCGCGGCAGCGTTCGAGGTCCGATATCTGTTGAGACATATCAGAGCGACGTGCCTGGTTCGAGTTCCGCCGCGAACAGGACTGCGGCAGCTTTGAGAATTTTGTTGATCCGGCGCACGTCCGCATTCTCTTGCTCTAGCCGGCGAACTCTAGCGGCATCCGTGTCAGCAGAGTTGGAGAGCGAGTCGGCGTTAGCATCTGACTTATTGACCCAATGCTTCAACACCTCCGGGTGAATTCCCAGGCGCTCGCCTACTTCTCTGACAATGCCTGAGCGGCGCGGATTGTCTTGCCTCATCTTAATGACCGTCTGAACTCCGCGTTCGATCAGTTCCGGCGGGTACTTCCTTGGGGCTGGCATGCGGCGCTTCCTCTCGAAGAGTTCAGCTCCACCGACGGTGAACCCGCGGCTCGGCGCGCTAAAGCAACGATCAGCGCCGATTATGCACAGCTGTTCATGGCAGTCAAACGGCTGTCGATGTTCGAGTCGAACTCGTGCCGCCCACCGACCCGCCGGACCCTCAGTTCCACGCGTTCGGCATGCACCTTCGACGCCTTCGCGAGGCCCGGGGGCTCAGCCTTGAGGAGCTCGCGAGCAGGAGTGGACACAGCTTCCGCGGCGTGGTCTACATTGAGCACGGACGGCGCAATCCAAGCTTGATCACCCTTCTCAACCTTGCGCGAGGCTTGGGTGTCGAGCCGTCTTCTCTTCTTGTCATCTTTGATGAGTGTGAATGAGTTTGAGGCGCTCGTTGGCGCGGTTGGCGAGTCGAATACCTGCCCGGAGGGCCTGAGTGTCGCTCGACGTCCAATCTTGCTCTCCAAGGTTGGTGTCGCTGAGTTGGCGTTGGCTGCCCGCCTTGTGTGGCGTCCTGCGTTCTAAATTGGCTCAACCGTAATAATTCGCTCGACCATTTTGAGGCCCTTCTGAGTTAGCTGCACTACGTGAGGGAAAGGCTGCCGCCCTTCGCAGCCGCCCGTCGCCAGCACCTGGCTCAGCCCCTACGACAACAAGACACGCCTTGGCCAAGTCGCGGTTCGCGCGGTCAATTCCAGTGACGGAAAATGTGGTTGGGCTCTATGCGGACTACCAGTACGAGCGTGACGCGGTCCCAGAAGCAACGGCCTGCGACATGGTGTTCGTGAACCTGTTCCATGCCCCGCTCGGCTCGCTTCTGTGCTACTGGACGCACGACTACAGGACAGCCTCACGAAGCCTGGCCGGGCTCTGAAGGCGTCCAGGACATGCTCAGAGACGGTGAGCCGGTCACCTTCGCCGCCGTCGCCAAGCGGGCCGAGGTCTCCCACTGGCTGCCCCGGGAGTCCGGGAGCACATTGAGATGGCACAGGGCCGACAAGCCACTGATCCCGCCCGAGCTGAGCACGCCGGGCTACGCGTGAGCGGATCGAGCGTACGCACGGACCTGCTGCTCGCGCGCGAAGAGATCAAGCGGCTTCGCGGCGAGGTCAGCAGTCTCCGCGGCGGAATGCGCCTCGTCTTGGTCAACAGCTTGACCAGCTCGGCGCCCTGGACCTCACTGAGCGAGTCGCCGAACTCACCGAGGTGAACCACCGACTCGCTGCTGCCGCACGCGATGCCGAGGCAGAGAACAAGCAGCTCAAAGCACGTGTGACCGCTCTTGAGGATGATCTCGCGGCAGCCCGCACCAGCCTCCGCCGCATGATTCGGGAACGCAAAACTGACGCAGCGGCGAATCGTCCGGGCCGTCAGCAGCTCTGACGGCCCGGACGATCACGTGACTTCAGCTGGAGCTAGCAGCGCACACGAGGCATCCGAGTCACGGCCATCTTATTTTTCGATCATCACGGCCTCGCATCGGGATCCGTCCACCTCTGAAACCCCAAGCTCAATTTCTTGCCCGGGTCGAAGGCGGTCCCTATGGAAATCCCCTGGCTTGAATTGAAACTCCCACCTTGAGTCGACACCTACTCCATGGACCATGAGGACGCCGCAACCTTGCTCGAAGCTCCAATCCAAGACTCGCGCATGAAGCCAGAGCAGATCAGACCTGCGAATGGCGTCCGCCATTGAAGAGTTCCTCAATCGGAGCCTAATGCTCTGATTCTGGCTACGTCGCCGCTTGAGCCAGATTAGAGACTCCATATGCGAGCGCCGAAGCTGAGGTGTGACTCCTGGACTCCCGGCGCGCTTCGCCTCGACGAGGTGCCAATCACGATCTAGATCTACGCTAGACGGAAAGGAGCTCAACAGCGGAGCAAGGACCGGATATGCGGATACCGCAAACCTATGTAGCACGCGAGGGTCATCCGAATTTCCGGAAGCTGTCCACTCCCTGAAATCATCAAATGCAGGGGATGGCTTGTGCTTTCGAGAGCCAAATTCTGGGACTCCAAGCAAAATTGCAGAGAATGACTCGCTTGGGCTAAATTCCCGATGCGACTCCACGGATTTCACGAACCTCGCGGCTTGGACAACCCTGACTGCATCTCGATGCCCCATTTCGGAGGCCGAGGAGAGCCAAAGCCACACAACCCTTGAGTGCGCGAGATGAGAATTCTCGCAAACTTTCGAACCGGAGAGTGCGCTATCTGCGTTTCGGAGTCGCACCAGTGCCATCTCAAGCTCAGCCCATGCCCGGCGCCACGCAGCGCCAGGATGTTCAAGTTCGGCAGCCTTGTCATACCAGGCAGCCGCTGCCTCAAAGTGTCCCCGCTCCATTGCCTTGTTACCGAGGCGATAGGCAGTGTTTGAGAGCTCTGGGGCAAGGCGGGCCGGAGCCCCGGGCGAGCAGAGCTCGCCCGGGGCTGCGGTCATCGTGAATTCACCGTGATACGAGTCCGGTTCGACGTCCCAGACATCGCTCTGATTCTGCGCTTCTCGCAGCAGGGCCGCGAACCTACCGGAGGCCGGCCGGTACGACCGTTCCTCCGAGTTCTGATCTCCAAGCGGAGGTGTCAGATCGGGCTCCATCACTCACCAGCCTTTCCATAGTCACTGAGGGCCTCTCTGAGATAGGGCAGGGACTTACTCCGTTGGCTCCGGACAGTTGCTTCGTTCTTCCCCGTCTTCTCGGCGATCTCCGAGTCGTCCAGTCCGTCGCACTGATAGATCAGAACCTCGCGCGATTTCTTCCCGGGCAAGGCCTCGACGGCGGCCCGTACGGCGCCGATCTTCTCCTTGCGCTCCAGCTCTGCCTCTGCGGACGGCGCACCCCAGTCACGCTCAGCTGCCTTGGACTCCGCATCACGGATGCTCTGCTGTTTGCGAAAGTGATTAATAGCCATGTGCATTGCCGCCGTGAAGAAGTAGCCACGGCGCTTGTCCGCGTCGATCTTCCTCCATCTCCTGAGGACTGTGACGAACGTCGCTGACGTAATGTCCTCGCTGTCCTGAAAATTGAGGCCGTGCTTTTTCACCAGCGCGCGTGTTACGAGATCAAATACCTCGTCGTGCAGCTCCTCAGCGGTTCGGAGCTCCTCGGGGGTGAGGTCGAGGCAAGCCTCACCCCGCGAGTCGGGCGGGGTCACCACAGCCGATAGCCCTCCCGTCGCACTGCCGGTGACGTATCCCGTCGAACGGTCAGCTCGCTTCCATCAGCGCCGCGTTCGTGCACTGTGGTGCCCGGAGGCAGCGAGCGAAGCACAGCGTGCAGGCGCCGACGCCGTTCCCGCGCGAGGCGCTCGGTGAACCGTTCCCGCCACCATGCGGCGACGATCTCCGGGAGCCTGAGCTTCAGAGCGGCCCCGGAGAGCACCGCCGTGGCGAGGAAGACGAGCGAGATCCAGTCGGGCGGCTGATGCGGAGTCATAGATGCAGGGCTTTCGTATGGTCGATGGAACCGGGTGATCGGATGCGAGGGTGCACTCTCACCCCCTACGACGCTCCGCAGGCCGTGCTTGTGTAACCCGATCGCCAGATTCTTCATGCGACTTGGATGCGGATACCCCGCACCGACCTCTGCGGGCAGACCCAACGGTGTCCATCCCCGCGTGCTCGGGTCCAACCTGGAGACGATGCCCGGTCGCATGTGACCTATGTCACTGACCCGGCGGGTTTGGCCTGACCTGCGATGATCGGCTTCTGACCCCAGATAACCAGCGACCTGGAAAACAGCCAGCTGAACGCGGTCTCCGCGGCCTCGAACAGGGCCAAGGGCGACAAGGGCCCGGACGCCTGGCGCCCGCCGTCCGCCGCCTACTGGTGCACCTACTTCCGCGCCTGGACCGAGATCAAGTACACCTACGGCCTCAGCATCACCACCTCCGAGTAGATCGCGCTCACCGAGATGCTCGACACCTGCGCATAGCCAGCGACCGGTCTGCCTGCCTGCTCCACGTCGGACAGGCGGGCGGACCGGGGTCGAAACCGGCTTTCGCCTGCGCGGGCCGGCATCCGGGCTCTACGGTGTCCGCACCGACATGACTGCAGGTCAGGTGTTCAAGGGGTGGGTACGAATGGATGTTCCGCTGGCGGATGCGGTGGCAGCAGTGCGCGACGAGCTGCTGGAAGCAGCGGCCCGGGCCGGGGACGACCCGGGGGTGGTTTTCGCGGTCGGGCAGGTGGAGATGGAGTTCGAGGTTGAACTGCGCGCCGACGCGAAGGCGAAGGCCGGCTTCAAACTCTGGGCCGTCGGTGCCGAGACCGAGGCCGGAATCTCGCGCGCCCGTACCCACCGGGTCTCCTTCACTCTCACCCCCAAGCGCCCCGACGGAACCGACCTCCTGATCAGCTCCGTTCAGGAGCGCCCGGAAGGGCCCGGCGGCACCACCGGGCGCATCAAGGACTGAGAACCGGACCGCGGCCGACACCACGTAGCCCGGCCGCGACCACGTGGTGACAAGCAGGGCGGGCTGTAGGGAGCGTGGGTGGAGCGGGTACGTCTTGCCGGGGTGAACGGGCCGGGCGGACGCGGGTCCGGGTACGCGGTCGGCGGCCGCCTGGTTCTGACCTGCGCCCACGTCACCGGCTCGACCGGAACCAGGGTGACCGTCTTCCACCCGGCCGGCACCGGCATCGCGGGCGGGAGCGTGGTGTGGGCCGGCACCGCAGGCGGGCGCGACGACGCGGCGCTCGTGCTCGTCGACGACTCCCCGCACTGGCGACCGCCCACCGCTCCCGTCCTGTGGGGACGTCCGGACACTACTTGCCCCGGCACTCCGTGCGAGACCTGGGGTGTCCCCGACGAGGCCCAGCGCCTCGACTGCCCCATCGAAGCCTCGCACCTCGATGGTGAGGTGAACCCGGGCAGCGGCTTTGTCGGCAACCAGTACGTCATGGACCTGCGCACCCCCGCCACTGGATGGCCGGAGGACGGTACCTCACCGTTTGGGGGACTGTCCGGGGCGGCGGTGTTCTGTGACCGCTACCTGACCGGCGTCGTCGCCGCGGACCGGGCCCATTCCGCCCACGGCCGGCTCAACGTCGTCCCGGCCTACGTCCTGCACCACGACCCGGCATTCCGCACCAACCTTGGGACTCACGGTGGTGGTTCGGCGACCAAACTGACGGCGGTCGAGTTCCAGGACCTCGCCGACCCCGCCCAGGACCTGGCCCGGCGCCCCCGGCCCACAACCCCAGTAGCACTACTGGAGGCCGGACGGCAGACAGTCCCCTTCCATGGCCGTCAGGACCTGACCGCCGATTTGACCGCGTGGTGCCGACTGGACGGGGTCGGGGCATGGCTGCTGCATGGCCCGGGCGGACAGGGCAAGACCCGCCTTGCCCACCACCTCACCCACCAGCTCACCACCGACGGTTGGACCGTCCTGTGGCCGCGCACCAGAGCCCGCCCCGAACAGTTGCTGGATCTACGACGCGCAGCCAAACCCCTGCTGGTCGTACTCGACTATGCCGAAACCCGCCCCGGACAGCTCACCGCGCTCATCGAAGCCGCCGCCGAACACCCCGGCAACAGCCCGTTCAAGCTCCTACTCCTGGCCCGCACCGACGGCGACTGGTGGCAGCAGGCCCGCACCGCCACCCGCCAGGCCGAGGACTACCTCACCACCGCCCGCACCCACCACCTAACCCCCCTGGAGAACGACCCCGACCAACGCGCCGACCACTACCGCGAAGCCGTGTGCGCCCTCGCCGCCGCGCTCCCGTTCGTCGACGGCCTCGCAGGCCATGACTGGACAATGGCCGCAGCCAGCCTCCCCGAACCCCGCGGCCTCTGCCAGGACGCCTACGGCAACGCCCTCACTTTTCACATGACCGCCCTCGCGGATCTTCTCGACACCGTCCCGGCCGAACCCGACAGCAACAGGCCCGCACCCGTCAACGCCGCCGAGGGCGTGGAAGGTGCGCGGAACGTCGAGGACCGGCTGCTCGGCCACGAGAGCCGCTACTGGCGCGACAGCGCCGCCGCCCTCGGCCTCACGCCGGCGCTGAGCATGGACACCCTGAAAACCGCGATCGCCGCCGGCCACCTGACTGGTGCCACAGACCGCGAAGATGCCGACCACCTGTGGCGGCGCCTGCCCGCGCTCGCGGACCAGCCCCGCGACCGCCGCGACCAGGTCACCGTCTGGCTCGCCACTCTGTACCCCACCCCGGCGACTGGCGGACCGCTCTGGGGGACCCTTCAGCCCGACCGCCTCGCTGAACGCCACGTCGGCCGCACCCTCGAAGCTGTCCCCCGCCTCGCCGACCATCTCCTACACGGCGCCGACGACGCCAAGGCCGGACAACTCCTCACTGTCTACAGCCGCGCCGCTACACACTCCGTCTTCCAGGGGCTCCTCGACGCCCAGCTCACCGAACTGTGCGTCCGCCACCATCGGCAACTCTCAGCCCATATCGTCACCACCGCCACCCGCACCGACCACCCGACCCCGCTCATCACCGCCCTCGACATCATCACCACCCACCCCGACACCTCTCTCGACACTCTCAACGCGCTCCACGACCAGTTCCCCGAGGCCAGCCACCGCCTCGCCATCACCGCCGCCAGCCTTGCCAGTGAACTCGTCCGACACAACCGTGTCCTCGCCGAGGCCGACCCCGAGGCCCACCTGCCCGGCCTTGCAAATTCCCTCAACAACCTCGCCGTCAGCCTCAGCAGGGTAGGTCGGTGGGAGGAGGGCCTGGCCGCGATCCAAGAAGCCGTCACCCACTCCCGAACCCTCGCCGAAGCCAACCCCGTCACCGACCTGCCCGGCCTTGCAAAGTCCCTCAACAACCTCGCCGTCAGCCTCGGCGGGGTGGGTCGGTGGGAGGAGGGCCTGGCGGCGATCCAGGAAGCCGTCGCCATCCGCCGCACCCTCGCCGAGGCCGACCCCGGCACCTACCTGCCCGCCCTCGCCCTGGCCCTCAACAACCTCTCCCTCCGGCTCGGCCAGGCCGGCCGACAGCAGGAAGGGCTGGCCGCCATCCAGGAAGCCGTCACCCACTTCCGCGTCCTCGCCGAGGCCGACCCCGACGCCCACCTGTCCGACCTCGCCGATGCTCTCTACAGCCTCGCCTTCGGCCTTAGCTGGGTGGGTCGGTGGGAGGAGGCCCTGGCAGTAAGCCAGGAAGCCGTCACCCACTCCCGGGCCCTCGCCGAGGCCGACCCCGACGCCCACCTGTCGGACCTCGCCGACGCTCTCTACAATCTCTCCCTCCGGCTGGACGAGGTGGGTCGGCAGAAGGAGGGCCTGGCCGCGATCCAGGAAGCCGTCACCATCCGCCGCACCCTCGCAACGACTATCCCTGACGCCTACCTGCCCGACCTCGCAAGATCCCTCAACAACCTCGCCGACAGCCTTAGCTGGGTGGGTCGGTGGGAGGAGGCTCTGGCCGCCATCCAGGAAGCCGTCGCCCACTTCCGCGTCCTCGCCGAGGCCGACCCTGACGCCCATCTGTCCGACCTCGCCGACGCTCTCCACAATCTCTCCCTCCGGCTGAACGAGGTGGGTCGGCAGAAGGAAGCCCTGGCCACGATCCAAGAAGCCATCACCATCCGCCGCACCCTCGCCCAGGACAACCCCAGCCAATTCGGAGTCGATCTGCAGCAATCGCTGGCGATGGCCGCTTGGCTCGAAGGGCTGGAGTAGCCAACCTCAGCCCCTCCGAGGGGAATATCGCACGTTCGGAATAGTGTCATGTGAGGGCTCAGGACATAGTTGACGTGAAGTTCTCGGGACACTCTTGACAGTTTCTGATGGTGCTTCAGATGCTTCGGGGGTGACTCAGGAGGCGGAGGGCCAGCAGCAGGGCGATTGGTTGGTCGAGCAGAGGTACCGGGCGGTGCTGGAGGTGCTCGACGGTTCGCTGATCACGGAGATCGCCCAGCGGTACGGGGTCTCACGGCAGTCGGTTTACACGTGGAAGGCGAAGTACGCCGCGGGTGGCTTCGAGGGTCTGCGGGAGGCATAGCGTAGGCCGCGGACGAGTCCGACCAGGTTGCCGGCTGAGGTGGAGGCCCTGGTCTGCGAGATGCGCCGATCCCACCCGCGCTGGGGAGCGCGACGGATCGCCTTCGAGATCGAGCGGACCGGCACGAAGCCCGCTCCGTCGCGGGCCACGGTCCACAGGGCCCTGTACCGCAACGGTCTCGTGCGCCCACAGGAACAGCAGCACCGGCGCAAGAACAAGCGGTGGCAGCGCGAGACCCCGATGCACCTGTGGCAGCTCGACCTGGTCGGCGGGATCTACCTCGCCGACGGGCGCGAGTGCAAGATGCTCACCGGGATCGACGACCACTCTCGCTTCATCGTGGTCGCCGAGGTGCTCACCGTCCCCTCCGGCAGGGCGGTCGCCCACGCGTTCGTGCGGGCCATGCGGATCCACGGCGTGCCGGCCGAAGTGCTCACGGACAACGGCAAGCAGTTCACCGGCCGCTACACGCGGCCCAGGCCCGCAGAAGTGCTGTTCGAGCGGGTCTGCCGGGAGAACGGGATCGGCGCAAAGCTGACCAAGCCGTACTCACCGACGACCACCGGCAAGATCGAACGTTGGCACCGGACCCTGCGACGGGAACTGCTCGACGACTGCGGGCCGTTCGCGTCCCTCGCGGCAGCCCAGGCCGCCATCGGCGAGTGGGTTCAGACCTACAACCGTCTCCGCCCGCACCAGGCCCTCGACATGGCCACTCCGGCTACCCTGTTCCGCCCCAACCCGCAGCCGGAACCGTAAAGGTCGTGCCTGCCCAGCGGTCCGAGGCCGCGCCCGTGCCCGCTGAGTCGGCCCCGCCGGCGCTGGTGATGACGCCGTCGGCTGGCGCGGTCGAGTTCGACACCGTGGTCCCCGCTGGCGGGCAGGTCAGCATCATCCCTTCAGTCCAGCGCATCCGACTCGGCGCCGAGCGGGCCGGCCTGCGAGTCCGAATCTGGGCCGACGAGAACACCGTCCACGTCCTGGTGAACGGCGAGGTGGTCAAGACGGTGGCGTCCAACCTCGATGCCGAGCACCTCCACCAGCTCAAACTCCGCGGAGCGCGCCCGGCCGGGCCTCCACCGGCTCTCCCTGCCGTCGACCGCCTGGGTGACCTCCCAGCCGGCCACGCGCTGGAGCTCGAACGCACCGCTGATCAGGACGGCTGGATCGCCCTGGCCACCCAACGCGTGAAGATCGGTCCAGAGCTCGCCAACCGACGGATCACCGTCCGTCTCGACGGGCACCTCCCCCATGCGGTGCGCAACGGGCAGCTGGTCAAGACCCTGCCCTCGCCCTTCACCGGCGGCGAGCACCCACGGCTCCGCGGCGCCAGGCTCGCCACGACCCAGCTGCCGCCGGCCCCAGCCGCCGCCACCGTTGAGCGCAAGGTCCCGAACGACGGCGTCGTGATGGTGGCACGCCAGCGCCTGCGCGTCGGCCGGACCCACGCGGGCCGGATCGTCACCATCTACGTCGAGGACACCCACTTCCGCGTCACCTACGAAGGCGCCGAGATCTCGCTTCACGCCCGCCAGGACCAACATCCCGTGACCCGCTGGAAGGCCAAGATCCACGCGCCGAAACTCTGAGCGTGCCGAGACCGCGTGCTCTACGTTGATCGACATGAGCGCCTCGGGCCGGACCTACCGCTATGTCGGGCCGCACCACTTGATCGATGCTGTCCAGCCAGCGGACGGTGGTGCCACGATCCGCACAGCCGCCGACTTCGCAGACTGGGTGGCAGCCCGGACCGTCGAGGAACTCAACGAGCCCTTCACCTTCGTCATCGCCACGGACGGCGCGCTGCGGCTGGCCCCACGCCGCAGGGAACACGTCGCCTGCGCGAGCGGCGATCGGGTACTGAGCGCTGGCGAGATCAGCTTCTACACCGGAGCCGGACGCTGGACGGTGAACGAGGTCAGCAACCAGTCGACCGGCTACTGTCCGGACGTTGCCTCATGGCCGGCTGTCGCGAACGCACTGGATCAAGCCGACCTCGACCACCCGGACTACTTCACCCACGCAGTGGTCTTCCGGCGATGTCTTACTTGCCAGGAGCACAACATCGTGCGAGAAGACCACTTCGTCTGCGTCTTCTGCGACGCCGACCTACCCGGGCGCTGGAACGTCGATCCGAACGCGTCACGCCCAGACGGGCCCTGATCTCGTCCATCACAGCACTGCCACCGGCTCGGCGAACCGGCTTCGAAACACGATGCCCGGCCATGTCCAGTAAGTCTTGAGCCTGTCAAGGATCTGATGAGCCGAAAGTGTCAACTGAGTCCTGAGACCTCACACCACATCCTGGGCCGCGACGGCTACCAAGACACCCCTGCTTCGCTGGCCACGAAAGGCGGTGCCGGTCAATGAGCGGTCTCCCCGATCCAGCCAGCCAGCCAGAACACCAGCACTCGCCGCATCGAAGCCCTGAAGAAGGCAGCCCAGAACAAGAGAAAGACGGCGACCGACCGGGCAGAGGCCGGAATCCGGTCCCTGCTCAAGGACGGAACAGAGATCAACTTCCGATCGGTCTCCCGAGCAGCCGGTGTCAGCCTCGACTTCCTCAACGACCATCCCGACCTGCGACTCCGCATCGAGACCCTCCGCGGGCAACAGCAACGCGCCACGGCACGGCCCCCGGCCAACACCGCGCCGAACAGCGACTGCACCGTAATCCAGACCCTAACGGAGGCGCTGCGTCGCGAGCGCGGCACCCGCCGAGACCAGGTCCGTGATCTGGAGCAGAGGCTCGCCGCCGCCCACGGAGAGATCCTCCGCCTCCAACGCAGACTCCGCGAACACGGCCTCGCAGATCTGTGAACCACATGCCTCGACGGGCTGCCACCCCGTGACTGCTGGGGCTTCGCTACGGTGCTGCCATGCCGAAGACGAGCGTCAACAACGACACCGCGAAAATGCTCTGCCTGTGGCTGGAGCCCTGGGGAACGGATCACTGGATGCGTCCCGGAGAACAGTTCACGGTCGTCACCGAAGGCGAGCCCGAAGAGTCGCCCTTCAACGTGGTTGTCCATGATCAAGGCATCAGCGTGTGGGTGAACACCGCCAACGCCGCCGAGGTCTTCGACAAAGACGGCAACGAGGCGCCGTGCGGCCATCAGCGCCCGATCGAAGCGATCAGGGAGTTCCTCGCAGGTGCGGAGAAGCTGCTGCAACACGTCGAGGGCAGGTCAGCCATGCAGCAAGAGATGGCCCGCACCCACTACGAGCGGCTGCGGCAGGAGTTGGCCGAGGCCGAAGCAGCGCAAGAAGGCAAGTCGTACGAGACCGACGGCGTCGACAACGTCCTGATCAGCGACAACTGAGCCTTCTGAATCACCAGCCCCAGATAACTGCGAACCTTCGACTTCGACGCGAACCCGAACATCGACCCCGCGGTGATCCACACCCTCGCCACCTGCGAGTGGATCAAGAAGAGCCTGCCGCTCTGCCTGATCGGTGACTCTGGAACCGGCAAATCCCACCTGCTGATCGCGCTGGGCACCGAGGCCGCGATGGCCGGCTTCCGGGTCAAGTACGTGCTGGCCACCAAGCTCGTCAACGAGCTCGTCGAGGCCGCCGACGAGAAGCAGCTCGCCAAGACCATCGCCCGCTACGGCCGCGTCGACCTTTTGTGCATCGACCTATGCCGAGGCCACGACTATGCCGAAGTCGTGTGAGTCGTTCCGCTCCTTCGTGGGGTTTCGGCCGTTCATGGCTCTGCATAGTTGCCGCGCCGGGCAGCCTCGTGGGCGTGGGGGCAGGGTGCTCCCGCGAGGGGGTGGCGATGCCGTTCGGAAGTACGCGTCGGAAGGCGGGGGCTCTGGCTCCGCAGGTTGAGGGCTATCGGGTATGGCTGGCGGAGCGCGGGTACACGACCCTGACCGCCAGGAACATGCTCAAGGATCTTGGGCAGGTTGGCCTGTGGCTTTCGCGGCAGGGCTTCGATGTTGCTGATCTGGACGAGGGGCGAATGCAGCAGCACCTCGCTGACCTGCGGAAATCGGGCCGTCGCCGAGTGGCCGGGCCGCGCGGCATGGTCCCGCTGCTGATGTTCCTGCGGGAGGCCGGCGTGGTGCCAGCGCCGCAAGTGCCACCGTCGCCGGCGGAGGTTCTGCTGGAGCGGTACCAGCGCTGGATGGAGTCCGAGCGTGGCCTGGCGGCGCCGACGATGCTGCGCTACGGGAACACTGCCCGGCGCTTCCTGGCCGAACAGGCGATGATTGACGGACAGTTCGCGCCGGATGGTCTGACCGGGGCGAACCTGAACGCGTTCTTGCTGCGCGAGTGCGCCAGGTCTCGGCGGGCTCGGCGAAGGGACGGGTGGCCGAACTCCGGTCGCTGATGCGGTTCCTTCACCTGCACAGCGTCATCCCGATGAAGCTCGGTGGAGCGGTGCCTCCGGTGGGCGGCTGGCGCTTCGCGTCCGTGCCGCCGACGATGGCGGCCGGCGACGTCCAGCGGCTGCTGGACCATACTCCGCGCCACGGGATGGTCGGCGTCCGCGACTACGCGATCTTGATGCTGGTGGCCAGGCTCGGGCTGCGGTCGATCGAGGTGGCCCGGCTGCTGCTGGACGACATCGACTGGCGATGCGGCGAGATCGTCGTCCGCGGCAAGGGACGCCGTGAGGACAGGCTCCCGCTGCCGACCGACGTCGGCGAGGCACTGGTCGCCTACGTGACCGGCCCCAGGCCTCGCCTGGATGCCCGCCACATGTTCCTGACCTGCAAGGCTCCGCACGGTCAGATCCGGGCGGACCTGGTCGGCGACGTGGTGGAACGAGCCTGTCGCCGGGCCGGCACGCTCAAGGTCGGGCCGCACCGGCTGCGCCATGCTCTGGCCGCCGACATGCTGCGACACGGTGCCGGGCTCACCGCGATCGGGCAGGTGCTCCGGCACCAGGACCTGGCCACCACCGCGCTCTACGCGAAGGTCGACTTCATCGCCCTGCGTGCGGTCGCCCAGCCTTGGCTCGGGACGGAGGCGGCATGACCGATCTTCACCAGGCGGCGGAGGACTACCTGCGGCTCCGCCGTTCGCTGGGGCACCAGATGGCCGAGGCGGCCTATCTGCTGCCGGACTTCGTGCGCTTCATGGACAGCCGTGGCGAACAGACCGTGACCGTCGCGGCCGCGCTGGACTGGATGCGGACCCGCGAGCCCGAGGTGATCACGACGGTCAGTCCCCGGCGGATCACCGCCGTTCGCGGGTTCGCCCGCTACCTGAGCGGGATCGACCCGGCGACCGAGGTGCCGCCGCTGGGACTGGTGCCCTACAACCGGCGCCGGGGGCAGATCTTCCTCTACTCCGATGCCGGCATCGCCGCGATCATGACGGCAGCCAAAGAGACGATCCCCCAGCCGCTGCGGGCAGCCACCTATCACACGCTGATCGGGCTGCTG
Source organism: Kitasatospora sp. NPDC004745 (assembly GCF_042873275.1). Taxonomy (NCBI): domain Bacteria; kingdom Bacillati; phylum Actinomycetota; class Actinomycetes; order Kitasatosporales; family Streptomycetaceae; genus Kitasatospora; species Kitasatospora sp. NPDC004745. The sequence goes on along the minus strand of NZ_JBIALK010000032.1, from coordinate 50,593 downwards.
GCCGCGTCCGGCCTGCGCATCGGCGAGGCCATCAAGCTGGACCGCGACGACATCGACTGGACCGAGGGCGTGCTGCACATCCGCGAGTCCAAGTTCGGCAAGTCCCGACTGGTCCCCCTGCACGACAGCACCACGAACGCGCTGCTCGAGTACGACAGGCTGCGCGAAGACCTGATGCCCAGGGTCAAGGACCCCGCGTTCTTCATCTCCCTCACCGCCAAGCGGCTGATCTACGCCTGCGTGCATCCGGTGTTCTGGACCCTGGTCGACACCGCCGGCGTCGGCCTCGACGCCCCGCATCGCCCTCGGCTGCACGAGCTGCGGCACACCTTCGCCGTTCGAACCCTCCTGCACTGGTATCGCACCGAGGACAACGTCCAGGCGAAGATCCCGTCCTTGTCGACCTATATGGGACACCGCGAACCGGCCTGCACCTACTGGTACTTGTCGGCGGCCCCGGAACTGCTCGCCCTGGCCGCGGCCCGCCGGGACGGCGTCCGGACGGCGGCCCGCCCATGACCTTGATCGCGCCCACGCTGCAGGCGTTCTTCACCGATCGGCTTGCCCGCCAGCGCCAGGCCAGCCCCCGCACCATTGCCGCCTACCGCGACGCGGTCCGCCTTCTGCTCGGCTTCGTCCAGCAGCGGACCGGGACCGCTCCGGCGAAGCTGGACTGGAGCGACCTGAACGCGGACGTGATCTCCGCATTCCTGAACCACCTCGAGGACGAGCGCGGCAACAGCACCAGAACCCGAAACGTCCGCCTGACCGCGATCCGCTCGCTGTTCTCCTACGTCGCCCTTCAGCACCCCGAACACGCCCTGCTGATCCAGCGGGTCCTGGACATCCCGCCCAAGCGGTTCGACAAGAGGACCGTCACGTTCCTGACCGGCCCGGAGGTCGACGCGCTGCTGGCGGCACCGGATCCGCAACGGTGGGAAGGACGACGGGACAAGGCCATGCTGGCCCTGGCCGTCCAGACCGGCCTGCGCGTCACCGAACTCACCAGTCTGAACTGCGACGACATCACCCTGGGCGAAGGCGCCGCCGTCCGCTGCGAGGGCAAGGGACGCAAACAGCACACCGTCCCGCTCGACCGGCCCGTCCAGAACCTGCTGAGCGCCTGGCTGAACGAACGCGCCGGACGCCGCAGCGACCCCTTGTTCTGCACCCGCACCGGACGGCACCTCAGCCGCGACGCCGTCGCCCAACGCCTGAGTATCCACGCGCAGGCCGCCGCGCGAGCTTGCCCGTCCCTGCTGGGCAAGAGCATCCATCCGCACGTCCTGCGGCACAGTTGCGCGATGTCGCTGCTGCAGGCCGGCGTCGACACCACGGTGATCGCGCTCTGGCTCGGTCACGCCGGCATCCGCTCCACCGACGCCTACGTCCACGCCGACATGACCATCGAGGAGCAGGCACTCGCCCTCACCGCACCGGTCACCGCCCGGCCGGGCCGCTACCAGCCCACCGACAAGGTCCTGGCCTTCCTCGACCGCCTGTGACACCGATCGACTGCACCCCAGGATGGAAAGCCCAACGCCCCCTCAGTCAGTCCTCCCACGGCCACCGGCTGAAGTGCCACCATCGACCGCGCGGTGAAACGGTGTGTCTCAAGGCCGGATGATCGAGAATTCTGCTGTCGAGGCGCCCGACGATCCGGCCGAGCTCGCGCGCGGACTTCGAAGGCAAGGCATGCATGACGATCTCCAGGAGCTCCCGCCACTCGTCCGGCTCCGGCGGACAGCAGGACGGTTCGCCACACCCCGTGCGAATGTCAGGCGAACGCTGTCGTGGAGTATGCGCCAGCTCGCTCCACGCAGCCAGGGCTTTGCCCACGTCACCGGGCGCGAAGCGACTTCGCTCCAAGCGGATGATCTCGGCCTGCGCCGAGCCTGACACCTGACCGATCTTCGAATGTCTCCCACGCTCAACCGCGAACCTTCGACGGCCCGAGCGCAGGTCCGAAGGGCGCCTACGCGGCATGGTCCTTTCGCTGCACTGTCATGGCACCAGTGTGTCAGAAGCTGGGCAGCCACTCGCCGGCAGGCCCCCACGACTATGCGGAACGAGCACCCCTCCTCACCGGTTGCGAGCCAGCACCCTGACACCCCGTTCGGAATAGTCGTCGTCTCGGCATAGGTCCAGGCAGAGAAGGTCGATCTTGCTGTAGCGGGCGATCACCGAGGACAGGCGGCGGTTCGCGTCGGCCTCGGCGAGCTCGTTCACCAGTGCCGAGGTGGTGGTGTAGCGCACCGACAGGCCAGTCTCGGCGATAGGGGTGCCGATGCCGATCAGCAGGTGGGACTTGCCGGTGCCGGAGTCGCCGATCAGCACCAGCGGCCGGCCCTCGCGCACCCAGGGTCGGGGACTTCAGGTCCGCGACGACCTCCGGGGTGACGTTCGGGTTCTTCGCGAAGTCGAAGTCTTGGAGTTCTCCAGGGTCGGTGGCGGCGGCGATCGCATTTGTGGAGGTTGTAGCGTTGCCGATGGCGTCCGCAACGTGGACGGCGCTCTGGTTCAGGCGTCGAGACCGGGCCTTGTCCAGAGCGTGATGTCGCTGCTGGTGGCAACGACGAGCGTGCGTCCGGAGGGGGAGAACCCGGCGGCTCGCAGTTCGGAGTAGTGGGCGTGGAAGATGTGCCACCACTTCTCACCGGCGGGGCCGCGGCAGAGTCCGCCATCGGCCGAGAGGAGGACGCGGTGGTGCGGCCAATCCGGGCTGACGACCTCGACGGTCCATCCGTCTTCGGTGGTGGAGTGGAGGCCGCCGCCGAACAGGCCGGCGATCCGGACCTCGGTGCCGGCGAGCGGTCCGAGTCCAGGGCAGGACAAGTCGGGGCCAGTTGGTGTGCTGTGGTCCAAGTCGGGGTCGTGGTCGCGGGCGAGTCGCCGGCCCGTGGAGGCGTCGAAGATGCCGTGACCGCTGCTGGAGACGACCATCAGGAGGTCGTTTCCGCTGTCGGGGTCGACCCCGAAACCGACTCCGAGTAGCCCGCTGACGGGTGTTCGCCGCGTGGAGACGGGCTGCCAGGAGTGTGGTGCTGGGATGACGGGGGCAGCGAGGAAACGATCCCTCAGCTGCTGCTGGTGTTCGGAGAGCACCGTGTCCTCAGGATGATGTTCCAGGCTCGGCCGGGGCAGGTTACTGGTGGCTCAGAATCAGCTCGTCGTGGACTGGGGCTGCGGTCATTCGTCGATGCGTTGAAGGACGTGCGTGAAGTCGCCGGTCTCGACCAGGGCGACGAGGACCTGGGTCATCCTGCTGATGCCGGCGTCGCGGACGATGAGGCCGTCCGGGCACGAGAAGTAGGCGCCGCCGAGGGCTTCCCCGGTCGCCGCCCACCGCGTCATGGTGGTCTCCACCTGAGCGAGGGTGATGACGGTCGCACTCCACCGGGTTCCGTCGTTGAGGTCCACGAAGACGTCGATGTTGTCCACCGATTCCAAGTCCTCGCCGGCATTCGGCAGGAACGCCGCCTCGAAGTGCTCCGTGCAGACCCTGAACCAGGGCCCGTCCCATCTGCCCGCGTGTGTGTTGTGGCTCACCGGGCGAGTGTGCCGGGCTGATCCTCCGGCCTCAACCGCATTGTTCTGGCACGCTGCGGGCGTGCGACGGCTGGCATGTCGTTCACCGGGGCGCGTCGCCGCGTTCCCGGATCTGACGCTGGAGGCGGAGGATCTCGCCGTGGGCGGCGGCAAACCTTGTTCGAGCTCGTGGACGCGCTCACGGTGGGCGGCGCGTTCGCGGCGGAGGGCCTCGGTGAGGCTATGGATCACCGTGCCGTCGTCGGTTGCGGGCTCCTGTCGGAGGGGCCGGTGGTCAGCCCGTTGCTGGCCTCGCAGGGTTTCGATGCGTTTGCGCAGGTCGGTGTGGGCGTAGAGGAAGTCCAGGCTGACACCCGCCGCGCGGGCGACAGCCCGGACGTTGATTCCCTCGCCCGCTTTGACCAGTCGCCGGATGCCTGCCTCTGCTCGTGGGACGGCCTGCTCGTGGTCCTGGCCTGCCTGCCGCAGGGCGACGATGCGCCGGTTCTCGGCTGGGGCAGTGTCGGGAACCGAGGCGGTCTGGCGAGTGGTCATGCGGGCTATGTTCTCTTGTGAACGGGTGCGTTGGCGGTTTGCTGGTAGCCGGTTCGACCGAGTACGCCTGCGCCGCGGACGACAGCGGCGGTGCCGTCCGACTGGGCCTCCAGAGCGATGATCTCCAGCTGCATGCTGCGGATCTCCGCGTTGCGCTGTTCCAGCCAGACGTTGGCCGCGCTCATCGGCTCCCCGTAGCGGTCGGCGTGTCGGGCCTGCCGGGATGCGACCAGTGACTCGGTCTCGGCGAGTTGGCGCTGGATGTCGGGGAGGAAGGTGCGGTCGCTGGCGAAGTGATCGCAGCCGTGGCAGGCATTGCCCCTGCCGCAGGAGCGGGTGGGCGGCAGGAGGCAGTAGCCGTTGGGCAGGATCCGGTCGGTGCGGCGATCGAGCTGGACCAGGTCCAACATGTCCCGGCGGTCCATGCCAGCTCACGGCCGTCCCCGCCGACCTTGGCCAGGGCGAGGAACTCCCGCTCGGCGGTGCTGGCCAGAGTCGCGGCATAGCGCATCGTCACTTCGGGAGAATGGTGACCGAGGTAGCGCTGGACAACGTGGATGGGGGCTCCGACGTTGATCAGCGTGGTCGCCTTGGTGTGGCGGAGCCGGTGGCTTCGCGAGTAGAGGAGGAGCTCGCCGCGTGAGTCGCGCAGGTCCAGGTGGTGACTGAAGTCCTTCAGGACACGGTTGTAGTTGCTGGTCTCCCAGGACTTGGTGCCGTGCCGGTTGCCGGTGGTCTTGGGGAACAGGTAGCGGATGGTGTCGACGGGGCCCAGGTGCCAGTGCTCGCGCACCCACGCCTGCTGTTCCCGGACGATCTCGACGACATCGCGGCCGACGAGGATGGTGTTCGGTGCCGCGTCGATCTTCGTCTGCTGGTAGCGGAGCCGGGCGACCATCCCGCCCTCAACGCCGGCCGCGGCGTCCAGGCCGGGGATGTCGGAGAGTGGTTCGAAGTCCACCATCAGCACTTCGCTGGCCCGGCGTCCGGTCATGGCCTGAATGAGCCAGGCCCACATGACCGCGGGATGTCCGAGGCCGGCCAGCTCGACCTGCCGGGCGTCGTGAACGACGGTGCGGGTCTCCCCGCCAAGCGGCTCGACGACGTCCCGGACACCGAGGTGCCACCGACCGGCTACTCGTCCGAGCCCTCGAGGCCGCAGGGGACGCACCGTACTGGCCCGCGACCGTCAGACCGATGCTCGCCGATTCGGCTGCCCGGCGGCCGCAGGGTGATGACGTGCCGATCCGGTCCGCCTAAAGTGGTGCGCCCCGATCATGAGCACCGGGAGGGTCGGCGAGACCACCCAGCTCAACGACCCCTTCCCGCGCAACCCCGCCCCCGCGCGGCTGCGCCGCTGACCCCGTGGAACCAAAACGGCCGGCCTTCCGCGGTTCGAGCGCGGGAGGCCGGCCGTCGGCGTTCGGGTGGTTCACACCGTGGCGGATTCCGGCCACGTCTGCCGTCGCGGGGGGAGTCATGGTCGTACGACCGAAGCGCCGGGCACTACTGGGGCGGGGTCTTCTGTGTCGGCCGGCGTCGGCGGGTCCGGGTCCGGCCGTAGAGGATTCCGGCCACGCCTGTGCTTGGGACGATGACCCAGGCAACCCAGTTGAGGCTGGATCCGACTCCCAGTAGATAGGCGATTCCGGCGAGGACTAGCCACGCGAGGAGGGCGAAGAGAAGGCCGCAGCCGAACATCGCGACGCTGGCGTCGGCTTCAGTCTGATGCTCCAAGTCGTGGCCCTGCCCCTCAGGCGTCAGCCGCAGGTGTAGCGGCGCTCCTCCCCAATGTAGCGGCCGCCCTGGGTCCAGGAGTTGCCGCTCCCGACAACGATCGAGGCCGTAGACCGTGTTCCAGTTCGGGAAGTCGTGCGGGAGGTAGCGCCACTGGACTCCGGTGCGGTCCACGTACAAGATCGCGTCCATGATGTCGCGCAGGTCGTGCTCGGGCGGCCGGCCGAAGTCCAGGGCCCTGCCGCGGCGCTCGAAGCGCCAGGCCGACAGAACCGGCTCGATCAACTCCCAGCGGGCATCGGACAGATCACTCGGACAAGGACGTCGCGTCGGCATACTTCCGAAGTACCGCAGCAGACCGAGTGCGCCCAGGCGCACGACACCGGCGCCGGGAAGCAGACAGCCGCGAAGACCGGACATCCTGGGATGAGACAGGTACAAACCGCACCCCGCCCCACCTGCACCCCCGTCCGACCCGCAGACCTCAGCCGCATCTACAGTCGCTTCCGCACCATGCCCGCGCACTTCGAGAATCGCCCTGTATCCGGGCCAAAAAGATGAAAACGACCTCTCAGTCGCGGTTTACTTGTCCAGTCGTTCGTCTCGCGTCGACGAGGGGTGGTCGTGGAGGAACCGGAGTTCAGCGTGCTGCTGACCGAGGTCGGCACTACGAAGTTGGACGTCATCCAGGAGTCCGAGCGATCTCAGGCCTGAGTCTCTGGCACAGCAAGCTTTTGCTGGAGGCCGCCCCGGTCGTGGTCGTGGAGGACGCCTGGTTCGAAGCCGCAGACAAGGTCGCGAAGCGGTTGGAGGCAGCAGGCGCCCGCGCTGTCCTGGTCTGCGGGTGGTGCGACCGCCGCATACCCAGCGGGGCTGTCGGACTGGACCCTGACCCGTGCGAATCCCCGTACTGGCCGGCTGAGAGCTGCCGGGCAAGTTCTCCACCCACGGAGCAAACCAAAAAATGAGCAACTCGAGCTATCCACATAAAGAGCTACCCGGTCTTTGCCATCGCCGACCTGCTCGGCATCGACCTGATGCCCCGCATCCGCAACTGGAAGGACCTGCTGTTCTTCCGCCCCTCACGCACCGCCCAGTACGACCACATCGACGCCCTGTTCGGCGAGGCCGGGCGCAACGTCATCGACTCCAGATCCCGTGGGTGTCCCGGTCTTGCAGATGATCCGAACATCCCAAGATGAAAGGTGTGGAAGGACGTGATGTTCACGTCGCTGCTGGCCAACCTGGTGATCTTCCACAACGCCCTGGACATCGCCGACGTGGTCCGCGAGCTGCAGGCCGACGGGCGCCCGGTCGACCCACTCGACCTCGCCCTGGACTTCCCGTACCTGACCGAGCACATCAAGCGGTTCGGCGAGTACTCCACCCACGAACTCGGCATCACCCCCGACGCCTACGACGTCCGCCTGGACGTCGACCTCAGCGTGCTCGGCGGCGACGACAAGGCAGCAGCGGCATGACGGACAAGCCGACGCGGTCCGAAAACCGTTGGCGTTCCCAGGGCATTGAGCCGAGACTGATCGGTCGATCACATCGGACAGGAAGAGTGGCCAGCCCTGACGTACAACCGTGACACCCTGCCCTTCCCCGACAACCGCGTGCCCCCCATCACCCACGAGGGCATTCGGGACTGGGAAGAGTTCGACCCTGCCCGCCACTCGTTCGCCTGGGACGAGGACGAGGAGGAGCACCTCCGCTCGCTGGTCCGCGAGTGGGTACCACCTGTGCTCTCCGGTATGGCCGGCTGGTGGCAGGGAGAACGCTGGTGCGAGAGCCAGGTGGACGCGATCATCCGGGAGCGATACGGCACCTGGGCCTGGGGATGGAACTGGTACCACTACAGCGGCGGGCCCATCGGCAACTGGACCGGCGGACCGAGCTCGGTGACGACCCCCGACGAGACCGCGGACCGGGCCGTAGCCGCGCTGCTGGAGTGGCGGGAGTGGCTGGAGCGGACGGCCCAGCGCTTCGCCGAACTGACGCCGCCGCCGGACGCCTCGCCCGAGGACCGCAGCTGGCACCTGGAACGGGCCTGCGTCCGGCTCGTGACCCACACCATGGACTCGGGCGCGGACAACGCCTGGCGGGGCCAGACCTCGATCGTCCTGGGCTGGTTCCTCACCAGCACCGGCATGGACCGGGCCGAAGCCGCACGAGCGGTGGAGCGCGCGATCGGCGGCCGGTTCAAGAGCTGGGTCCACCCGGAGCGGAGTCTGATCGAGTCGGTAGGCGAGGACCTCGCCGTCGGCCTCACCGGCCACGCCCCGTACCGGGACCACCGCGAGTGGGAAGCGCTGGAGAAGCTCCATGACCGCTATTGACAGCCTCTCGGTCTGGCTGCGCGTGCGCCGCGAGGTCGACTGGCGGCATTCACCGGCTCTGCGACGGGTCCCGGCCGGCCGCGACGGGTTCAGGTCCTGGTGCGAGGGACCGGTGCGTCGGCGCGACCCGATTCGCGCTGAGCGTCTGCTCGCCGCGCACACCCTGGCCCGGGAGGACGCCGCACGCCAGACCCCGCTGAACTTCGCCCTGCTGGCCCGTTGGCAACGCGAAGTCCTCGCTGCAACAGGGGCACCGTTCCGCGTGAGCGACGCCTATGCGAAGGCCGGCCGCGAGCGCTACGGTCTGACCCGTCACACGCAGGCCGACTTCGATTCCTGCCTGGACGAGACGACCGACCCGGACATCCCGCTGGCGGCCCGCGCGGCCCGCGCCTACCTCGACGTGGCGTTCTTCCACCCCTTCGCCGACGGCAATGCCCGCGCCGCACTGTTGACCTTGGTCTATGTCCTGGCGCGGGAGGACATCGTCCTTCCTGAGGTCGGCCCCCTCCAGACCACCCGCTACGCGGATGACCCGGCCGGTGCCGCCGACCTTGCCACTCTCATCGGGGTGCTCAACCGCCGCCGCCACTGAAGCGTTCGGGCGAGGGCACCGACCTTCCGCCAGGCTTCAACAAACCATTGTCTTCTGAAAATCGCCGGGCGGACCGCCGGAAGCACCCCAGGACCTTCAAAGACTCCTGGCAGGAATTCCGGATGTGAGCAAGCCATTTGAAGACGCCCAGTTCGAACTCCTGGTCGCCGAGCCCGCCGTCCGTACCGAGATCCGCATCAAATACGCACGGGTGTCCACTGGTAGACAGACGCTCGACCGCCAGCTCGACGCCCTCAACGCGGTCGGCTGTCGCCGGATCTTCGCGGACAAGAAGTCGGGGAAGAACGACGCCCGGCCGAACTGAAGGAGTGCCACGCGTTCCTCGCCGCCGGCGACACCCTGGTGGTCCCCGCCCTCGACCGGTACGGCCGTTCCCTCCAGGACCTGATCTCCAAGGTCGGCGAACTGCGCAAGCGCGAGATCGGCCTCACCTCTCTGCAGGAACGGCTCGACACCACCATCCCTGGCGACCGCCTGGTGTTCCACGTCTTCGCCGCCCCTCGCGGAGTTCATCCGCGAGCTGATCGTCTCTGGCACCCGCGATGGCCTCGCCGCCGCCCGAGCCCGCGGCAAGGTCGGCGGCCGGCCGACTGTCGTCAACGCGGACATCATCCGGGCCGCCCACGACATGCTCCCCAACCCCGAGCACCCGATCACCTCGATCGCCAAGCTCCTCGGCGTCAGCCCCGGCACCCTCTACAACCACATCCCCGACCTGCAAGAACTCCGTGTCAGCCGCATCCCCGCCCAACTCGAAGCGGGCAACCGGTGACCCCCGGCGAACACCGGACCGAGAGCGGCGCCCTCCAGCCCGGCGCCGACGAGCCCGGCCTACCCGGACCCTTCGGAACCTGGGCCGATCACGACGGCCGGGACGACGAGCCCGACCCTGCCGAAGACTCCTCCCCGGGACCGCACTGCCGACTCACCAAGATCATCCCATGGCGGCTTTTTGGCTCACCTTGGCTGGACCCCAGGAGCTCCGTGGGTTCAGGGAAACCGAAGGCTCTTCAGTGGGAACCCGCGGGTCGAATGGTGGTGTGCTCTGCCGGGATCGACCCGTGAGTTCGTGCCGACTCACGGCGAGACGTCCTGGCTCGTGGGCGTCGTCACCTCGTGGAGATGCTTCTCAACAGGACCCAGGTGCTGGCCATGGGCCAGGACGATCTCGTCTGCGAGGTTGAGGATACGGATCGTGCCGTCGGGAAACTGGACGGTGATGCCGACGGCGATGTCGTAGTCGCCGCGCTGGTAGCGGATCTTCCGAACGGAGAGAATCCGCTGCCCGATGAACCGGGTCATGGGGAAGTCGGGCAGGTCGTCCTCGACCGTGGTGTGGCCGTACTCGTCCATGTCGTAGGGGCCGTGAGGCTGATCGATCTCCAGGGACAACCCGTCGCCCGGAGTGTGAAACCGAACGGGGCCGAGCCCGTCCATGTGCAACCACATGTGGAGGAGGGAGGGCTCGGTCTCCTGGTAGTGGTGCCAGGACGTCGTCACTTTCAACAGGCGTCTGTCGACCAGGTCCTCAGCGTTGATCATCCACCGATGCTGTCACAGCGTTCAACGACTCGGCACTGGATTCCAGGAGGCGCCTGGCCGAGTCCGGGTAGCGAATCGCGGTCTTCTCGGCCAGGCCGAAGACCTCAGCGAGGTGGAGCGGGTCGGGGCCGTGAACGAGGGCTTCTTCGAGCTGGCGGTCAACGCGGAGCCGTTCGAGGGTGGCGGTCTGGCAGCGAAGCGCGGCGGAGACCGAGACGCCGCTGATGGGGCCGGTCTCCAGTGCGGTCTGCCTGTTGATCAGCAGGTGTGGGTTGGCGGTGTCGGGCCAGCACCGTCACCGGTGCTCCAGCCAGGCCAGGGCCGTCTGCAGGGTGAGCTCGTCCAGGGGGCGGACGCGGCTGTTGATGACGAGCCGGCGGTTGCCGATGTCGAGGTCGTCGAGCTGGATGTGGCGGATCGCACCGGGTCGGGCGGCGTGGACGGCCGCGAGGGCGAGGATCAGCCGGTCCGCCAGGCGGGTAACCGAGGCAACCGAGGACTGGACGTCCTCGGGTCCCAGGGGCTGGATGACGCCGTTCGCCTGCTGGCCGACCCGCATGCGGCTGGTCGGGTTCTTGAAGATCGTGCCGCTTTTCTTGGCCCGGGTGAACAGCGACCGCAGGGCGACCAGGGTGTACTTGCGCTGGGAGCCGTGGACGGCTAGCCGGCTCGCCGGCGTTGCCGGTTTGGCCCCGGTTCCCCGCGCCTCGGGCAAGGTCAGCGGCAACCTCCGCCGACCTCGGCGCTACAACAGGCGACTGCTGCGGATGTTCTATCTCTCCGCCCAGGTCGCCACCGTGTACTGTCCCGAATCGAAGCGGTACTACCAGCGCAAACGCGCGGAGGGAAAGTCCCACAAGCAGGCCGTCCTGGCCCTCGCCAGGCGTCGCCTGAACGGGCTCTGAGCCCTCCTGCGCGACCACAGGCCCTTCGAGACCGCTGCTGTCCGCGCAAGCACCGCAGCGACGTGATCCAACCACAGTGCGTCACCACCGCTACTTGACAACCTCATTGGGAATCAGTGGCTCCCGCACTCACCGAAGAACACCCGCCACGGTGGAGTACACCATCGCCACGAACGGCCTAGACCCGGCTCTCATTCACACCGGAGCAGTGGCTCCCATATGAGGTTCTGGCCCAGGTTGTGTGACCAGTGACGGTCCGTAGGCGCCGGGGCTGACAGCTACCGCAGGACAACAAGAGGTTCCGGTCTCGGCATGCTGAACATCGGGCCGAGTGGGACACATAGGGCTCGGTGTCGGAGAGGTCCCCGTAGCCTCGGCGGGTGATCGGCGACCGGCCCTCCGATTGCCTCGGCGCCACTGAACTCCCCGACCCGTCGTGCAAGAGCCAACGAATCGGTCGGCGACATGGGTACAGTCAGGATCTGCGATGCCACCACGCCAACTCCGGGTCTGCCATCGGCTCGTGATGCGTTCGCCCGAGTAACACCACGTCCAGGCGCTCCACCTGCACCCGGAGTTCTCCGGCGGCCCTTGGCGGAAGCATGAACAGAACGTCTTGCAGTTTGTCCCGGGCCCAGCCCTCACCACAGCAGGGGCAGGTGAACTCAGCCTCCCACCGCCTCCATCGGCGCTTGGTGCCGTGGACGCGCACAGACCACACGCTCAGCGCCACCGCCACGATGCCCGGAGACAACCGCTCCCGTTCGAGCACACGGACGGCGGCATTCGCCGCTCCCGACAGACCTGGGACATCGCGATACCGCACCCAAGGTCCTCCCCAGCCGCGTTCCCGCGACCGAAGCGAAGCTGGTGTTCTACGAGGCACGGCCCCTTCGGATGCAAATCATGGACGACATCCTCCCACAACCCAAGATCGGACGGACAGAACCTAAGGACGACCGACCGGTGGCCCTGGCCCTCCGCTACGGCCGGTCAGGCGAGAAGCACTCGCTTGCGTAGGAGAGGGAAGCCGGCGCGTCCGAACATTTGTCGTTTCAGCATCTTGATCCTGTTCACGGCACCCTCGACGTGGCCGGAGTTCCACTGCGTGGTCAGTCCGGCATGGACGGCGGCGTAGTCGCTGTTCAGGCCGTTGGCGAAGGTGCTGATCCCGGGAAGGCCGGCAACTTTGGCCTCGCTGATCCACTCGGGCAGACGGTCCCCGTCGAGGAGGGTGAGCATCTCGGCGAACGCGGTGACCAGGTCAGCGGTGGTGTCCAGGTCGGGGCAGTGGACCAGGAGGGCCTTACGCCGGATGGCATCGTCGGCGGTGAGGCCGTCGGGGTGGCGGGTGAGCCAGTCCGCGGCCTCGCGGACCGTGGGCGGGCGCGGTGGCGGCGGGCCATCCGGAAGCAGTTCGCGCTGCTTCCATGTGGCGAGCTGGGTGTATCCACCGCGGTAACCCCGGGCGGTGATCTCACCGAGCAACGCCATGCCGCTGATATTGCCGCTCGTCTCCTCCCAGCGCCGCAGCAGGTACGGCTTGTAGGGGTCGAGCTTGACGGTGCGCGGGGCCTGCGGGCCCTTCATCATGTCCTGCCACTTCCCGGCCTCCGCGTAGCGGCGCACGGTGTTGCGGCTCCAGCCCAGGTGCTTCGCGACGGCGCGCTGGCTCATGCCGCTGTTCAGGAGCCCGTGGGCGAGGGTGTGGTTGGCGCGCCGCCGTTCGGCGACGCGCCCGGCCGGGTTCACCGGCTGGGCATCATCGGCGTTGCCGGCCTCGGCGGGTAACGGGTTCTCCCACCGGGGTTCGGGCTCCGGCTCGGACTCGGGAACGCGCAGGCAGGCGCGGTGATCGGTGACGACGCGCTCCACGGCGCGGACCAGGTTCGCCCACAGGTGATAGCGGTCTGCCACTTGCCGGGCCTGCGGTGCCGCACGGTCAGCCGCCTCCGCGTAGGCGCTGGCACGGTCACGTGCGATCACCTCGATCCGCTGGTGCCCGGCCAGCCACGGGGCGAGCGTCGCCGCGTCGCGCTCGGGCAGCAGGTCCAGGACCTTGTGGGTGACCGCGTTCGTGATCACCGTCCCGTAGGTCTGGCCCTTGCGCAGTGCGAAGTCGTCGACCCCGACCGCCACCGGGGCCTCGACGGCCGGGTCGGGCAGGTCCATCACCCGCCGCAGCAGCGTGTTCCGGCTCGCCCGGATGCCCAGCAGCGCGGCCATCCGCGCTCCGGCCCGCCCAGCAAGCGCCAGACCCAGTCCGGTGACCGACGAACGCTGCCGCTCGGTGACCTGCCCGTGGCGACGTGTCAGCCCGTCGACCTGTTCGACGAACGTCCGCCGCCGACACACCAGGGCCTGGCAGGCGAAGCGGCGCACCCGGAACAGCCACGCGGGCAGCGACCCGCACCACCGCACCGGACACTTCTACACCGACGACCGCCACCTGGGGCAGCGACGGGAACAACAACTCACCGAGCCACGACCACGATTGCGACACAGCCGCCGACTGTCAGCCGCCCAGGCGACTCGGCCGACCAGTTCCGGACGATCTCCAGACCCCGCCACCACCCAGGATCCGTCACCCAGTGTCACCGATCACAGAACCTGGGCCAGACCCCCATATGACCCGACAAAATCAGCGGTCTCCTCCGCCCAGGCCCGTTCCTCCTCGGACGGGGTGAAGAACACGTGCAGCTCACGCGAGGTGATCAAAGCCGCTTGAACCGCGGATACGCGGTCCGCCCGATCGAAGTCATCCCCACCCCACCCGATGCCCAGCCCCTGCCAGGAACGCCGTGCACACCTACGGGATCGTCGCGTCGTCCGCGCCGGGCCAGGATCAGAGCAGTGGAACCCAGGACAGGGCCAAGCCCCCAGGGGTAGACGCGGAGTGCGACTCAGAGCTTCAAGATCATCCCGTGGCGGCTTTTGGACTCACCTTGGCTGGACCCCACAGACGGCCTGCTGGCCCTCCCCGCCACCCGCGGAGGTCAGCCGCAGTCGCCGCTGATGCCGTCGAGGTCGTAGGTGTCCTCCCCTCACCCACGGGGGTAGCCGGGCCAACGGCGTCAACACGGAAGGCTGCCCAATCCCGGTAACGGACCGGCCGGCGCTGGCGGGGATCGTCGGCCGGCGGCGGGGCGGCGGACCAGACCGCCACACCCCGCGACAGCCCGGTAACGATCCGTTCCGCCCTCGCCTCGCGGGCCGACCAAGAGGCGCATCCCCATTTCCAGGAAGGCGGGCCTGCCGCTCAGTCCGCTCGCAGGACCCGCGAAACGTAGATCCGGGGCGGTTCGGAGGCCTCGTTCACCGCGTACTCCACCAGCCCCAGATCCCGGCGCAGCGGCGCCGAGTGCATCCCGGGCGGCCCGGCACCGGCATGCTCAGGTGCGGGAAGGGGTTCTCGCGCAGGTCGACGAGGAACGCCACCAGGGCGGAGAACACGTCGGCCGGCGTGCCCGGGTCGCCGAGGAACTCTTCGACGGCCGGGGAGAGGGTGAGCGGGTCGTACTCGTCGTCCGGAGAGTCGCTGAAGTCCGTCACTGGGCCCCGAGCCGGCGCAGGACCGCGGATGCGGGGGTACCGGGGGCAGTGCCGGCCTGGATGTCGTCGTGGATCCGGTCGCCCTCGGGATCGCGGTAGAGCTCGGCGCGCAGCCACCACCGCTTCAGCACACCCCCGATCGTGTCGACGTCGGCCTCGCCCATCTCCCGGTAGAACTCCATCCGCTGCGCGGGCGGCAGGGCGTTGGCGACGGCGTCCTGGGTACGAGGGATGGGCTGCCGGCCGTCGTGATGGCCGTGCAGGGGCGCTGCGCTCACCGTGTCCTCCAGGCGTCTGGTGCGGGCGGGACCGGTACCAGTGTCCCCCGTGGACGCTTCCTTCCGGTAGCCGGGTCCTGCTCCTTCCGGCATCGACGAGCTACGGTCGACGTCCGAGGACCGGGCGCGGCATCCGGTGGCCCTGCAGGCCGCACCGATCCACCCCCTTCGTGTGCTCGTCGCCCCTCCTACCGGATCTGGTGGGCGCAGACCACACGCTCGCGGGAACGGCACCGCACCATATGGTTCACTGCCCGCCGTCTCGTGTACTCGCGGAGGCGGCGGTGGCGTGCCCCCAGGCCTCGCGTGGCGGCCCTGGCCGACCGTGTGCTCGATAGCAGCTGCCGCTGCCTGACAGGTAGCTCTCTGTAGCCGATCGGGGGTTGGCTGTCCCGGGTTCAAGCGTTTTCACCCGCGCCCTGATGTGCGCGCGTCACCTTGGTCGCGTTCGGTGCGGCTGAGAAGGGATCGAGCGTGCGTCAGGACTGGGAGCGCCAAGGACAACCTCCAGCGGATGCTGGCCAGCGTCCAGCTCACCGATGACGAGCAGGCCGCGGTCGACGACGGCCAGGCCGCGCTCGGCCAACCCCTGGTGCGACTGACCGACGTACCCACCCCGGCGGGACCGGCGCCCCGTCGGATCGGCATCCCCGCCACTGCAGCGCTGCTGCCGATCGTCGATGTCCGCCAGCGACACACCTGAGCCGGCAGCGATCCGGACGCGAGTCCTGTCATCCGCGCCGCGCCAGCGCGGCGCGGTCCGTTCCCGCCACTGCATGTCTGGTGATCTGGTCGGCAGCGCCCTCGGGTCGGCTGATGGTCCAGTGCTCTAGCCTTTGGCCAATGACCGGTATACCTGCTGCCGACGTGTCTGACGGGGCCTGGACCAGGCTGACTGCAGCTACCGACCTCGATCGGCGAGTAGCCCTCTCCTGGCTCTCCGGGCTCGGTTTCAACCGCTCGGCGCCTGTCGACGTGCTCCTTACCCTCCTGGATGCCGACGAGGCTGGGTTCCTCTGGCGGGAGGACCTTCCGCCAGAGATCTTGGATGCCGCGGTCGTCCACGATGCCAGGCGCGTGCGCGTCATTGCCGCGGAGTCCGGCCGCCTCTCGGCCAGACAGTGGGACCGGCTCGTCGCCGCCACGCCGAATCCGGGGCTGCGCGCGCTCTTCGCGGAGCTTGCGGGAGAGCAGCTGGCCGCCAGGCGACTCTCCCGCGGCGGCCGTGGCGTCGGCCGTGCTCCGCACCCCGACGCCACGCCGCCCAGGACACCGGAGGAGATCACGGCGATGGCCGCCGAAGTGCCGGACATCGACCCGGACGGCCAGACGACCGCGCTGTGGTGGATCGGCGCCCTGCACGGGAACGCCGAAGCCATGCGTCAGCTCGCGGCCTCGCCGAAACTGCTGATCCGCCGCAGCGTCGCAAGAGCGCCACACCTGCCCACAGACGTGGTGGCCGCGCTCGCCCGCGACCAGGATCGCGTCGTGCGGCTCTTTCTCGCCGAGTCATGCGACGACGCTCCACCGGAGATGCTCCTGGAGGTGGCCGCATGGTGGGAAGGGAGCCTGTCCTTCCCCGGCCGGCCGCACAGTCACCCCAACTTCCCCCGCGACGGCCTGCTGCGCTACGCGACAGACCCGAACCCGCGCCTGCGGGCCCTCGCCCTCGACGACCCGGCCTCAACGAGCTCACTCGTCGAGCAGCTCAGCCACGACCCCGATCCGATCGTGCGCAGAGCCACCGGCCAGGACCGACGCCTCTCGCCGGAATCGCTCCGACGACTGGCGGCCGACACCGACCAGAGCGTGCGCCGGCGAGCATGGCTCAACCCCTCCCTACCGCCGGATGCGCTGGTGACGCTGCTGCTCGATGCCCACAGCGCCGAGCACGCTGCCCACAACCCCGTCATCCCCATCCCCGTCATACGCCGCATGGCCGCGCTCGGGACACTCCGATCCACGACCAGAACCTCATGAGTACCGGAGGACGGCGCAGGTGGCACGTGGCGTTCCTCGTTGCTGGGGTGCCTGGGAGCCGGCCAAACCCCACGGACGGCGACCGCAAACCTGACAAGCCAGATTCCCCAGAATCTGCGACTACCTGGCCGGCGCCGAAATACGCCAGGAGATCGGCGAGGGCCTGCAGGTGGTCGAGGACTGGACCGGTCAGTCCGTGTGCACCCACGCTTTCGTCCACTACGAGCTGCCCTACGCGTGCGTGTCGTGCCGGATCAGCTTCAAACGCCATCCCAGCGAAGCCGGACACACTTGCCCGCGCTGCACCGGGCCGCTGCTGTCGGCCGGCCACGACTTCGCGGCACCCCGACGCAGCAATCGGGAGGCATGGTCGGTCGTCGCCGTGGTCCTGAACGCCGGGCTGCGCTACGAGGGCTTCGGGCCATGCGGTTGCGGACGGGACCCGAAGTTCCGCCCCCGTACCCGTGCCCAGCTGCGTGCTCGCCGCATCGTCGCTGCTCGCTCCGGCGCCCCGCTCGCCGAGCTGCTCGGCCAGGCTGACCCGCTGGAGACCCATTGAACCCGGCAGGGTTCGCGCAGTTCACGTGGCCCGGCTTCTCGACGCACGAACAGCTGCCGACTCAGTCAGTGTCGGTCGCAGCGAGCACGGCCAGGCGCCGTCGGCCCGGGGAGAGCACGGCCAGGCCGATGTCCCAGGCCACCTGTTCGAACCATTCGGTGTCGGCGCCGAGACCGTGCCAGACGCAGTCCAGCGCGTGCGCCTCGACCTCGGCAGCGCTGGTTCCTGCCGGGCTTCCGGCCAGCGCGGCCAGCGACCTCCAGGCCGCCAGACGGCCGTAGGCGCCGTAGGAGCCCGAGTTGTACGCCCCTCCCGTCGACGCCGCGGCGAAGAGCATCCGCCATGCCTGGGCCGGCGGACGGACAGCGACTGACAGAGGGGTCTTCTTCTTCCCCGCCCCGCGCAGACACTCCAGCCCCAGTGCCAGGAGCACGGCCGGGACGGACTCGGCGTCCAGCGGTTCGGCGAGCTCGAACGCGCGCGCCTCGATGCGCCCGTTGGACTCCTCGGCCCAGTTCGCCACAGCCGTGCCCATCGCGGCGGCGGTGGCCGGGGTGGTCGTCTCCTCCGCCGCCGGCACACGCGCGTCGGCGTCCACCGCCAGTTCGCGACTCTCCGATGGCCCGTACGGCATCGCGTGACTACTGCCGCGGATGCCGTAGCTCGGCAGATCCGCTCCCTCCTCCATACCGGACGGCATCAGGGGCAGCCAGCCCAGCGGGTGGTGACTCCAATGCGGCGACGTCGCCCAACCCGCGATCCCCGGCACCTCCCCGACGACCGCACCCCTGAGAACCAGCTCATGGACCAGACAGGCCCGAAGCTCCTCCGAAGCCCGGCCGGTGAACGCCGCAGCCAGGTCCGCCGCCTCATGGCTGGAAGCCAGCAACGAGGCCGTGTAGCGATCCAGCTTCCTGCTGGTGACCTCAGCCGAGGAGACCAGCCGCAGCGCCTGGATGACATTCTCGGGGCCAGAGGTGGTGGCCAACAGCCGAAGCAGATGGTCGAAGACACTTCGGTACTGCCACATCTGCCCCGCGGTACCGTACGTCGTGGCGAGAGCGATGCCAAGATCAGCAGCAAAGGCCGCGTCCCCCTGCGCGACCCGGCGATCGGCCACCGCCCACACGCCGGTGACGTCCGTCAGCTCCGGCAACCCCGCCACGATCTTCTGTATCTCATCGGCCACGCGCCGAGCCTACGCATCCGGCTGCCCCTCCACATCTCATAATCGATCCTTTCCCAGAGCAAGATCGGAGACAGTCGCCGGAGGATCCCTTGACGCCCGATCGGCTCTCAGAACCGGCTCTCACTCAAGTGGTGCCGTACCGCCGTTCCGGGAATGGTTTGTGAGAGGACCCGGGCGTGACGGACCCTCAGGACACCACCGAGAGCGACGCCGACGACGTTGAGCGCCACGACTGCCCGCGCTGCGGCGTCCAGCCCGGCTCGCTGCCGCTCGCGCTCGGGTGCGGTCGCCGGGATCTACCACAGCGGCCGGTTCAAGAGGGTCGCCCGGCTCTCCGAGCTGCTGCGGGTGCCGACCCCGGCCGACCGCGGCCCCGGCCGGCCCTGGCGGCCCGGCGCCCCTCCGCCGGCCGCGCCCGAGACGGACACCGCGGGCGCGGACGTCCGCATCGGGTATGCCCGGTGCAGCCACCTCACCCAGGAGATGCAGTCGCAGCTGCACCACCGAGTTCAAGAGGTCCTCCCCCGCACCCGCAGGGTCGGCCCGAGAGCGGCTGCCGCGTCAGCCGGCTGCGTACTTCCCCACATACCAACGGGGCGCAGCAGGCCTACGACGGCAACGCCCTCCTCAGCCAACTCACAGCGCCAGGCGCCTCCCCTGGCGGGAGGTTATGTACCTGTCCTCGAAGGCGACCGACATGCGCGACATCCGCTTGGCAACTGTCACGGCCGCGTGAATGCCGGTCAGATCTGGATAGACCCCCGCGAGTGCGGGGAGGGTGCACATCGACTCTCCAAGGTGCCGGCGAGAGGCGGCTGACCCCCGGACTCCGGGGAATAGCAGGGGCGCACCAGTCCGAGAGTACCAGGCGCCGATTCCAGAGAAAAAATCTTTAATGGCCACAAGTACTTTAGAAGTATCAATATCACCAATGCCACTCTTCACTGGAGCGTTCCTCAATACCCCACACTCAACGCGCCCAATCTAAGCCTCTGGCTGGGACCTTGAGGAGAGACGGTGATGCATAACTCGACCTCCCGTGAGCGGCGAACGGCACGCCTGCGCTAGGATCGCCACCGAACCACTGCAGGTCCAATTCACGCCCACGATGACCCGCAGGAATTTTCCGATAATCTTTTTTCTCATTTAAAGGAAAACAGGTGCACGACAACCACGTATCGCTTCCATGGTCACTGGAGAAGTTCATGGCGAGCCTGCTCTCGGCTCTCATCGCCAAGGCGCTCGAAGCTCTCATCCGGCGCCTGCAGGACCGCAAATCAAGGCAGCAGGGCCGGCCTCGCGCCGGGCGCCGATTTCAAGGCCGCGGTCGTACAGGAATCCGCCGACCAGCGGGCCGCACGCGCCCGCCGCAGAAGGGCTCGGAACGTGAACGGCGGCTCTGCTGCGGAAGCCGCCGTGTAAAGCGCTGAAGGGTCGACACGGGCCTGATCACGTCCGGCTCGGTGGTCCTGGCAATCCGCCCCCACAGCAGGAGTAGGCGCTGGACAATACGTGCGAGCAAGCAGAAGCTCTCAACGGTCCATGTCGTCAAGCCACGAGAGCGTTCGACCGTGTTCCTTCAGCTGCGATGCGCTGGCGACGACTTGGACGAGCGTCGGGGGTCGCTCGAGGATCCTTGTCCCGGTGCTGTCTGATTGGCCTGCGACAGCACCGCCGGTAAGTCAGAAGGCCTTGACCAGGTGCAGCCGCCACTGCTCGGCTGCACCCTTGGCACAAGGAAGACCGGCGATGATGCCGGATCGATCCGTTCGGACAGCATCGTCCCTACGTTTCGACCATGGCGCGACCGTTCATGGACTGGATACCCCTCATCGCGACCAGAGTCAGCCCGTCGAAGTCCACGGGCTGGCGGCGCTGCTCGCCGGCAGTCCGCAGTTCGAAGCCCTGCTCGTTGGCCGCTGTGTGGATGAGCACCGCCACGCCGTCGCCGACGCAGGCGCTGACGGCCTGCCAGAGTTCCTCGCGCACCTTGGCGGAGACGGTGCCGACGTAGAGCTGGGGCGTGACCTCGATGAGCCAGCGGGTGAGGGCGCCGCGGAGGTGGTCGGGGACCGCCGTGGCGGACAGGACGGTCATGGCTGCCACGGGTACCTCCCGCCCCCGCGAGGGCACGCCGGCCTGCGGGCCCTCACAGCAGTTCCTCCCCCGCGTAGTTGACCCCGCCCGGGATGGGGCCGGAGACCGGGTCCCACAGGTCGACGAGCTGCTCCTCCGGGTCTGGGAGGGCGATCTCCTGGTCCGGGGCGAGGAGGCGCTGGATGTCGGTGACGATGCGCGGCAGCAGGCGGAACAGGCGCAGGCCGTCACGGAAGCCGCGGCGGGCGTCGGCTTCGGGCTGCGGGGAGGCGTGGAGGGAGAAGGCGAGCGGGATGGTCAGTTCGGCCTTGTACAGGTCGGCGACGTCGTAGACGAAGGCCTGCTGGTTGCCGCTGTGGACGAAGCCGAGGGCGGGTGAGCAGCCGAGGGCGAGGACGGCCGCGTGGACGATGCCGTAGAGGCAGGTGTTGGCGGAGGAGAGGGCGAGGTTGACGGGGTCCTGCGTGTCCCAGGAGTTGGGGTCGTAGTTGCGGCGGAAGCGGCCGATGCGGTGCTGCTGGGCGAGGAGGCGGTAGTGGGCCTTGACCCTCTGGCCTTCGAGTCCGCGGAGTTGGGTGAGGCCGCTGCCGGCCGGTGCGGTGCCGGGGCCGAAGCGCTGTTCGTACATCGCGGTGGCGACGGCCAGGCGGGTGGTGTCGTCGGCCCAGGCCCGGGCCTGGCGTTCGAGCCAGGTGGTGCTGAGGGACTCGGGGACGGTGGCGGCGTAGCAGCGGACGCCGCCGGATCCGGCGATGACGACGGTGGTGCCGTGGCGGGCGAGGGTGGACAGGGCGCGGGCGGTGATGGAGGTGCCGGGGCCGAGGAGGACGCAGCTGAGGGCTGCGGTGGGGAGGTAGACGGTTTCGGTGCCGCGGTGGGGGCTGGTGACCTCGGCGCAGACGCCGGTGTCGTCCTGGACGATGCGGACGATGTCGAGGTAGAGGAAGGAGAGGGAGTCGGCGATGCGGGGCAGCATGGCGACGGTGGGGGCGGCGAGTCTGCGCCGGGCGCTGCCGGGGTCGGGGCGGTGGGCGGTCACTGGGGCCCCGGGTGGGGGGCGATGCTGAGCAGGCCGCAGCCGTAGGCCTTGCCCTTGCCGATGCCGTCGGTGAGGCGGGTGCGCAGGAGGTCGGCGTCGGTGATGGCGGCGGTGCCTTCGAACAGGACGCGGTCGTGCTTGATGCGGCGCTGGTCGCTGCGGCGGTGGCCCGTGGCGGCGTCGAGGGGGCTGGAGTGGAGGGTGGCGAGGTCGAGGCCGCAGGACCGGGCCTGGCGGGCCCACCATTCGTCGGCGGCCGTGCCCTGGAGGGGGACGACGGCTTTGAGCCGGTAGAGCTCACGGGTGGCGCGGCCGGGCTTGCGGATGGGGTTGGCGGCGATGCGGTAGCGGATGTGGAGGCCGGGCCGCAGGGCGTCCAGGAGCGGGGTGAGGGTCTTGGTCACCGCCTGCCCGTAGCCGGTGGGAAGACGGTCGAGGTCGGGCCGTTGGGCGCTCTGGAGGAGGATCTGGTCGCCGGCGGGCGTGGATTCGGTGCGGAAGAGCACGCCGAGCCGGCGGCGCGGTTCATCGGTGGCTACGTGGTCGGGGAAGAGCGACATCATGCGGTGGTGCAGGTCGACGGCGCCGGCGGTGTCGCGGCGGGCCTCGCGGCTGCGCGGGTCGGGGATGATGCGGGTGAGCCACAGGGTCATGCGGGGATGCTTTCCGGGCGGGTGGTGTGCCGGGCCAGGTGGTCGCCGAGGGCGGT
Organism: Kitasatospora sp. NPDC004745; assembly: GCF_042873275.1. NCBI lineage: Bacteria > Bacillati > Actinomycetota > Actinomycetes > Kitasatosporales > Streptomycetaceae > Kitasatospora > Kitasatospora sp. NPDC004745. Next base: position 27,965 of record NZ_JBIALK010000032.1, on the reverse strand, counting down.
CAGGTAGCCGGCGGCGAGGCCCTTGCAGCGGTCGGCGGGCAGGGTGAGGGTGCGCTGGTAGCGGGGGCGGGCGCGGTAGGCCCGGCGCCGGGGGTGGAAGTCGATCGGGTCGTCGGTGACCTCGCCGGCGGGTGTGCTGCCGTCGTCGTCCCCGGGCTGGGGGTGGTCGCCGAGGCGGTCGAGCGGCTGGTCGCCGTGGAAGACGACGTCGACGGTCCTGGTGCCCGCGCGGGCCCGTCGGGCGATCGGCAGGTGGACGAGGTGGTGCAGCGGTTCGTCGACGAGGCCGAGCAGCAGGGGGCCTTCGGGCGGGCAGGATCGGCGTCCCAGGTAGGGGGGCCAGTGCGGGTCGCGCAGCGCCTGGGCCCACTCGTCGAGGCGGCCGGGGGGCGCGGTGACGACGGCGGTGAAGGCGGCGTCGGCGAGGTAGTAGCGGTGGGAGAGCAGGGTCGCGGTGGCGCCGCTTCGCTTCCTGCCCTCGGCGGTGGTGACCGTGCGGGGTGCGGGCAGGCCGCCGCCGACGGTGTGCAGGTCGCGCAGGATGACGCCCGGACGGTCGGTGCGGACGGTCAGCGAGAGAGCGGCGAGGTCGTTGATGTCCTCGCCCCGTTTGCGGCCGAGGGCCGAGGCGAGCAGGCCGATGACGCCGGAGCGGGTCGGGAAGAGCGCGGTGTCGCGCTCGTTGAACTGGCCGGTCTCGCCCCAGGACTGCAGTGGCGCGGCCAGGCGCAGCAGAAGTCCTCGGGTGGGGGCGGGGGTGCTCATGCGCCGGCTCCGGCGGTGACGGACGCGGCGGCCCCGGTGCGGCCGGTGGTGAAGGCCTCGGCGATGGCGGTGTCGATGAGCTGGGGGAAGGAGTCGACGCGGGTGCCGAGGCCCTCGAGGTCCTTGTCCTCCAGGCTGGCCCAGGCGGCGGCGAGGGTGCCGCGCCTGCCGAGGAGCCTGTTGGCGGCCACGGCGTAGCGGGCGAGGGCGGCGCGGGAGGCGGGGCCGTAGCCGCCGTTCTCGTGGGAGGCGACGGGCTGTTCGAAGGCGGCGGCGTAGGAGAGCGGGCGGTCGCTGCGGACGGCGATGTGGACGAGGTCGGGGATGGTGTGCGGGGCGGTGGCGGTCTTCTTGGCGCGCGGGAGGGAGAGGATGAACGCCTCGGCGAACCCGGCGGCGAGTTCGCGGGCGGCCTCGCGGTCGCCGCCGAGGTTGGCCTCCAGGTCGGCGAGGTCGACGGTGGCGTAGCGGTAGAAGACGCCGGCGCTGAACTCGGCGTGTCCCATGTGGGCGCTGCCGGTCGTGTCCCCCCAGGCGGAGGTGACGTCGTCGACCGCCGAAAAGTAATCCAATTCGATATCCGTACCGTGGGTGGTCAGGGCGTGGGCGACCTGCACCGCGCCGTCGACCCCGGCGTCGTCGACCTCGGCGAGCATGCGGCCGAAGAGGTTGATGACGCCGTTGCGGCCGCGCAGGACGGCGTCGACGGCGTCCCTGGGCAGGACGCTCTTGTCGCCGGCCTTCTTGATGTCCTTGGCGCTCTCGAGCTCGGCGCGGTGCTCCTCGGCCAGGGCGGCGAGTTCGGCGACGGCGGTCTCGGGCACGTACACCATGGCGTTGGTGGTGATGACGGGTGAGTCCTTCGCGGTCTCGAACTTGATGCTGCTGCCCGCGGCGACGTGCTGCCCGGCGCGCTGGGCGAGTTCGGCGGGCCAGCCGTGCTGCTCCTCGAGGAGGCGGGTGACGCGGGCGCCGATGCGGCGGGTGCGCAGGGCCCGTTCGCCGAAGCTGTCCTGGAAGTACTCGCGGACGGCGCGCTTCCAGGACTGGCTGCTGACGCGGGTGCGCTCGGTGTCGCCGTAGCGGACGGTCTTGACCGAGTTGTTGTCGTCGCGGTTGAGGTTGGCGAAGGGGACGCTCTGGACGACGTGGATGTCGAGGAAGCGGGCGGTGGTGCGGTCGGGGCCGGGCATGCTCTGCTCCTTGGAGTGGGTGCGGGTGGCGGTCCGTCGGTGGCCGGAGTGCTCAGGCCCCGGGGGCGGCGGCGTCGGTGGTGCTGGCGTCCGTGGTGTCGGCGTCGGTGGTGTCGGCGTCGGCGGCTTCCGCCGTGTCGTTCTGGTCGTCGTGCTCGCGGGCCCGGCGCTCGCCGTCCCTCTGCAGGGCCCGGTGGTAGTCCTGGAGCCAGATCCGCTTGACGGTGCCGGAGTGGCGCCGCCACTGGCAGAGGTCGACGAGGAGCTGGGCCCAGTCGACCTCCACGTCGCAGCCGCGGAGCTGGCGGACCGCGCCGGGCAGGTGGCGGTGCAGTCCGTCGACGCTCTGCCGGCTCAGCAGGTTCAGGCGGGTCTCGGCCGAGCTCTCGCGCAGACCGCCGGTCTGGCCGCCCTTGATGACACCGTCGGCGAAGGCGTGGCCGAGGCTGCGCGACGGGATCCGCCTGGCCGTCGCGGTCTCCTCGTCCTCCGGACGGTCCGCCTGGTGACCGGCCGCGTCCGCCGCGTCCTCGCCCTTCGGCTCGCTCTCCTTCGACGCCTCGGCCTTCGCGGCGGCGTACTGGTCGCGGCGCTGCGCGGCGATCAGGGAGGCGACGGTGTAGAAGGCGCGCTGGACGTCGCGGCTGCGCGTCTGCTCCTCGGTGAGCCAGGACGCCACGTAGCGGTGCATGAAGGGCACCGCGTCCAGGTCCTTGCCGACGCCGCGGCGCAGGGCCGCGCGGACGCCGGGGTCCTCGTGACTGCGCTTGTCGATCCTGGCGGTGAAGGCACGCGCCCGCCCCAGCGAGGGGATGAGGGAGGTCCCCTTCGGCGTGCCGACCGCGTCGTCCAGCGGTGTGGCGGGCCCCGGAATGGTGCCGGTCGTGCTCATGCGTCCTCCGTACTGGTGTCGCTGCGGCCGGTAGCGCCGGCCGCGCCGGTCTTGGCGGGGCGCTTCACCGGCCCGCCGTACAGCTCGATGCGGGCGGTGGTGCAGGCCCTGGCCCCGCGCATGGTGCCCAGCGCGCCGTAGGTGACGGTGTCGTAGGCCTGCTCGGCGAGGACGCGGAACGCCGCGGCCGCTCCGTCGAAGTCGCGTTCGTTCAGGCGCTTCCAGAACTCGGCCTCGGCGGCGGGCCAGTAGCGGGCCGCGGCTTCGACGGCCCAGGTGCAGTCGCGGATCTTGGGAGCGGAGGTGAAGGCCGCCCACGCCTTCTTGACGGCCCGGTCGAGCCGGTTGCCGTACCGCTCCCCCAGGACGCGCAGACGGCCGATCTCGACGGCGACCGTGACCGCGACCGCGGGCTCCTTGCCCTCTGCGAGGCCGAGTACCGGCGGGGTGAGCGCGTCGACGAACTGGATGTCCTTGGCCTGGCCGTCCTGTTCGAATCCCAGCGCGCGGACCCTCAGGTCTTCCGAGACGTCCAGTGCGGTACGGAACACCTCGGGGCGCCGTGGGCGGGTGCTGCCTGCGGGGTTCTCGAGCAGCAGGGCGTCCAGGTCGCGCCACAGAGCACGCTGGGAGTCGGCGGGGCGGGGGTAGAGGTTGCCCTCTTTGCTGGTCTGCCAGATCAGGTAAGGGTCGCCCTCACGGGGGATCTTCAGTTGGTTCGCCCATGTGATGAACGCGTCGCGCACGTACCGGCCCGTGGCGTCGGGCACCAGCAGCAGCGCGTGCTGGGAGCGGGCCGTGAGGGCGGAGCACGGCCCTTTCAGCGGCGGTGGAGCGGCTGCGGGGTCGGGCAGTTCCGCACGCTCCCACGGGCACAGGTCGCCTTCGCGGGTGACGCCCTTGCCGGGCTCGGGCAGTCCGGCCAGGAGGGTCTCGAACAGGGTCTCGCCCTCCGGGTGGTAGGAGAGCGTGCTTCGCAGCGGTCCGGCCTTGCTGCTCGCCGCCTTGACGCCGCCGACGGTACGGCTGGAGCACCGTCCGGAGGGGCCGTAGTAGTGCCAGACGAGCAGGTGCATTACGGCCTGGTCCGAGGTCGGCAGCTCGGGGGCGGCACTGTTGACGTGCTGGAACCAGGAGTGGTTGTTGCCCGAGGGGCGGGTGGTGATGAGCTTGTCGACACCGGCGGTGTTCGCGGGGTCGCACTGCTCGGCGAGCCGGGGGTCCTGCAGGAACGGACGCACGGGGTCGAAGAGGTCGAAGCGGCCGCGCACCGGCGTCAGGTACCGGTCGACCCGCTCATCGCCGAACCGCCCCTCGGTGATCAGGTCGTCCCGGCGCGCGGACCAGTCGCCGGGACCGGCCTCGTCGAGCTCGGCCACACGGGCGGTGATCGCGTACAGGACGCGGTACAGGGCGGAGAGCGCCGGTGGGTCGGCGATCGCGATCTGCGCGATCTCGTGGGCGCGCAGGAGGAGTTCCCGCAGGCCGACCCTGGGCGGGCGGACGGTGGCGGAGACCGCCGTATCGTTCGTCCCCTGGACGGCGATCCAGCGGACGGGGATCCACGGTTCGTCGAGGAGGTCGTAGGCAGGTGGTGCGGATGACATGCGGCCTCCGGCGAGGCGGGTGCGGGTGGTCACAGGATGGGTAGGCTCTGCGCGGTCCCCGCGAGCGAGCGGGGGTGAGCCGTGCGGTGCCTAGGAAACGGCCGTGTCGGCAGACCTGTCCCCGCGCGCGCGGGGGTCACGCCGGTCCCTGACGGACGACGATCCCGCTCGGGGACCGGCATAGCCAACGTAGCGTCAAGTGCGGTGCCTATGACGCTAGTTCTCGGAAATTCCCACGTTCGAGTACATGAGTCGCCGCTCCCCCAGCCGGGCCGTCCACCGGTCACCGTCAGGGCGCATGCGCAGCAGCGCCAGGTCGGCGAGCAGGGGCCGGTCACCCCACGCCTTCGGTACGGCGTTCTCCTCCGTGCGACCGGCTGTCCACCGCCCGGGCAGCGGCACGGTGTGCCGCATGATCAGCGCGATCTCGTCCCGGTTCGCCGCACCCGTGGGCAGCGGAACGTCGTGGTCGGGATCGAGGCTCCATCCGGTCCCCCGTTCGAAGAGGCATACGACGCGGCCGCTGTCCGCCCCGAGTCGGGTGGTCAGCAGATCCTCCGAGACGGCGAAGCCGCGCTCGCTGAGCTTGGAGAGGTCGTCGACCACGTCGTCCGGTGACGGGATCACGGTGATCTCCGCCAGCTGTTCCTCGGCGGCCTCCGAGGCGATGCGCTCGACGTCCATGCGCTGGAGCTCGGCCGAGGCGGCCTTCTCCAGGTCGGCGCCGAAGTCGTCCGCGTAGACCTCGTCCACGAGCCGCTGGACATCGCCCGGCACCTCGACGACGCCGCCGGACTGCCGGGCGAGCAGCAGGCTGGTGCGGCGCAGCAGCGATGCGTCGTAGACGGTGCCCCAGGAGCGGGGTGCGGCCACGCGGCCCTTCCCGTCGGTCGGCTCCAGCACGACCATGCGCGGCTCGGCCACCGGACCGGTCCAGGCGGGACGGTCGGCGCGCTCGTGGCGCTTGGCACGGCCGGCCCGCTGCAGGAGCTGCGCGAGCGGGGCGAGGTCCGAGACGATCAGGTCGAAGTCGAGGTCGAGGGACTGTTCGACGATCTGGGTGGCCACCAGGATCGATCCCTGGCGCGGGGCCGCCGCCGTGTCGCTCGCGGGCGTCCCGTACGCGGCCTCGCACTCGGTGGTGATACGCCGGCGCTCGTGGGCGGGATAGCGGGAGTGCAGCAGCCGCAGGCCGCCCTCGCGCGCGGCGAGGTCGGGCAGGACCGACGCCAGGTAGCGGTAGGTGCGCTGGGCCTCGTCCACGGTGGTGCAGCAGACGAGGACGCAGCCGCCCTCGGTGGTCACCGGTTCGAGGATCTCACGCAGGGCATCCCGGCGCCCCTGCCGTCTGGGCTTCCCGGCGACCTCCTCGTCCCGGACGTCCCAGTGCACCCGGCGGGTCTCGATACACAGGGTCCTGGTGCGGCTGCTGCCCACCTGGCGCGGCGTGGACACCTCCCCGCTGCCCGCGTCCACGAACAGCCACCCCGGGTAGCAGGGCTCCACCGCGGAGGGCTCCTGGAACCCCGCACCGCGCCGGTAGGCGTCGACGAGCGACGAGGCCGCCCTGCCGGTCAGGGTCGCCGACAGCAGCACGACCGGGGCGCCGAACGCGCCGAGCCACTCCAGCAGCCGCACCAGCAGGCTGTGCATCCACGGGCCGTAGGCGTGCGCCTCGTCCACTACCAGCACCTTGTCCGACAGGCCGAACAGCCGCAGGAAGCCGTAGCGGACCGGCAGCACCCCGGTGAGTGCCTGGTCGACGGTGCCGTTGGCGAGCGGCGCCAGCAGGCCCCGCCGCCCCGTGCGCAGCCACTGGCCGGCCTCGGTGTCCGCGAGGACCGCCGACCCGTCCGTCGCCCCTTGCCCGGGGGCGTAGTCCGGGCTCAGCCAGGCCATGCTGTGCAGCAGCGTCAGCGCGCGATCGCCCTCGACGTTCTTCTTCGCGAACCGGCGGACGCGGGTGAACATCGCGTCCGCCGTGGCCATCGTCGGCAGCGCGAAATAGAGCCCGGAGGCACCCGAGGCCCGCGCGATCACGGAGGCCGCGTGCAGGGCGGTCTCGGTCTTGCCGTCCCCGGTCGGGGCCGCGACCAGCAGCAGCCCCGGCCCCTCCACCACTGCGGGAAGGTGCTCCGCGACGTCGGCCTGCAGCATGTTCGGGGGAAACGGGAACTGCTGGGAGAACGCCTTCCCCGGAAACGCCGCCCGCCCGAGGCCCGCCTCCCGCACCCACGTCGGCGCGGCCTTGGCTGCCACATCGAAGTGCTCGGCGAGCTCCGAGTCCCCGGTCTTCCAGCCCTCCCCGGGCATCCGCGGCTCGATGACGTCGACCTGGCTGACCAGCCAGTCGGCCACCACGACCAGCCCGGCGACGACCACCGCCAGCTCACCGGGCAGCACGGACCCCAGCGGCTTCTCGGCCCCAACCGTCCGCCTGACCGCGTGGGCGTGCGCGAGCCGTTGCTCGCGCCAGCCCTCGGCGGTGCCGAGAGCGGGTTGGTAGCCAGACGGGTTATTGATCTCCTTCACCTGCAGCGTGGGGGCGAAGCATCCGTGGTGCCCGCCGAGCAACTGGGCGATCTGGTGGGCCGGCGACTTCCTGACCGGCTTGTGGAGCGGGTAGCCGCACTGCTTGAAGAACTCCACCAGCCCCCAGTGCGTGGCCGTCTCGTGCCTCAGGTTTCCGCTACGCCTCGCCGCCGGATTGTCCTCCGCGTACGCCGGGTCCCCCACCAGCTTCGCGAACTCCCCGGCGACCTGCTGCTGGAAGTGCAGCGAGATCTTCCCGACGTCGTGGAGCCCAGCCCACAGCATCACCATCGCCCGGGCCTCGGACTCGCTGACGCCAACGGCCCCAGCGACCCGCGCCCGCACGCGCTCGCTAGGGACCGCGTCCCACAGCGCGCCTGCGACCGCGGCGGTGTCCAGGAGGTGGCAGATCACGGGGTACGGACCAGGCAGGCCGGCCCTCTTGCCCCACAGGCGGGAGTCGGGATCGACCGGCTCGAATCCACCAATGGGCTGGCTCTCGTTCATACCTGAGGGTCTATCAGCCGTCACTGACAATGCTGATGGCCCTCACATCGGATTCAAGGGCAGGCGAGAGCCTGGCCGACGGGCCCCTCGACGCATCGTCCGAAGTCACTGGGACCCGAGGAGCGTGCGGCGTAGGTCGTGTAACGATTCAGGCACCTCCATCCAGCCCCAACCACCCTTTAAGTTGGAGCTTTTGGCCACTCGCGGGTCCGACACGAGAGCGGCGAGCCTCCGGCGATCAGGTCGGCCCCCTACTCTGCGGGGGCCGCCGCCTGTCACCGGCACCCGTGGCATCATGTGAGCGCTCCTTGACACTTCGATACTGGGCATCAGACACACCACCCGCATGGTCAAGAAATCGCAAAGCCTCCACAACGCCGCAGGTCACGAAGTCTCCTCCCCGCACCCGCGGGGGTCAGCCGCCCAGATCCGGGAGGTTGCCCTGCCGGGCTGGCTCCTCCCCGCACCCGCGGGGGTCAGCCGCGCGGTGTGCGGCGCGGTTCAGGCTGTGGAGCCTCCTCCCCGCACCCGCGGGGGTCAGCCGTCCTCGGGGTGGAACTGAGGGACATCGGGGTCCTCCTCCCCGCACCCGCGGGGGTCAGCCGTAGTAGACCGACCGGGCCGGGCCGCTCTGGGTCTCCTCCCCGCACCCGCGGGGGTCAGCCGTTGTGCATCACAATCGGCGGAGACACTAGGATCTCCTCCCCGCACCCGCGGGGGTCAGCCGCCCCAGGCCTGCGGCTTGATCCGCAGGGACTGCTCCTCCCCGCACCCGCGGGGGTCAGCCGTCGATCACGGCGTCGACCCGGGCGCGCAGGTCCTCCTCCCCGCACCCGCGGGGGTCAGCCGTCGATCACGGCGTCGACCCGGGCGCGCAGGTCCTCCTCCCCGCACCCGCGGGGGTCAGCCGCATCAGCATCGTCTTGCCGTAGCCGGGGAGGCCTCCTCCCCGCACCCGCGGGGGTCAGCCGATCCAGCCATCGTCATATCTGGTCGGCGTGTCCTCCTCCCCGCACCCGCGGGGGTCAGCCGCTGTCCCCCCGGGCCCGCGCCGAGATCGGGCGCTCCTCCCCGCACCCGCGGGGGTCAGCCGGGCGCGGGCGTCGCCGTGCGCCCCGCCCGCCGCTCCTCCCCGCACCCGCGGGGGTCAGCCGAGGGTTCCGGCCCAACCCTTACGGGCTGTGCTCTCCTCCCCGCACCCGCGGGGGTCAGCCGGGCACTGCTCCACACTCCCGGATGACGTTGGTCTCCTCCCCGCACCCGCGGGGGTCAGCCGGGACCCCCCTTTGACACACCGGTGCCAGGGATCTCCTCCCCGCACCCGCGGGGGTCAGCCGGAGTTGAACGGCACGGACGAAGAGGCGCTGGCCTCCTCCCCGCACCCGCGGGGGTCAGCCGCTGGTCGACAACGGCCGGGACTGGCTGCGCAGCTCCTCCCCGCACCCGCGGGGGTCAGCCTCGTCCCCTTCCGGCGAAGGCGTAGTCGAGGGCCTCCTCCCCGCACCCGCGGGGGTCAGCCGGGCTTGTCGGTGCTGATCAGGACGACGCGGGACTCCTCCCCGCACCCGCGGGGGTCAGCCGACCCGCGAGGCCGAGACCGCGGCGCCGACGGCCTCCTCCCCGCACCCGCGGGGGTCAGCCGAACTCCGCGCCCGCCAGGCGCAGGCCCGTGAGCTCCTCCCCGCACCCGCGGGGGTCAGCCGCCGCTCGTGCGGGACGCCCGCCGGGCGCTGTCCTCCTCCCCGCACCCGCGGGGGTCAGCCGCAGTCCATCACCGCAGGTCGGGGCCGGTCACCCTCCTCCCCGCACCCGCGGGGGTCAGCCGCTCTGATTGAGGTTCAGGCCCGCCGACGGGGCCTCCTCCCCACACCCGCGGGGGTCAGCCGGCTGTGCGCCGGTCGGCATCGCGGCGGACGTGCTCCTCCCCGCACCCGCGGGGGTCAGCCGGTCCGCAACGGCAAGAAGACGAAGCAGTACACCTCCTCCCCGCACCCGCGGGGGTCAGCCACTCGACGGGCCAGCTCGGCGTGTTCCGCGTCCCTCCTCCCCGCACCCGCGGGGGTCAGCCGTCGTCCGAGCTGGGCTGCGACACCAACGCGCTCTCCTCCCCGCACCCGCGGGGGTCAGCCGCTGTCGGTCGCCGCCGCCGTGCGCGAGGTGATCTCCTCCCCGCACCCGCGGGGGTCAACCGCCGAGCGCCGCCACCTCGCCCGCTTCCCCCACCTCCTCCCCGCACCCGCGGGGGTCAGCCGGGGGCGCAGCCGGCACAGGCCCCGGTGGCGAACTCCTCCCCGCACCCGCGGGGGTCAGCCGCGGACGACATAGCCGCGGCAGCGCTCGGTATCCTCCTCCCCGCACCCGCGGGGGTCAGCCGGTCTTCTCGACGCAGGCCTCGTCGGTGCAGCCTCCTCCCCGCACCCGCGGGGGTCAGCCGTCCAGCGAGAGCTGCGTGTTACCCAGGTCTACCTCCTCCCCGCACCCGCGGGGGTCAGCCGTGACCGGCTGCTTTGGCTGGAGAAGCCCGGGGCGACTCCTCCCCGCACCCGCGGGGGTCAGCCGTCGTCCAGGCCGGCCGCCACCTCGCGGCGGCGCTCCTCCCCGCACCCGCGGGGGTCAGCCGGCTCCCGCCATGCTCTCCGTCTCCTGGCATCCCTCCTCCCCGCACCCGCGGGGGTCAGCCGGTCTACCGGTCCACGGCGACCGGCACCGAGTCCTCCTCCCCGCACCCGCGGGGGGCAGCCCCGCGCGGGCCCGTCGGGCGATCGGCAGGTGGACTCCTCCCCGCACCCGCGGGGGTCAGCCGCCGGTGACGGCGCCGGAGGCGCTCTCGACGGGCTCCTCCCCGCACCCGCGGGGGTCAGCCGTTGGCGATGCTGTGCCAGGCGTCTTGGACGTGCTCCTCCCCGCACCCGCGGGGGTCAGCCGTTCCACGGGACGTCGATGCCGTTGGCGCTGAGCTCCTCCCCGCACCCGCGGGGGTCAGCCGATGGACACAGGTCCACCTCTCCTTCGTGTTGTCTCCTCCCCGCACCCGCGGGGGTCAGCCGACCTCGGGTTCCGGCCGCCCTGGAACCGGGCCCTCCTCCCCGCACCCGCGGGGGTCAGCCGATCTGGAAGGTCTCCCTGTAGTCCAAGCCGCGCTCCTCCCCGCACCCGCGGGGGTCAGCCGACGGCCTCGGCCTCGGAGTGTGCCGTCGCCAGCTCCTCCCCGCACCCGCGGGGGTCAGCCGGAGTGGCTGCTCGAAGATCGCCCGGTAGATCCCTCCTCCCCGCACCCGCGGGGGTCAGCCGGCCCGCCAGACGATGCCGGCCTTGGGGGCCGCCTCCTCCCCGCACCCGCGGGGGTCAGCCGCGGTAGCCGCGGCGGTGCAGGTGCGCGGGCAGCTCCTCCCCGCACCCGCGGGGGTCAGCCGCCGACGACGTCGCTGCGGACGCCGCCGGGGAGCTCCTCCCCGCACCCGCGGGGGTCAGCCGGCCCGGGATTCGCAGTCCCGAGCCTTCGCGTACTCCTCCCCGCACCCGCGGGGGTCAGCCGGCGGACCGGCGCACCCCGACCGGCGCCACGCTCTCCTCCCCGCACCCGCGGGGGTCAGCCGGTGGGCAACAAGGTCTTCGTCGGCAGGTGGTGCTCCTCCCCGCACCCGCGGGGGTCAGCCGGAGCTGGGGGCGTGGGCGCGGGCGGTGATCGACTCCTCCCCGCACCCGCGGGGGTCAGCCGATGTGCCCCTGGAGGTTCTTCCACCGGGTGTCCTCCTCCCCGCACCCGCGGGGGTCAGCCGGGCATGCGCGGCTCCATGGTCGAGGTGTACGACTCCTCCCCGCACCCGCGGGGGTCAGCCGACTCGAGTGTTGGCGGTGATGCTGGTGTTCGACTCCTCCCCGCACCCGCGGGGGTCAGCCGCGGACCGGCTGCGCCAACTCGCGGAGCAGGCTCTCCTCCCCGCACCCGCGGGGGTCAGCCGAACACCGGGTCCCCGATGCCGACGCCGTCGAGCTCCTCCCCGCACCCGCAGGGGTCAGCCGTGGCTCTGTTCACGAGTTTCGGTTCTGACTCAACTTCCTTGGCCTCCTCACGCTGCGTGACCGAAGCGGCGAGGTGGTCAGACTAGATTTCCCGGGTGCCTGGCGTTCCAGGAGTCGATGATCGCTGTTCGCTGGTCGTCGAGATTCACGATCTCCTCGGGGGATGCCGGGGCGAAGATATCGACTGTCTCGGGGGCTTCGCTCGACAGTTCCGAGCGGCGAACATATGCCTGTCGCCCGTTGGTGAACTGTCGTAGTTGTCCGGAAGGGTGGACATTGGGCCGAGCCCCTTGGCAGCACAGCAGGCGGCCGTCACGTTCCAGCTGTCGCCGGACCTGGGTGAGGCAGTCGAGATAGTCGGCGCCGCTGAACTCCATACGTGAGCCGGCATCAAGGAGTGTGATGTGAGCTGTGGAAGGATCGCCGAGGTAGATGCTGACGTGACGAACCAGGCCTGCCGCGTCGATGGTCCGAAGGCCTATCTCCTCGGTCCACTTCGGCTGAGGAGCGCTGCTGGTGTCGGTCGTGTCCTGCTCGGGCCGGCTATTCATGTCAACCATGATCTCTACCGTTCGCAGGTCGGGGAAGCACTTACCCCGCCAACAGGACGCGCTTGCAGCCGGCACGTCCGTACATCTGGCGCGACGCCGTCGCCTCGGCTACTGCAGCTACACATTCTTCGAGCAATGCCAGCACCGCATGGCCTGCGCGCGCTGCGACTTCTACACGCCGAAGGCCTGCAGCAAGGGCCAGCCGCTGGAGGCAAAGGAGAAGCTGCAGAAGATGCTCGTGGCCATCCCACTCACCGACGACGAACGAGCCGCCGTCGACGACGGCCAGTCCGCTCTGGACCAGCTACTGGAACGGCTTGCCGATGCCCCCACGCCAGCAGGGCCTACGCCACGTCAGATCGGTGTCCCAGCCACCGCGACACTCCTGCCTGTCGTCAACGTGACCGCCAGTCCCCGAGAGCGCGGTCCGGGAGGTCCATGCTGAACCCACGGCGGTCGCGGCCACTGGAGTTCGCGCTGCACCGAACCGCCTCGACCCGGTATCGTGCCGTCCTGCGAACCCACACCCTGTCTTGGGAAAAGAAGTGCAGGATGCACATCCTGGATGACCTCACCAGTCTTTCCTCTCGCGCAAAGAGTCTGCTTGAACGAACCGGCCGGCGCGATGATCCGCCGGAACCCCGGCTCTCCACCGAGTTCCTGCGGATCCGGGACTACTTCGGCCAGTTGATTCCCACTCCCATGATGCTCGTGATCCGCCGGGAGGGATTCGAGCAGAAGTACGGCGGACTCCGCTACCAAGTACGAAGCAGCTACACCGTCGAGGGCGAACGCCGCGAGGTGCTTCGCGATTGGCACTACGACCTGGGCCAGAACATGTGGACCGGCGCCGCTGACGGCTGGTACTTCGATTGGTTCGGGGAACGTGTGTCCTCCCCAGTGCGCTACCTGGTGCACACGGACGGACGAGTCGGAGTGGACGATGGAGGCGGCACGTTCCTCGAAATCGCCCCGTCCATCCCGGCACTCATCGAATCCCACGCTCTCACCGACACGGTCTCGACCTGGGACCGCACCACCGCCGAGGTCCACAGCTTCGCACTCGCCGAGCAACTCGACGGCCTCACCGACATTCCCGAAGCATCAGGCAGCACCATTCGATGGCGGCTGTCCGACAACGTCGCGGTCGAGGAGTTCCGGAGCTGGAGCAGCGGCGCGCCACGTCGTTGGCGCGCATTCATCTGGAGCCGAGGTGAAGCTGGCCGACGCCAGGTTGAAGAGGCCGCTGCTCGAGCGGCGGCCACACAGCAGACCCTGTCAGCCACCGGATGACGTCCGCTGCTTGACAGAGCTGATTCCACAGAATGATCCGATTGACATGACCTTCTACGACGCCCGAGTTCCAGGGCAGGGCGAGTCCTGCGATGACGGCGTCCTGGTCGCGGTCGATGCCTGCCGCGAGGCTGTGGAGGCTGGGCAGGTCGTCCTGCCGGACCGCGTCGAGCCATTCCCGGAGCCGTTCACCCTGGCGATCCGTCAGCATGACGGCGAAGGAGCGGACGTGCCGGGACGGTCTGGAGCCGGAGTTTCTCGGCCTCGGACAGCGCCGTGGGCCGCCGGAGGATCCGACCTGCGACGGTGCGGGGCGACGGCGGCTACGCGGTCACGGGCCGGGGAGAGGTCCGCTTCCGCCGCAGGTAGGCGCCGACGCGCTGGTAGCTGCCCTTGTATCCGAGCGGGACGATCTCCTCCCAGAGCTTCCAGGCATTGGTGCAGCCCTCGTTCCAGCGGTCGTCGAGGTAGGGCTTGTACTCGTCGAGGACGGACGGCCGGTTCTGCCACTGGCCCCGGAAGAATTCCTCCGGGTTCGCGGCGTCGGCCAGGGCCCTGACCGTGCGGTAGGTCATGCCGAGCTGCCGTTGGACGGCGCGCTTGCTGTGGCCCGCGGACAGCAGGGCGTGCACGGCCGCGTGCCGGGCCCGGGTACGGTCGGCGAACCGGAAGCCCGTCGGCCAGGGCTGGTCCGCGTCTTCCTCCTGGACCACGGGATCGGCGACAACAGCCGAATTTGGCAGGGGAGTTGCCGCGTGTGGGCGCTGCCGGTGGCGGGCGACGGCCCGCTCGGCCGCCTCGCTGAGGTTGTGCCACAGATGCCACCGGTCCGCGACCTGGACGGCCTGCGGCGCTCCGACGGTGGCGCCCTCGGCGAAGAACGGTGCGCGGTCCCGGCGTACGATCTCGACGCCCGGCCGCTGGGTGTGCCAGGCCGCCAGGCTCGACGCCTCCCGGTCGGGCAGCAGGTCCACGGGTCGTCGGGTCTCGGCGTCGACCAGGACCGTCCCGTAGGCGCGGCCCTTGCGCGTCGCGTACTCGTCGACGCCCACCACCCGCGGGGCTCACGGCTCCGGATCGGGAAGTTCCTCGACCAGCCGCAGCACCGTGCTCCGGCTCGCCGACACCCCGAACACGGCGGCCACCCGGGCCCCGGCTCCCCCGGCCATTGCCAGACCGACCGCGGCGAGCGCCGCCCGCAACCGCTCGGTCCACCGGCCGTGGCGACGGGTCGACCCCGGTACATGCTCGACGAAGGTCCGCCGCCCGGACGATGAGTTGCGGCACACGAAGCGCCGCACCCGCAGGCTCGGCCGCACCCGTCTACCCCCGACTGGCCCGTCGACGGGAAACCGCAGGTAGGAGCTGTGAACCCGGGTCGACCACTCCTCACACCCCGGGCAGCTGTGGCCCGTTGCCGAGGACTTGAGCCTCACGTTCACCGACTCGATGTTCACGTCGACCGACAGCACCGCGACACCCGCGACCGACGGAGACAGCAAGCCCTCCAGCCGGGGCACCAGATCACCCACGGTTCCGCGCTGTCGGCCACCGCGGCCCGGAGGCTGGCGACATTCGGGCGACTTCCCGACGCTTATCGCACCGCTCCACCACCACTCACCGCTTTCAGACCACGGAAGTTGAGCCGAAACCGCAACTCGTGAACAAAGCCAGCGGCACCGACCGACAGGCGGCCGCCCGACGAGCGGACGAACACGTCCTCGACACCGCCCCGGACCGGGCCCGGCAGCCAACCAGGACCGCGAGGCCCGATAGCGGGCGGGAAGCACGGCACCACGACGGACGGCAGGCCGCGACCCAGCACCAGCAACACCGTCCCGCCGGCGGCAGACGGGACTGAACGGCAGCGGGACGGAACGGCGGACCGGCGGCCGCGGGCCGACCGACGGGACGCGCCGCCCGGATCATGGAGCAGCGCGACGGCGTCGACCATCACCTGCGCTGGCACCCGGACCCGGCTGGAGTCCGGACGAGCAGGCACGAACAGGCCACCGATGCTCGCCCCGAGCCGGTCCCCGCCGCATCGGGAGGTCTGACGGCTGGCCAGGATGCAGCAATCGGAGGCGGCGGAGGTCCGCGGTGAGGCTTCCGCCGACCGGCCGGGTCGGCGATCATGGAGCGATGAACGATCGAGCCCTCGACGTGGCATCATCAAGCTTCCCGACGGGGCGGCGTTTTCGTATCTGGCGCTACGGCATTGGCCACATGACGCTGCTGCTGCGCAGCGCCGCCTGGCACGAAGGGCAGGAAACGCTCGACGTTTGGTTCGACGGGGTCAGGGCCGTCGACCTGCTGGAGAGCTTCGGGCCCCTCACCATCCGCGCGGCCGGCCCGGACGAAATCGAGCAACTCATGGTCCGCACGGCCGGTCTCATCCACGACCCAGTCAACCGGCCGCCCCTGTGCCTGGTCCTCTCCAGCGACCAGTACGAAGGCTCCGTCGTCTGCGCCCACGTACGCGTCACCGCCACCACCCGAGCCGCAGGCCTCATCGGCGCGCCCCCGGTCGCCCCCGAGAGCGGACGGCTGCTCTGGAGTGCCGGACCCACCGGCCACGCCACACCACGACACGAGTACACCCTCCACGAGGCCGGCCACGCCTTCCTCCGAGGCCAACCCGCATGAGGGCGACCCCGAGGGCAGGGTCCGCCCCGCACCCGTGGGGCAAGCCGTTGACCGCCGGTGAGACTGCGGACAGGCCGTCATGCACAAGTCCTGTGTCAGCACTGGGCCCGCGCTGACTTGCCGGACAGTACCATTCGTCGGCAAGAGGCGGTACCCGCTGATGCCTTTCGCGTCAGCCAGCTTGCTTGGGTTCTGCATCACCGTGGCCAAGGCCAGTCGGACGGTGATCGTGAAGGTCATCCGATGGACGAGCCGGGCTGGGACTTGATCGCTTACGACTAGAACATGTTTATCCATGTCTTTTATGTTCAAAGACATGAGCACAGATCTTGATTGAACAGGACTCCGATGTTCCGCTGAAGACCTAAGCTCCATCAAGCCGCGTCAGTCAGAGCGGCACTGCCCGCGCAGTCCATCGAAGCCCCTCGCCACCGGCGTCCCGCCTGACAGCATGTCGAGGTGACTGAAGAGGTACACAACCGCAACGAGGGTCCGGTCCGGAACTTGATCCAGACCGGGAGCGCCCGCGACATCTACGTGGGCTCCTCCCCCGGCTCCCATCGCGCACGCTCCGCCTCCGCCGACGCCGAGAGCTATGCGTTGGACGGGCTGGCCCGCGAGGTCCTGGATCAATGGCGGGATGAGGCCGGCGTTCGCGGCCTGCGGAGGCGCGTTCCGATGGGGATTCCCTGCGAGCTGGAGCAGGGGCACGGAAACGAGCCGGACGAGGGGCGCCCTGAGCCGGTCGGGCTCGAGGCTCTGGTCGCACGTGCCACCGCGCTCTCGCCGCACCAGCTGGTGATCACCGGGGCACCCGGAGCAGGCAAGTCCTCCATCGCCGTCCTTCTCGTCCTCGGACTGCTGAAGGGCAGGGAGCCGGACTCCGGGGAGGCCGTTCCCGTCATCCTGTCACTGTCGGACTGGAACCCGGAGGTCAACCTCTGGGACTGGGTCGTCAGGCGGGTGAGCGAGGACTACGAGGAGCGCGTCAAAGGCCTCGATCCGTACACGGTGAAGGCGCTGGTGCAGAACCGGCGGATCGTTCCGGTACTGGACGGCTTCGACGAGCTCCTGCCGCTCGCCCGCGGGGATGCCGCCAAAGCGCTCACCCTTCTGTTCGATACGGGAGAGTCGCTGGTCCTGACGTCCAGACCGGAGGCCTACCAGGACGCCGTCGACGAGGTGCCCCTCCTGCGGGGTGTTCCGGTGCTGCGTGTCCTGCCGGTACCGCCCGAGGCCGGACGGACCTACCTCGACCAGCTGTGCGATCAAGAACGCCTCGGATCCTGGCGCCAGGTCTTCGAGACGATGGAGAGCGATCCCGAGGGCCCGGTCGCCCAGGCCCTCTCCTCACCCCTGATGCTCGGGCTCGCGGCGACGGTGTACACGCCGAAGGAGGCCGACCCGCGTGAGCTGCTCGACGCGAAGCGGCTGCCCACGCGGGCCGACGTCGAGGGCCATCTCCTGGACGGGGTGATCCCCGCCGTCTGCGCGCAGGGGCCGCGGCCGTCCTACCTCCCCGGACCGGTGCGCCGCTGGAGGCCCACCAGGGCGCCCGCGTACTTCGCTTTCCTCGCCGCCGAGCTCCACCGTCGGCGCACCCACACCATCGCGTGGTGGAAGCTGCGGAGCCTGCCGACCGAACCGGGCGTCTGGGGCGCCGTCGTCATCGTCGCCGCAGCCGTCTGCGGCACGTCGGCGAGCTACGCGTTCGCGGGGCTCGCCGCCCTCTTCGGGGCCTCTCCCCCATGCCCCGGGCTCGGGATCGCGGGAGTGGGCCAGGCACTCGGGGCCGTCGCCTCGGTCGCCATCGTCACCACGGCGTTCGGGAGGATCCTGACGAGGCACCTGTTCAGCGGCTTCGACGACCGCCCGCGCCGGCCCGCGCCCGGAACCAGTGGACAGCTGTTCCTGGCAGGGTCGGCGCTGACCACCGCGGCCGTCGGCGTCGCCCTGCCCGGCAGCACATCGGCGTACCTGTGCGTGTTCGTCCTCCCCCTGGTGTCCGGTGTGCTGCTGGCCCGTTCGTCCGAGTCCGATCTGGCGGCCAGACCGGCGCAGTTGCTGCGCGGCGAGCGCAGGGTCGCCCGGGTGGAGGCCGTGGTGGTCGCTCCGGCCGTCGCAGGGACGTCCGTGGCGTTCTTCCACTGGCTCTACGGTGATCCGCTTCTCATCGTCGGCGGGCTCGCCATCGCCTGGTCGTGCTCGGCCGCGGTGCTGATGGCTCTCAGCCGATGGGGCCGCTGGTACGCCACACGCCTCTTCCTTGCGGGACGGCGACGTCTGCCACGGGATGTCCTGGGCTTCCTCGAGGAGGGCCGCCGGCTGGGCGTGCTCCGGCGGGTCGGCACGGTCTACCAGTTCCGGCACGCCGCGCTCAGGGACAGGCTTGCGGGTGCGGCGCCAGGCGGGACGGCCGATAGCGCCGAGGATCCACGCGAGGTGGTCCTCAGGAGCAGCGTGGGCACCGTCAGGGCCCTGCGGGCGCTGACGTCCGACCTGTCGGCGCTGACCGCCGTCTTCCTTCTGGTGGTCTCCCCGATGGCCTCGGGGCCGGACTTCCGTGCCGATCTGCACCAGAGCTGGCTCCTGCTGGCGCGCTGGTGGCCTCTGCTGGCGGCGGTGCTCGGCGTCCTCGTCCTGGGAGGACTGGCCTTGCGGATGGTGGCGACGCGGCTTCGCATCGACGGCGAGGGCGTGCAGCTCAACGAGGGCCGCCGCCTGCGGCTGCGGTGGGACCAGGTGACGGAGGTCCGGGTGCGCCGGATCCGGTTCAGTCGGAACGCGGAGGACGGCGCCCCCGGTGTGAACGTCTCCTACTGCCTCGTGATGAGGCCGGTGACCGGGCTGGCGACCCCGCGGCACCTCACCGACTCGCAAGGCTGGGTCAGGGTGTGGGAGCTGGGCTCCACCGAGGTGGTGCCGCTGGCCCTGGAGGCCGCGTTGTCCCGCTTCGCCGGCGATCGCTGGCGCCGTGATGTCTGAGGCCTGAGGCGCCGTCCCGGACCGAGCACGCTCCGGACGGCTCCTGGATCGGCCTCGGGAATTTTCCGCGGAAAATTCGAGACGGAGGGAAGTCGGTCGACATGGACCCCGACGGCACCGATCCTGGCGGCACGGACCGGGTGCCCCGTGAGGCGGATCCCGGCCCTGGGTCGGTGCTCCGGGGTCCTTCGGAATTTTCCGCGGAAAATCAGCGGGTCCGATCCCGCCCAGCGACGACCGAGCATCCGCGGACCCCGGCCCACCCGTCGCGCCCCGTCCCGGCGGCACTCATGGCATTCGCCCGGCGATCCCGCCGGACTCCTCGATCCCCTCCTCGTCGTACCAGCGCCCCTCGATGTAGAGCTGGATGAGCGCCGCGTGCGAGAGCGGGCTGGTGAGGTCGGTGACGTCCCCGTTGGTGGTGTAGTCGAGGAGTACGACGTCGTCCTTGCTCCCGATCAGCTCGACCAGATCCGCGGCGCGGTGCTCCAGGATCCAGCGGTAGGCCGGCAGATAGATCCGACGGCGGGCCGTCTCGTAGGACAGCAGCCGGTCGCCGTGCAGGCCGGCTCGGTGTCCCCGGACGGGGCCGTGTCGACGGACCGTCCGTTTCAGGCCTTTCATCGTGGTGACGCCGAGCTTCGCGGGGTCGACGTCGGAGTCCTGGAAGACCTTGAGGGCCTGCCAGATCCCCTCCACCGATTCACCGGTCACACCGTCGCTGTACGGGACGGGAATGCCGCCGTGCGGGTAGAACGGGCTCAGCCGCACCCACGGGTCCGGTGCCTTGGAGGTCACGTCGATGATCTCCGCACCGGGGAACGCGGCGGTCAGCGACGGCGTCGCACGGCGACGGCTGGCAGTATTGATCGACACCTGAAGTCCCCCTGTCGTGAGGTCGTCAGCCACCGAGCATCCCCGATGGCACTGACATCCCACCCCGACCGTGGACGTGGACGCGACTGCGTGTGGCTGGTCGAGAGGGATGCCACCGGCCCGCCGGAATCCGTCAGCGGCACCGGTTCCACGAGCCGGTGGATTCGGCAGGTCGCTGGACTGTGTGGTTCAGGTGTGTCGACGACGATCGGCTGCCGATTGGCTTGTTCACCGATTTCGATTCCGGTCGCACCGTTGTGGTCGGTCCGCGGCGAGTGATCGGCCGCCTCGCAGAATCGGCGCGTTGCCTACCAGATCTGGACTCCGCCGCGGATCCGCGAGGCCCGGTGGGCGGCGTCGAGGATGTTGTTCAGCCGACCGGCGATCTCGCCGACGCGCTGGGCGACGGGCTTGGACGAGTCCATGCGAGCGGCGATGGACTCGACGTTTCCCTGGAGCAGGAGGACTTCCTCGATGAACTCCGGAACGTCCTCCGGGGGAACACGGAGATCGTCTCCAGCCAGCTGAGGGAAGAACCGCGCACCGAGTGAGCGGACGGTTTCCGATCCCCACACCGTGGTGCGCCAGCTCTCGAAGCCGGCAAGATCAGACGACCCTTCGGGGGCGTCAAGAAAGCGGGACTCACCGTTCTCATCAGCGGTGAACACGTCTACCGACAAGCTCATGCACGCAGTGGACCATGTCCTTACCCAGCTGGCCCACGTCTTCTGCGCTCCGGTACGCGAGATCGGCCGAGGCACGGTCACGGGGCCAGCAGAACACGCTTCCGCAGTGGTCCGGAGCCAGTGCGTGCGTACGTTTGACATTCGATCATCCGAGCATCGCGGAGATGTCTGGCTGACCTGCCTGCTCGTCCTCGGTGGCCATGCGGTGACTGTGGAGACCGAACGCAACGGTGGCTACGGGATTCGGCACCGGGTGGGTCCACGGCAGCCGGTATCCCGTTCCAAGGTGAGAGCTGATCACGGTGACGACGCAGCGAGAAGCCCGGCGCCGGTGACAGATCGATCGACCAGATGGTGCCGACGACGATCAGAGTCTTCCGAAAGAACCAGGCCTGAGCCCGCTCCGAGTGACAGCCGTCCCCACCGGTCACACTCCGCACGGAGGCCCGGCTGAGTCCGTGCTACGGAATTTTCCGCAGAAAATTCACGGCCCGCAGTGACCCGTCCGACCTGGCGAGGCGATGCCTCGGCACCGCCTGGATCGCCGCTCGCACTCGGCGCCCGTGTCACCGGCCCGGTCACAGGCACCAGGGCCCGTGGGATTTTCCGCGGAAAATCGATCGGCAGGGCACGGGCCGGATGACGCCTGGCCGGGGAGCACGTTCACGTCCGGCCGCCCCAGCCCGCTCCGCGTCCGGCCCGCGTGTCGGCACCGGCGCCTAGAGTTCGCGAACGTGAGACCACCTGAAGAACTGGACACCATCGACTGGCCGTCCCTCGGCCACGCCTACGGCGACGGCGGCGACGTCCCCGGCTGGATACGCGCCCTCTACTCCGACGACCGGGAGCAGGCGCGCACGGCCGTCTTCGAGTTCTTCGGCCGAGCCCTGCACCAGGGGTCGGTGTCATCGGCCGCCGCGGCCGCCGTCCCCTTCCTCGCCCACGCGGCGGTGCACACCGCCCACGAGCGGGTCGCCCTGCTCGCGGCTCTGGCCGGGTGCGGGGGCACCGCGGCGACGCCGGAGCCGGAGTCCGACGACGAGGTACGGGGATGCGCCCAGGTGGCCGCCGAGGTGGGTGGGCTGCTGCCCCTGCTGCGCGATGACGATCCGCTCGTACGCCGGAACACCGTCCGAGTCGCCCGCCGTGCCACCGGTGGAACCCTCCCGACGGTGCTCCGCGAGCTGACCGGCTGCTACGACTCCGACCCCGCCGACACGGTCCGCGCCGAGGCGCTGACCGTCCTGACCCTCCTCGACCCTGATCCGCTCGCCGCCCACCGCCGTCTCCGCTCCGCCCTCACCGACCCGGTGCCGGCCGTCCGCGCCGCGGCCGCCCTGGCTCTCCTGGAACGGACCGAGGCGCCCTACCCGGCCGACGTGGTCGCCGTCCTGGCCGAGGCCGGAGGCGACCCGGACTTCGACGCCGACACCGACGAGTTCGTTCCGGGGATCGGAACCACCGACGAACGCGCCTGGATCCTGACCGAGGACGCGGACGCCCTCGCGGCGGTGGCCCGCGGTTGGATCGCCCGAGGAGACCACCAGGGCCGAGGCCTACGCCGCGCCCGTCAGCTGTCCGAGCTGTGGCGCGACCGCGAGGACGAGACCGTCGGCCTGCTCGGCGCCACCCTGCCGCACGAGCACTCCCCCTGGGACCTCGGCATCCTGATCGGCGCCGTCTCCCGGTGGCTGCCCTACGTCCGCCACCCCGACCCGGCGCTCGCCGACGGCCTCCTCCCCCACACCCGCAGCGACTTCCTCGCCGCCCGCATGGCCCAGACGGTCCTCGGTCAGCTCGGTGATCCACGCCTGCTCACCGAGGTTCCCGACCCGAGCCCGGAGGCATTGGCCGCACTCGCCGTCCGGACCCGCAGCCCCGAGCACCAGCGCCTCGCCCTGCGGCACCCTGACGGCACCGGACTGGACGGCCTCTACGCCGGCCTCTCCCCCGAGGAAGCCCTCGCCCATCTGCCCGACCTCACGCGCCTGCTGCTGCGGCATCCCACCCGGGCCCTCGTCCACCGCTTCGCCGACTGGGCGATCCGGGACGCCGAACTCCTCGACCGACTGGAAACCCTCGCCCGCACCACCAGCGACGACAGCCTCGCCACCGCCGCGACGGTCACCGCCGCCTGCCTCGGCGGCGATCCGGACGCCGCCCTGCGGCTGCTGGAGCACGGGCTGGCGGACAGCGCACGCCAGATCGTGGAGGCGGGCCGCCTGGGTGAAGCCGCCGCTCCCCTGCTGCCCCTGATCGAGCGGCATCTCGACGACGGCTCCGACTGGACCCGGTTGCACTCCGCCGAGGCCCACTGGCACATCATCGGCGACCCGTCTCTCGCGGTTCCCGTCCTGACCGCGTTGGTCGAACCGTCCCTCCCGGTGGGGGTACGAGCCCTGCAGGCACTTCACCGGATCGGACCGCCCTACCCGTCAGACCTGGCACCGCGCCTGCCGCACTACGGGACCAGTGAGCGCCGCCTGCTGCGCGAGTACGACCCGTGGTTCCCCGTCGAGGAGCGGCACCTGGACGAACAGCTACGCGAGACGGCCCTCCGGATGCTCGCCTGACGCCGCCGGGAGACACCGGAGCCTGCGGGGGAGTGGGCGGGAAGGGCGGAGCTGAGGACAGGACGCCGGGTCGAGTACGGGTACTCATGAAACGGCCGGACCTCGCGGGACACGATACGAACCATGGGAATCGGCTGTCGGCGGGGCAGTCGGACACGCAGGGCGGCCCTCATGCTCGCGGGCTACGCGGCGGCGGGTGCGGTGGTGTTCGGCGGGGTGAGGGTCACCGGGGTCTGGGAGGGGGGAGCTCTTCCCGGTCGCCGATCCGGCCGCCACCGCCGAGCACCTGAACGGCCCGACGCTGGCCGTCTACGACGCGCTCGGCCTGTCCGACGGGCTGCCGATCGAGTTGCTGCACAACCCCGGTGTCCAGGCCGACACCTCCGACTGCCACCGACGGGGGCTCGCCCACTTCGTCGGCAACCTGGGGGACAACCCCTCCGCACGAACCCGGCACGGCGGCGGTCAGCGCCGCCTTCACGCTCACCGGGCTCACCCACGAACAGGCCGCCGAGGCGACGGAGCGGGCCCGCCGATCCCCGACCGGGCAGGGCTGGACAGTCGGCTTCCACGACGTCCACGACGGCGCCCGGCTGAAGCTCACGCCCCCGACCAACTGCCCCGGCAGTGTCGCCGAGAACGTCTTCGTCGGCTACTACGACCGGAGTGGCTTCTTCACCATCGACGCGCGTGCGGAGGGCGCCCACCACCTCGGCGACACACCCGTGGACTACGAGGAGAAGCCGGAGCAGCTGGCGTGCCTCCGGTGCCGGCTTAGGTCCGCCGGGACTGACCGCGGTCCCCGCAGAGGATTTTCTGCGGAAAATCCGGACCCGCCGGAGGCCGGCCCACAGCAGATCTCCGCCCCGCGAGGTCGCCGGTGGGGGAGAGCCGGCAGGCCCCGGGATCACCGCCCGGCGACCCCCAGACACCGGGCTTCGATTTTCCGCGGAAAATCCGGGCCCCGGGAAACCGCCTCCGAGGACGGGCACCGGAGGGCGCGCGACGGCGCACGGTCGGCAGTACCGGGACCGCGTGCGGGATCCGGCCTGAAACTATCGGGCGGTGCTACGACACGTGAACCGTGACCGCTCTCTCGAGGATCTTGAGCGCGACCGCTGGGCGGCCCCATCGGCCGGCGAGACCCGGCTGACGGCGACCGTGCGCGAACTTCGGCGCAAGCCGATCGGCAGCCTGACGGTCGAGGACATGCGGTTGCTGATCAGACAGGACGTGGGCCTCGCCTACGTCCTCCCCCTGGCGGTCGAGGCCCTCCGGGTCGACCCGCTGGCGGAGGGTGACATGTACGAGGGCGATCTCCTGGCCGCCGTTCTCACCAGGAGTGCCGAGGTCTGGAGCGAGCGTCCCGACCTCAGGCGGGATGTCCGCCTGGCCATCTCGGGGCTGGCCGACATACCGCCTGCCCTGGCACCCGAGGTCGAGGCGTTTCTGGCTCTCCAGTGCTGTGACCGCAAAGGTTCGCCGGGTTGCCTGGCAGGATCTCCCCATGCTGGATGAGAAGCTCGACGCGCTTGCGCAGATGATGGCAGAGCACATGGCCAGGCCGTTCCCGCCCGGCTTCCGCGGCCTGGACATCGAGGGTCGGGACATGGTGATGCTCGACTCGGACGCCTATGCCTACGCCGCCTGCGTCTACGAAGACCTGCTCAGCGAGCAGGCCCACGCGCGCCTGACGCGGCTGACGTCGGCGTTCGGGAAGGTCCTTCCGGCGATCGACGACGAGTACGCGGCCAAGTACTACAAGCATCTGCACGACATGGTCGTGCTGTCTGCCGAGATCGAGAGCCAGCGCAAGGAGTACTCCCCGCCAGGGGTGCAGCGCACCCGGTGAACCTTTGCGGGCAGATCACTGGTCCGACGAATGCTACCGCCGACGAGAGGTCGGCCGACCGTCTGCGAGGACTGCCGAACGAGCGGCTCACGGTGAGCCCGGCAACGCCTCGGCAACGGGACCCGGCGGA
This sequence comes from Kitasatospora sp. NPDC004745, assembly GCF_042873275.1. Lineage (NCBI taxonomy): Bacteria > Bacillati > Actinomycetota > Actinomycetes > Kitasatosporales > Streptomycetaceae > Kitasatospora > Kitasatospora sp. NPDC004745. The sequence continues at coordinate 2,854 of NZ_JBIALK010000032.1, read as the reverse complement.
CTTCAGGCACGCTCCACCGTCCACGGATCTCCGCGCCATGAATTTTCCGCAGAAAATCGCGAGCCAGCCGGCCAGCGCGCACTGGCACCTCCGCCCGGCCGGATCGGCGGTGCTGTACCTCCGCTGCTCAGCCATACCGGTGATCCCCGCTCAGCGACGGCCCGCCCCGGAGGCAGGCGGCACGTCCGGGTCCAGCGGGTTCAGGTCGAAGAGGCCCGGGAGAGAGGCGGAGCCCGCTCCGACATGTACCGGAGCCAGGGTCGCTCCAGGACGCCACGGCCGACGCCCTGGAGCGTGGCCACCGCATCACCGACCTCGAACGAGGTCGTCACCCTGGCCGGTCGACCGGAGGAACGAGCACCCGTGGCGTGGCGGGCCACCGGCCAACGGGTACTCACCCGGCCTGACACGAGACATCGACCCCGGATGAGGGAGCGGCGGGGCGGTGATCGCTTCCCGCCGCCATCGCATCGACGAGCTGGAACACCTGTGTGCCGTCCATGAAGGAGCCGTCGGGCTCTCGCCCGAAGGCGGCCGCGAGGACAGCGGGGAGATCCGCATCGGGGACAGCCGCGCGTACCTCCGCCAGGACATCGGGGAAGTCGGTGTCATCGACGCAGCCCAGATACTCCTGACGCAGGCGGTGGACGACCTCCACCAGCTCGGGCCGCAGCCGCATCCAGGCGCGGGCCGTCCGGATCTCCTCCGCGACCTGGTCCATGAACCAACGCATGACCTCGTACGGGATGTCGAGGTGCCGTCCTTGGGGATCGAAGCACACCGTCGGCTCGCATGCCGGATCCTCGTCGGGGATGACCGCGGTCACCACGGCCCGTTGCTCCCGGACGAGGTCCAGTTCCAGATACCACGCGTCGTCAGGTACGGAGTACATCGCGGTGATCGCGTAATCGCGACTGGGGCTCGTGGCCATCGTTCTCAGGCCTTCGGGTCGGTCGGCGGTGTGGTGTGGACCTCGGCGTCCGGGGCCAGCCGCAGGCCGGCCATGACGAGAAAGTCGGTGAGTGCGATCGAGTCGCCGTCGGTTCCGTCATCCCACCTGGCCCAGAGGATCGACTCCTCGCCGTCCCAGGTGCCGGTGGACTGGTCCGGATGCCGCTCGACACTTCCCTCGCCGTGCCGGTACCGCAGGTACAGGTACTGGCCCGTGGTCGTCCAGGCGTCCCACTGCGAAGGGCCGCTCCTGCAGGCCCGCACCACTCGCGCGATGGTCACGTCCTCGTGCAGATGGGCCTCGACCGGGCCGAGGTACTGGTCGTGCGCGATGAGGAGCTCGTCGACGAGGCCGAGCAGGCGGACGCTCCCGTCCTGGAACTGGAGCGTGAGACCGGCGGTGAAGCGGACCCGGCCGTCGTCGTAATCGATCTCCCGGACCGAGCGGATCGACTGCCCGATGAAGCGGGTCACCGCAACGTCCGGCGAACCGTACTCGCTCACCGAGACGCTTCCGTCCTCGTCCATCGAGTACGGCTCATACGGCTGGGAGGCCCGCAGCGACAAGCCCGTCGAGGGCGTGCGGAACAGGACCGGGCCCAGCCCCTCCAGGTGGAGCCACAGGTGCACCAGCGACGGCTCGTCGTCCGCGTAGTGGTGCCAGGCCGTGGTCACCTTCAGCAGTCGCCTCCCGATCAGGTCGGCGCCGAACAACTCCTCATCGTCGATCACCCGCCGATGCTCGCACGGCCTCACCGGCAGGACATCCGAATTCCTGACCCGGCTGCTCTCCCCGCATTCGGCTCCGCCGCGACCCGACGCCACCGGCGGGGCAGCCGCCCGAACCGGCGACCGGGGGATCGGGCTGACTGCGGCTTCCGCTCCTCGGCTGGCCGAGTCGACGAGCCGGACACCGGTGCTGCCGACCGTCCGGAGCCACAGAATTTTCCGCGGAAATTCGCCGGACCGGATCCTCTGAGCATCCCGGCCGGCCTTACGGCAGCGACCCGAAATCGGTCCGACGAGGATCCCGACGTGGCTCGACGTCCACCGGAAGGGCCGGCTCGACGAGCCCGCACCGGCAGCGTACGTGTGCCCGGAGTGCGGACGGGCCGGCCTCCATCCGGCCTTCACCGCTCCACGGTCGCCCTCCCTGAGCGTCATGGCATCGCTCTTGCGCGGGGCGTGCCTACGCGGGACCCATCCCGGGACCTGCCCGCTGGCGGGGCCGGGAAGGTCTGGGACCCGGACGGTCCTGAGCGCGAGAGGCCCGTGCCCGGCTTCGCGCGGATCCCGCCTGCAGGTCGGTGGGACGGGCGCTGGCCGCCTTCTGGAGCACGCCACCAGGGGTCAGGCGAAGCACAGTTCCCCGTCCGCCGCGGCTACCAGCCACTGGGCGCGATCGATCCCCTGCGGCCAGCAGCCGCCCTCGGCAGCAGAAGCGGGAGGGGAAGGCGGATCCGATGACGCGTTCCGCCGCGACGACGGCCTCGTGCGGAGCGGGTGGAGGAGCCTGCCGCTTCCCGGCGATCCTCCGGCAGGCTATCGATCATGCGCGCGGCGGAGTGCCCGGTAGGTCGCCGCCTGCCGCTGTGCCCCAGCCGCGTGCCCGGACGGGCGAACGACGTGCCCCGCGTCCAGCGCGTGATGAGCGCCCTGCACGTTCCCGGGCCGATCGGCTGGACGCCCGTCCGGTTCCCGGGGTTCCTCCTGGCGGGCAAGGCCGTCCTTCAGGAGGAACCGCGCGGAGAGCCGCCGCGCACAACGGCGGTGGGGGGGGGGGGCGGCCGCGGGGCCCCCCCCCCCCCCCGGGGCCGGCGCCCGGCGGGCGGGGGGGGGGGGTTGCCCCCGTGGGGCATCGCCGGGGGGGGCGGGGCGCCCCCCGCGCGGGGGGGGGTGTTGG
>NZ_JBIALK010000031.1:0-96655 GCF_042873275.1 Kitasatospora sp. NPDC004745 | reverse complement strand
GTTACATTCCGAACCCGGAAGCTAAGCCTCACAGCGCCGATGGTACTGCAGGGGGGACCCTGTGGGAGAGTAGGACGCCGCCGAACAATCATTCAAGGCCGCGGCCCCAGCGATTCGCTGGGGCCGCGGCCTTTTTGTGTTTTGCGAACGTGCAGGAGGCCGGCAGGCCGGGACCTTCGCCCAGGCGCGGAGTGTTCCGGGATGCCGGACAATGGAGATGGTGCCCGGCCAGGAGGCCGGCGCCGAAACCGCGTGACGGCAGCGGAGTTGCTCGGTCCGCGGTGGAGCTGAAGCAGCAGAAGGAGTCACCACGATGTCGAACCCCCAGGACCGTCCCGAGCGTCGATCGGACGACGGCCGCGGCCACGAGCCCCGGTCGCGTGGGGGCTGGTCCAACGACCGTGGCGGCTCCCGTCGGGACGACCGTCCGTCCGGCGGTTACCGTCGTGACGACCGTGACGACCGTCCGCGTCGTGACGACCGCCCGTCCGGCGGTTTCAACCGCGATGACCGTGGTGGCGACCGCGGCGGTTACCGCGGTGGCGACCGTCCGTCCGGTGGCGGCTACAACCGCGACCGCGGCGACCGCCCCTCGGGTGGCTTCAACCGTGACGACCGCAGTGGCGACCGCGGCGGTTACCGCGGTGGCGACCGTCCGTCCGGTGGCGGCTACAACCGCGACCGCGGCGACCGTCCGTCCGGCGGCTTCAACCGCGATGACCGTGGTGGCGACCGTGGCGGCTTCCGCCGTGACGACCGCCCGTCCGGTGGTTTCAACCGTGACGACCGTGGTGGCGACCGTGGTGGCTTCCGCCGCGACGACCGCCCCTCGGGTGGTTTCAACCGCGACGACCGTGGTGGCGACCGCGGCGGTTACCGCGGTGGCGACCGTCCGTCCAGTGGTGGCGGCTACCGTGGTGGCGACCGCCCGTCCGGTGGCGGTTTCCGCCGTGACGACCGCCCCTCCGGCGGTGGCTTCCGCCGTGACGACCGTCCGAGCGGGTTCCGTCGTGACGACCGTGACGACCGTCCGCGTCGTGACGACCGCCCGTCCGGTGGTTTCAACCGTGACGACCGCCCGTCCGGTGGCGGCTTCCGCCGCGACGACCGCCCGTCCGGTGGTTTCAACCGTGACGACCGTGGTGGCGACCGTGGCGGCTTCCGCCGTGACGACCGCCCCTCCGGTGGCGGCTACAACCGCGACCGCGGCGACCGCCCCTCGGGCGGCTTCAACCGTGACGACCGTGGTGGCGACCGTGGCGGCTTCCGCCGTGACGACCGCCCCTCGGGCGGTTTCAACCGCGATGACCGTGGTGGCGACCGTGGTGGCTTCCGCCGCGACGACCGCCCGTCCGGTGGCGGCTACAACCGCGACCGCGGCGACCGCCCCTCGGGCGGCTTCAACCGTGACGACCGTGGTGGCGACCGCGGCGGTTACCGCGGTGGCGACCGCCCGTCCGGTGGCGGTTACAACCGCGACCGTGGCGACCGCCCCTCCGGCGGTGGCTTCCGTCGCGACGACCGCCCGTCCGGTTTCAACCGCGACCGTGGCGACCGCCCCTCCGGCGGTGGGTTCCGTCGTGACGACCGCCCCTCGGGTGGCTTCAACCGTGACGACCGTGGTGGCGACCGCGGCGGCTTCCGCCGTGACGACCGCCCGTCCGGTGGCGGCTACCGCCGCGACGACCGCCAGGGCGGCGGCGACCGCGGCCCCCGCCGCGACTACGACGACCGTGGCCCCCGTCGTGACTACGACGACCGCCGCGGCAACTACGAGCCCGTCCGGCGCCTGCCGATCCCGGAGGACGTCACCGGCTTCGAGCTGGACGCGGACGTGCGCCAGGAGCTCAAGAGCCTGCCCAAGACGCTCGCCGACGACGTCGCCCGCAACCTGGTGATGGTGGCCCGCATGCTCGACAGCGAGCCGGAGGAGGCCTACCAGTACTCGCGCATCGCGCTCCGGCTGGCCTCCCGCGTCGCCGCCGTCCGTGAGGCCGCCGGCTTCGCCTCGTACATGACGCAGCGCTACTCCGAGGCGCTGACCGAGTTCCGTGCCGCCCGTCGGATGACCGGTCGCGCGGACCTGTGGCCGGTGATGGCCGACTGCGAGCGCGGTCTGGGCCGCCCGGAGCGCGCGCTGGCGATGGCCGGCGAGCCCGAGGTGAAGCAGCTGGACAAGGCCGGTCAGGTCGAGATGCGCCTGGTCGCCGCGGGCGCCCGCACCGACATGGAGCAGTTCGACGCGGCCGTCGTGACCCTGCAGAGCCCGGAGCTGGCGTCCAGCGCGGTGCACTCGTGGACCGCCCGTCTGCGGTACGCCTACGCCGAGGCGCTGATCGCGGCCGGCCGGGCCGAGGAGGCCCGCGAGTGGTTCGCCAAGGCGGCCGAGGCCGACACCGACGGCACGACCAACGCCTCGGAGCGGCTGGCCGAGATCGACGGCGTCGAGTTCGTGGACGCGCTCGACCCCGAGGCGGCCGAGGAGGAGGCCGAGCAGGCCGACGCCCCGGTGAAGAAGCGCGGCGGCGACGTCTCCGACGACCGCGTGATCTACGAGGACGAGGAGGACGTCGAGGAGTACTACGACGAGGACGACCTCGAGATCGACGAGGACTTCGACGGCGTGGTGCCCGGGCGTTCCGGTGAGGACGGGGCCGAGGCCGGCACCGAGGCGAAGGCCGAGGACAAGGCCGACGCGCAGGGCTGAGCCCGACCGAACGACTGAGGCCCTGCCCTTCCCCGGATGTCCGGGGAAGGGCAGGGCCTCACGGCTTTCCGGCTCGCGGGCGCTAGCCCAGTTCGAGGTTGCGCAGCACCAGCCCGGTGGCCGGCTTCGGACCGAAGGAGGTGGACTTGCGCGGCATGGTGACGCCCTGTTCGGCGAGTCTTCGGACCACGCTCTCCCGGACCGGGTGCAGCAGTACCGCGGTGCCGCCGGTCCGGGCGGCCTCCTGCTCGGCGGCCACCGCGGTGTGCAGGTAGCCGATGTCGTCCGGGCCGTCGGGGACGCGCCAGGTGTGGTCGAGCAGGGTGGCGTGCAGGACGGTGGCGTCCAGGTGGCGCCACTCCTGGGGCCGGTCGTGCGGCACGGTGGCGTCGAGCAGGGACTCCTCGGGTTCGCCGAGCAGCCAGTAGACGCCGTCGCCGCCGGTCAGCACGAAGCCGTTGCCGCCGTGACGTTTCTGCTCCGCGAGCGCCTGGAGGGCGGCGCTCAGCGGGCCGGGGACCTCCTTGACCTTCCACTGGTCGCCGAGCTTCTCCAGCGCCTCGGCCACCGGCAGCCGGTACAGGACGCGGTGGATGGCCCGGACCCGCAGCGGGTAGCGGGCGGTGTCCACCAGGAGCACCAGACCGCGGTCCCAGGGGCTGCGCGGCAGGTGGCGGTGTTCGCGCTGGAGGCGCAGGTACATCTCCCAGCGGTGGTGGCCGTCGGCGATCAGGGCCCGGCAGGTGGCCAGGTCGCGGCCGATCTCGGCGATGTCGGCCGGGTCGGTGACCGCCCACAGGCGGTGGTGGGTGCCGTCGCTGGTGGCGGTGGAGAGCAGCGGCTCGCCCTCGACGGCGCGCTCGACGACGCCGGCGGCGCCGCCGTTGCCCCGGTAGGTGAGGAGCAGGGGTTCGAGGTTGGCCCGGGTGGTGCGCATCAGGCCGACCCGGTCGGCGACCGGCCGCGGCATGACGTCCTCGTGCGGGAGGACCACGCCGGCCTCCCGGCCGCTGACCGCGAGCGCGCCGATCAGCCCGCGTTGGAGCAGTTCGGGCGAGTCGGCGGTGGCGGGCACGCGTTGCTCGTAGACGTAGAGTCCGGGCTCCCGGTCGGCGGCGAGGACGCCCTCGCGCTGCCAGTCGGCCAGCAGCCGGGCCGCGTGCCGGTACTTGGTGTCGCGGTCGGGCCGGTCGCCGGCGTCCTCGGGCTCGGGCCGGGGCAGGATCAGCCGCACCACGTTGTGCGGGTCCGCGGTCTCCAGGTCGAGCCGGCGGCCCGGGTCGACGACGTCGTACGGGGGTGACATGACCGCGGCGAGGGCGCCGACCCGGTCGGGGACGTAGCGCAGGCCGCGGAAGGGGGACAGGGACAGGCCTGCGGTGGCGACGTGCCCGGGATCGCCGGGGCCGCCCTCCGGAGTCTCGACTCCGTGTTCTGCACTGGGTGTGCTCATTCTGGGCATCGTAACCGGGTACGCGTTGTTGAGAGATCGGAATGCCCGTGCCGTCTCGTGGGACGGGTGTGAGACCGAGGGCGAGGTACGGCATGGACGACGGGCAGGAACGGGTGGACGGCGGCGGCCGGGTCGAGCCGCGCGGCACCGGCGGCGCCCCCGGCGGGGGCGCTCCGGCGGACGGCGGCGTGCCGGCCCAGTCGCGCTCCGGCGAGCCGACCGGGGACGTGTACGACTGGTTCCGGCGCGGTGCGCAGCTGCTCGCCCAGGGCCATCCGGCGGCCGCCGAACAGCTGCTGGCCCGGGCGGCGGTGGCCGAGCCGCACTCGCGCAGCATCCGGGAGACGCTGGCACGCGCCCAGTTCGACACCGGGTCGTACGCCGCGGCGCTGGAGAACTTCCGGGCCGTCGCGCTGGCCGATCCCTCGGACGACTACGCTCAGTTCGGGTGGGGCGTCGCGGCGGCCCGGCTGGGCGACTTCGAGACGTCCGCCGAGCACCTGGCGCTGGCCGTGGCGATGCGGCCGGGCACCGAGCACTACCGGGCGGCGCTGCGGCAGACCAGGGCGACCCTGGCGGCCCGCGCCGGGGCCTACGGCCCGCTGCTGCCCGGGGCGCCCGGGTACCTGGCGCCCCCTCCCGGCCCGGACGGGCGGCCGGCGGGCGAGGACGGTGCGGACGACGAGGTCTGACCGGTCCGGCCCGAGGCGCCGCCCGACGAAGCGAACGACGCAGTGAATGAGGTAGCGCAGCCATGACCGAGACGGCCCCCACCGTGCGACGGACCGCCCCCGGCGGCAGCGACCGGCCGCTGACCGAGGCGTACGACACGGCGCTGCTGGACCTGGACGGCGTGGTCTACGCGGGCCCGAACGCCGTCGAGCACGCCGTGGAGGCGCTGGACGCCGCCCGGACGGCCGGGATGCGGCTCGCGTACGTGACCAACAACGCCTCCCGCCCGCCGCGCGTGGTGGCGGCGCACCTGACCGAGCTGGGGGTGCCGGCCGAGCCGGGCGACGTGATCAACTCGGCCCAGGCGGCCGCCCGGCTGGTCGCGGAGAAGGTGCCGGCCGGGGCGAAGGTGCTCGTGGTGGGCGGCGCGGGGCTGGAGGAGGCGCTGGCCGAGCGCGGGCTGGTCGCCGTCCGCTCGCTGGACGAGCAGCCGCTCGCGGTGGTGCAGGGCTACGACCCGTCGGTCGGCTGGGCGCAGCTGGCGGAGGCCTCCTACGCGGTGCAGCAGGGGCTGCCGTGGGTGGCCTCCAACACCGATCTGACGGTCCCGACCGCGCGCGGCATCGCCCCCGGCAACGGCACCCTGGTGGCGGCCGTGCGGGCCGCCGCCGGGGTGGACCCGGAGGTGGCGGGCAAGCCGCTGCCGCCGATGCACCGGGAGACCGTGCTGCGGACCGGGGCGCGGCGGCCGCTGGTGGTCGGCGACCGGCTGGACACCGACATCGAGGGCGCCTTCAACGGCGGGGTGGACAGCCTGCTGGTGTTCACCGGGGTGACCACCCCGGCGCAGCTGCTGGCGGCCCCGGTCGAGCACCGGCCGACCTACCTGGCGGCGGACCTGCGCGGGCTGCTGGAGCCGCACCCCGCGGTGGGCCGGGAGGACGGCGGGGCCGGCTGCGGCGGCTGGGTCGCCACGGCCGGGGACGGCGTGCTGCGGCTGTCCGGCGGCGGGGACCGCTGGGACGGCCTGCGGGCGCTGTGCGCGGCGGCGTGGGCGGCGCTGGACGCGGACGGGACGGCGGCCGACGGGCGCAAGGCGCTGGCCGAGCTGGGGTTCTGACCCGGCCGGCCGCGGCCGGGCTCGGCGGTGCGAGTGCCCCGGCGAGCGGTGCTTCGGCGGTGCGTGTGCCCCGGCGGTCGGCGGCATCCGGACCGCCGGACCGCCGTGCCCCGGGTGCAGCACGGCCCGGGCCGCCGGGAGCCGGGTCAGAGCAGGGTGCGCAGCCGCAGCAGGTCGCGGAAGCCGGCCTCCAGCCGGATCCGGCCGGAGGCCCAGGCGGAGGCGAAGTTGAGCCCGCCGCCGACCACGGCCACCAGGTCGTCGCTGCTCATGGTGAGCCGGATCGCGGCCTTCTCGGTGGGCGCACCGGGCGCCGAGGCGAGGCCCTGGATCCGGCCGTCGCGCAGCTGACCGGTGAAGGTCAGGTCGAGGTCGGTGATCCGGCAGCTGAGCGAGCGGTCCAGGGCGGCCGCCTTGCGGACGTCGCCGGTGGACTTCGCCATGTTCCGGCTGAGCTGCTCCAGCGCCTCGCGGCACTCCTCGGCGTCGGCCATCGCGGTGCCTCCCTCTCTGGGCTCCCGGTGGATTCGGGCGGGTGACGGCGGTGGTCACTGCCGGGCCACGGTACCGCAGGCGGGTTTTGGCGGTAGCGTCGTCCGTGGGGTGCCCGGATCGGCCCGGGCACCGACGGCGACGGAGCGATGCGCGCAGGCGCTTAGGAGGCACCCGGATGCTGCCGAGGACGGTGCGGGGAGTGGCGGAGGTCGCCGCCGGGCTGGTGGAGGAGGTCGGCAAGCGGGTCGTCGGGACGGCGGCCGCGATCCTGGAGCGGACCGGGGTCGACGTCGCGGACGTGGAGCGCCGGCTGGGCGGGCAGTTCCCGCCGTCGGTGCAGACCCTGCAGACCCTGGCGGGCGAGGCGGTCACCGCCGGGCGGGCCGGGGTGGACCTGGCCGTCGGGGTGGCCCGGGGCGAGGTGGAGAAGGCCTTCGAGAAGGTCGGTGATCAGGTCACCAAGGTCGGCGTGGTGCTGGCCTACCTGGAGAGCAAGCTGCGGGAGGTCGAGGAGGACGAGGGCGGGCCGGAGCGCCCCGGCCCGGCGGCCGACGCCCACCGTTCGGAGCAGCCGGTGCCGGCGCCCCGGGCGGACGACCTGTTCGGGCGCGGCTGGGAGGACGAGCAGGCGCGGCCGGAGGCCCGGGCGGCCGGGGAGCCGATAGTGGCGGAGCGGGTGGAGGTGGACGAGCCGGTCGAGGTCGACCCGCCGGTCCCGCCCGTCCCGCGGGCGGCGCCGACGCCGCGGGCCTCGCAGGGGCGGAAGCCGGCGAGCGGGTCCGCGCGTCCGTCCGGGCCCGCGGAGCCCGTCGAGCCCGTCGAGCCTGAGCGGCCGGCGGCGCGCAAGGGCACCGCGAAGAAGGCCCCGGCCGATGCGCCGTCCGGAGCGAAGGCGCCCGGTGCGAAGTCGGGCGGCGCCGAGCCGCCCGGGGCGAAGAAGGCGGCGGCGAAGAAGGCGGCGAAGAAGACGGCGGTCCGCAAGACGGCCGTGAAGAAGACCGCCACCGCGAAGCAGTCCGCCGCCGAGTCGGCCGGGTCGCCCGGGACGCCCGCGAAGCGCACGGCGACGAAGAAGACCACCGTCCGCAAGGCCACCAGCACGAAGCGCTCCGATGACCGGAGCGGCTGACCCGACGGCGCCGCTCGGCGTCGGACTCGCCCCCACCGGCCACCCCGGCGTGGACGCCGGCCTGGCCCGGCTGGAGGCCCTGGACGGGGTCCCCGCCGAGGCGCACGTCGCGGTGTACGAAGATGTTCACCAGCGGCTCGCCGACACGCTGGCCGCGCTCGACCAGGAATGATCCGTAGGACCCGTAGGAGCTGAAGCACCAGTGGCAGTGGCACGACGCCGACTCGACGCGGAGCTGGTCCGCCGCAAGCTGGCCCGGTCGCGCGAGCACGCGTCCGAGCTGATCGCAGCCGGCCGGGTGACCGTCGGCGGCACGACCGCGACCAAGCCGGCCACCCAGGTGGAGACCTCGGCGGCGGTCGTGGTGGCCAAGGACGAGAACGACCCCGACTACGTCTCGCGCGGCGGGCACAAGCTGGCCGGGGCGTTCGCCGCCTTCGTCCCGCAGGGTCTGGTGGTGGAGGGCCGCCGGGCGCTGGACGCGGGCGCCTCCACCGGCGGGTTCACCGACGTCCTGCTGCGGGCCGGTGCCTCCGGCGTGCTCGCCGTGGACGTCGGCTACGGGCAGCTCGCGTGGTCGCTGCAGAGCGACGAGCGGGTGACGGTGATGGACCGCACCAACGTCCGCGAGCTCAGCCTGGAGCTGATCGGCGGCACCCCGGTCGACCTGGTGGTCGGCGACCTGTCGTTCATCTCGCTGGGCCTGGTGCTGCCCGCGCTGGCCGGCTGCGCGGCCGAGGACGCGGACCTGGTGCTGATGGTCAAGCCGCAGTTCGAGATCGGCAAGGAGCGGCTGGGCAGCGGTGGGGTGGTGCGCAGTCCGGAGCTGCGCGCGGAGATGGTGCGCCAGGTCGCCGGGCAGGCGTGGGAGCTGGGCCTGGGCGTGCGTGCCGTCACCGCGAGCCCGCTGCCGGGCCCGTCCGGGAACGTCGAGTACTTCCTCTGGCTGCGCCGCGACGCCCCGCAGTTGAACCCCGCGGAGGCGGACCGGGCCGTCGCCGAGGGGCCCCGATAGGGTGCTCTGCGGGCGTCCGGTCCGTCATGCTGTGTGACGCGACCGCACCGGGGCGGAGGGCGGCCCGGCAGGCGTGAGGGAGAGGGCAGCGGCATGAGCGATGACGAGCGTACGGTCTTCCTGATCGCGCACACCGGCCGGGAGGCGGCGCTGCGCAGCGTCGAGGGCCTGGTGCACGGGCTGCTGAAGGCGGGCATCCGGATCAGACTGCTCGCCTCCGAGGCGGTGGGCCTGGACCTGCCGGACGGGGTGGAGAAGGTCGCCGGTGGCCCGGGGGCGGCGGACGGCTGCGAGCTGATCCTGGTCGCCGGCGGGGACGGGACGCTGCTGCGCGGGGCGGAGCTGGCGCGCGAGCACGGGCTGCCGATGCTCGGGATCAACCTGGGCCGGGTGGGCTTCCTCGCCGAGGCCGAGCGGGACGACCTGGCCGTGGTGGTCGAGCGGGTGGTGGACGCCGACTACACGGTCGAGGAGCGGATGACGATCGACGTCATCGTCCGCACCAACGGCGATGTGCTGCACCAGGACTGGGCGTTGAACGAGGCGTCGATCGAGAAGGCGTCCCGGGAGCGGATGCTGGAGGTGGTGACCGAGGTGGACGGCCGTCCGGTCTCCAACTTCGGCTGTGACGGGGTGGTCTGCGCGACGCCGACCGGCTCCACCGCGTACGCGTTCTCCGGCGGCGGGCCGGTGGTCTGGCCGGAGGTGGAGGCGCTGCTGATGGTGCCGATCTCCGCGCACGCGCTGTTCGCCCGCCCGCTGGTGACCTCTCCGCACTCCGTGCTGGCCGTGGAGGTGCAGCCCAAGACCCCGCACGGCGTGCTCTGGTGCGACGGCCGGCGCTCGGTCGAACTGCCCGCGGGCGCCCGGGTGGAGGTCCGCCGGGGCCAGACGCCGGTGCGGCTGGCCCGACTGCACCGGGCGCCGTTCACCGACCGGCTGGTGGCCAAGTTCGCGCTGCCGGTGACGGGTTGGCGCGGCCGGGCGGACACCGGCTGCTGACCGCGGGCCGTCCGGCGGATCCTGCGGCCCCGGCGGACGGGCGCGCGCCGTGGGCCGCCCGGCAACCCGCCGGACGGCCGCCGGCCGTCAGACGGCCAGGGGTTGGTCCTGGTCGGCCGGTCCGTACCGGCCGCCCGCCGCCGCCCGGGCGGCCAGCGCGGTGAGCCGTCGCACGGCGTCGGGGACGGCCGGGGCGGGCACGGTGAGCGGGATCCGGACGTGGTGCTCGAAGGCGCCGTCCGAGCCGAACCGGTTGCCCGCGGCGATCCGGATGCCGTCGCGCTCCCCGGCCCGCGCCAGCGCCGCGCCGGAGAGAGCACCGGTGGACACCCAGAACGAGAGCCCGCCGGGCGGTGGCGGGAAGGTCCAGTCCGGCAGCCGCTCGGCCAGTGCGGCCGCGAAGGCGTGCGCGGTGGCCCGCAGCCGGTCCAGCTGGTGCGTGCGCACGGCCGCCAGCGGCTCGCCCAGCAGGTCGGCGGCGATCAGCTGGTCGAGCACCGGGGTGCCGACGTCGCTGTAGACCCGGTCGGCGGCCAGCCGGCGCACCAGCGCGGGCGCGGCCCGCACCCAGCCGATCCGCAGCCCGCCCCAGAGCAGCTTGCCCGCGGAGCCGACGGTGACCACCTGGGCGGCCCGGTCCAGCGCCGCCGCCGGGCGCGGCAGGGGCTCGGACTCCGGGACGCCCCAACCGAGTTCGGCGGTGGTCTCGTCGACCAGGACGACGCTGCCGGCGGCCCGGGCGGCGGCCAGCAGCTCGCGCCGCTGCTCCTCGCCGACCAGGGCGCCGGTCGGGTTGTGGAAGTCCGGGATCACGTAGGCGACCTTGGGCGCCGCGCCGCGCAGCACCCGGCGCCACTCGGCGAGGTCCCACGGGGCCGGGCCGCTCGGCCCGGGGAGCGGGCCGGGGGCGTACGGCACGGGCACCAGGCGGGCGCCGGCGATCCGTAGCGCCTGCAGGGTGTGGGCGTAGCTGGGCGCCTCGACGGCGACCCGGTCGCCGCGGCCGATCAGTGCCCGCTGGACGAGGTGCAGGGCGCCCATCGCGCCGGTGGTGACGAGGATCTGGTCCGGGGTGGTGGGCAGCCCGCGCTCGGTGTACCGCCGGGCGACGGCCTCGCGCAGCACCGGGACGCCGGTGGGGTAGTGGCCGTGTCCGGCGGCGTAGTGGGGCAGTTGCTCGACGGCGCGGGCGGCGGCCGCGCCGAGGAAGGGCTGCGGGGCGGGCAGGGCGGCGACGCCGAGGTCCAGGGTGCGGCCGAGCTCGTCCGGCGGGACGGGGTGCAGGGCGTCGCCGGGCGGCGGGGCGCCCTCGGGCAGCGCGGTCCAGCTGCCGGCGCCGCGGCGGCTGCGCAGGTAGCCCTCGGCGCGCAGGGTCTCGTAGGCGGTGGCGACGGTGGTGCGGCTGAGCTCCAGGGCGGTGGCGAGTTCGCGTTCGGCGGGCAGCCGGGCGCCGACCGGCAGGCGGCCCTCGGTGACCAGCAGCCGGATCTGCCCGGCGAGGGTCCGGTAGGCGGGCCGGCGGGGGCCGGGGGCTTCGGGCAGCCGGGCGGTGGCGAGCAGCCGGGCCAGCGCGGGCGGGGTGACGGTGGTGTGCCAGTCGGCCATGGGGGATCAGTCCACTTGCTCGGAATTGGCCCTGGAGGGGGTCGCTTTGGCCTGGCCATCATGGCAGGGCGGCCATCGAGTCCGCCACCGCCGGGGCAGCCGGGCGGTGCAGCACCACCCGCAGGAGCTCCCGTTGGCCACCACGCACCCGACCACGCCCGACCGGCCCTCCGAGGCCCCGCCCGCCGCCGCGCCGGCCGCCCCGCCCGCCGCCGCGCCGACCGTCCAGCCGGCCGGGCCCGCCGGCCGGTCGGGGACCGCCCGGCCGTCCCGTGCCGCCCGCCTGCTCGGCGACACCCACGCGCTGGGCCGCCGGATCCCGCAGCTCGCGGTCGGCCTCTACCTGTACGGCGCGAGCATGGCGCTGATGCTCCGCTCCGGCCTCGGCCTCGACCCGTGGGACGTCTTCCACCAGGGCCTGCAGCGTGCCGCGGGCCTCTCGGTGGGCGCCTGGGTGACCATCTGCGGCGCCCTGGTCCTGCTGCTGTGGATCCCGATCCGCCAGCGCCCGGGCGTCGGCACGGTGGCGAACGTCCTGGTGCTGGGCGCGTCGATGGACCTCACCCTGCGGCTGGTCGACGGCCCGGCCGGGCTGCCCGCCCGGATCGCGCTGATGGCCGCCGCGATCACGCTGAACGGCCTGGCCACCGGCCTCTACATCGGTGCCCGCTTCGGCCCCGGCCCGCGCGACGGCCTGATGACCGGCCTGCACCGGCGCACCGGGCGCTCGCTGCGGCTGATCCGCACCGGCATCGAGGTCACCGTCCTGGTCGCCGGCGTGCTGCTCGGCGGCACCGCCGGGGTCGGCACGGTCGCGTACGCGCTGGCCATCGGCCCGCTGGTGCAGTTCTTCCTGCCGTGGTGCACGGTGCCGGGCCCCGGGCAAACCTCCCGGAAGGGGTGAACTTCCGGGCACGGAGTTGCCGCGCGCCGTTGCCGCTCGTCGCGCGCCGGGGGTGGAACCTCGTAAGGTCGTCTCCGTGTTGGACGAGATGCGGATACGGGATCTTGGGGTCATCGACGACGCGGTGGTCGAACTCGCGCCCGGCTTCACCGCCGTGACCGGTGAGACCGGCGCCGGGAAGACCATGGTCGTGACGAGCCTCGGCCTGCTGCTCGGCGGCCGCGCCGACCCGGGCCTGGTGCGCAACGGCACCGGGCGCGCGGTCGTCGAGGGCCGGCTCGAGCTGCCCGCCGACTCTCCGGTGGCGGCCCGGGCGGTGGAAGCCGGGGCCGAGCTGGACGACGGCGCGTTGCTGATCAGCCGCACCGTCTCCGCCGAGGGCCGCTCCCGGGCCTACGTGGGCGGCCGGGCCGTCCCGGTCGGCCTGCTCGCCGAGCTCGGCGAGGACCTGATCGCCGTGCACGGCCAGACCGACCAGCAGCGGCTGTTGCGCCCGGCCCGCCAGCGCGGCGCGCTGGACCGGTACGCGGGCGAGACCGTGGCCGGGCCGCTGGCCCGCTACCGGGAGACCTACCGCAGCCTGCGCGAGGTCTCCGCCACGCTGGAGGAGCTCACCACCCAGGCGCGCGAGCGCGCCCAGGAGGCCGACCTGCTCCGGTTCGGCCTGGACGAGATCGCCGCCGCCGAGCCGGTGGCCGGCGAGGACGTCGAGCTGGCCGCCGAGGCCGAGCGGCTCGGCCACGCCGACGCGCTCTCCTCCGCCGCCACCCTCGCCCACGCCGCGCTGGCCGGCGACCCGGCGGACCCGGAGGCGCTGGACGCCGGCACCCTGCTCGCGCAGTCCCGCCGCGCCCTGGACGCCGTGCGCCACCACGACGAGCGCCTGGCCGCGCTCGCCGACCGCGTCAACGAGGTCGGCTACCTGCTCGCCGACGTGGCCGGCGACCTGGCCGGGTACGCGGACGACCTCGACGCCGACCCCGTCCGGCTCGCCGCCGTCGAGGACCGCCGGTCCGTGCTGGCCCAGCTGCTGCGCAAGTACGGCGGCCCCGAGAACACCCTCGCCGAGGTGATCGCCTGGGCCGAGGCCGGCGCCGCCCGGCTCGCCGAACTCGACGGCGACGACGACCGGATCGACCAGCTCGGCGCCCGCGAGACGGAGCTGCGGGCCGAGTTGGCCGAGCTGGCCGCGGAGGTGTCGGCCGCCCGCCACGCCGCCGCCGGGCGCTTCGCCGAGGCCGTCTCCGCCGAGCTCGCCGAACTGGCCATGCCGCACGCCCGGGTGACCTTCTCGATCACCCGGGTCGACGACCTGTCCGGCATCGAGCTCGAGGGCCGCACCGTCGCCTACGGGCCGCACGGTGTGGACGAGGTCGAGGTGCTGCTCGCCCCGCACCCCGGGGCCCAGCCCCGGCCGATCGCCAAGGGCGCCTCCGGCGGTGAACTGTCGCGGGTGATGCTCGCCGTCGAGGTGGTCTTCGCGGGCGCCGACCCCGTCCCCACCTACCTGTTCGACGAGGTGGACGCGGGCGTCGGCGGCAAGGCCGCGGTGGAGATCGGGCGCCGGCTGGCGAAGCTGGCCGAGTCCGCCCAGGTCGTGGTGGTCACCCACCTCCCGCAGGTCGCCGCCTTCGCGGACCGGCACCTGGTCGTGGAGAAGACCCACGACGGCACCGTGACCCGCAGCGGCGTCAAGGTGCTGAACGACGAGGAGCGGGTGCGCGAACTCTCGCGGATGCTGGCCGGCCTGGAGGACTCCGAGCTGGGCCGCGCCCACGCGGAGGAACTGCTGGCAGCGGCCCGGGCCCCGCGCCACCGCTAGCCGGGCGCGGCGGCCCCGCGGACGGACGGCGACGCGCCCCGGGTGCGGCCGACTGTCCAAGAGGGCCGCCGACCTGGCATGGTGGCGGCTGGACATTGGCTTTCCAGTCCCGAGCGCCGTCGGCGGGCAATCCTCGCGGAAGCGGCGCGCGAACCTGATCGAGTCGGATGCGAGAGAACGTGGACCATTCCGCCGCCCGGGCCGCCGCGGCCACCCCCGAACCGGGGCAGCTGCACGTGGTACTCGTCCTGGCCGCCAGCACCGGCGGCATCGGTGCGCACGTGCGCTCCCTCGCCCAGGGCCTGGTCGCGCACGGCGTGACCGTCACGGTCTGCGCCCCGGCCGGCACGGACGCCCTGTTCGGCTTCTCCCGCACCGGCGCCAGGTTCCACACCGTCGACATCACCCCCACCGCCGGCGCCCGCAGCGACGCCACCGCGATCGGCGAACTGCGCCGGGCCTTCACCGGTGCCGACGTCGTCCACGCGCACGGGCTGCGCGCCGGGCTGCTCTCCGACCTCGCGCTGCGCACCGCCGGCCGCTTCCCCGGCCTGCGCCCGGAGACCCCGCTGGTGGTCACCTCGCACCACGCGCTGCTGGCCACCGGCATGGAGCGCCGGCTGCAGCGGCTGATGGAGCGCCGGGTGGCGCGTGCCGCCGACCTCGTCCTCGGCGCCTCCTCCGACCTCGTCGCCCGGGCCCGTGAACTGGGGGCCACCGACGCCCGGCTCGGCCCGGTGGCCGCCCCGCCGATGCCCGAGGGCCGGCTGGACCGGGCCGCCGCCCGGGCCGCCCTGCTCGGTGACGGACCGGACCGGCCGCTGGTGCTCGCGGTCGGCCGGCTCGTCCCGCAGAAGGCCTTCGGGCAGCTGCTGGACGCCACCCGCGAACTGTCCGCACTCGACCCGGAGCCGCTGCTGCTGCTCGCCGGGGACGGCCCGGAGGCGGCCGGACTGCGCGAGCGGGTGGCCGCCGAGAAGTTGCCGGTACGGCTGCTCGGCTACCGCACCGACGTCCCCGACCTGCTGGCCGCCGCCGACGCGGTGGTCGTCTCCAGCCGCTGGGAGGCCCGCTCGCTGGTCGTGCAGGAGGCGATGCGGGCCGGCGTGCCGGTGGTCGCCACCGCCGTCGGCGGGATCCCCGAACTGGTCGGCGACGCGGCCGTGCTGGTGCCCGCAGGGGACCCGGCCGCGCTCGGCCGGGCGGTGGCCGAGCTGCTGTCCGACCCGGCGCGCCGCGGGCGGCTGGCGGCGGCCGGCCGGCAGCAGGCCGAGACCTGGCCGGACGAGGCCGCCACCGTGGCCCAGGTGCTGAGCACCTACGACGAGCTGGTCCAGCGGGCCTGAGCCCCGGCCGGCCCTGACGGCCGCCGCCCCGGCCGGCCGGACCGCAGCCAGCCGTCCTAGGGCGTGTCTTGTGGATCACTGCCGGGGTCGCGACGCCAGGGCACGCACCTCGCCGCGTTGTCGTCGGTCGCCGATGCTCCGCATGGACTCCCTCCTCCGCCTTGCGATGCACGCACCCTGACGCCGCGACCTATCCGACAAGATCCACAAGACACGCCCTAGACGGTCGCCTGTTCCACCCGGTCGGCCGCCAGGCCGTCCGGCTGGGCGGACAGGTAGGCGCCCCCGCAGGCGGTCAGCCGCAGCGCGGTGTCGATCAGCGGCACGTGGCTGAAGGCCTGCGGGAAGTTGCCGACCTGCCGCTTGAGCCGCGGGTCCCACTCCTCGGCGAGCAGCCCGATGTCGTTGCGCAGCCCGAGCAGCCGGTCGAACAGCTCGCGGGCCTCCTGCACCCGGCCGATCATGGCGAGGTCGTCGGCGAGCCAGAACGAGCAGGCCAGGAAGGCCCCTTCGTGCCCGGAGAGGCCGTCGACGTTGTTGCCGCTCTCGTCGTGGGTCGGGTAGCGCAGCACGAAGCCGTCCTCGGTGGACAGTTCACGCTGGATCGCCTCGATGGTGCCGATCACCCGCTTGTCGTCCGGCGGCAGGAAGCCGACCTGCGGGATGAGCAGCAGCGAGGCGTCCAGCTCCTTGCCCCCGTAGTACTGGGTGAAGGTGTTGCGCTCCGGGTCGTAGCCCCGCTCGCAGACGTCCCGGTGGATGGTCTCCCGCAGGCCGCGCCAGCGCTCCAGGTGCTCGTCGGACGGGGCGTCCTCGGGCGTCTGCTCCAGCAGCTTGATCGTCCGGTCGACGGCGACCCAGGCCATCACCTTGGAGTGGACGAAGTGCCGGCGGGGGCCGCGGACCTCCCAGATGCCCTCGTCCGGCTCCTGCCAGTGGTCCTCCAGGTACTCGATCAGGCGCAGCTGGAGGTGGTGGGCGTGGTCGTTGCGGACCAGGCCGGTCATGTGGGCCAGGTGTAGCGCCTCGACGACCTCGCCGTAGACGTCGAGCTGGAGCTGGCCGGCGGCGCCGTTGCCGACCCGGACGGGCTGGGAGCCCTCGTAGCCGGGCAGCCAGTCCAGCGAGGACTCGGTGAGCTCGCGCTCGCCGGCGATGCCGTACATGATCTGCAGGTTCTCCGGGTCGCCGGCGACCGCCCGCAGCAGCCACTCGCGCCAGGCGCGGGCCTCGTCGCGGTAACCGGTGCGCAGTAGCGAGGAGAGCGTGATGGCCGCGTCGCGGAGCCAGGTGTAGCGGTAGTCCCAGTTGCGCTCGCCGCCGATGTCCTCCGGCAGCGAGGTGGTGGGGGCCGCGACGATGCCGCCGGTGGGGGCGTAGGTGAGGCCCTTGAGGGTGATCAGGGAGCGGATCACGGCCTCGCGGTACGGGCCCTGGTAGGTGCACTGGCCGGCCCACTCGTGCCAGAAGTCGGCGGTGGCGTCGAGCATCTCCTCGGCGTCCGGGGGCGTGGGCGGGTCCAGGTGGGAGGCCTGCCAGGTGAGGGCGAAGGCGATCCGCTCGCCGGCGGTGACGGTGAAGTCGGCGTAGGTGGTGAGGTCGCGGCCGTAGGTCTCGGCCTCGCCGTCCAGCCAGACCGAGTCGGGCCCGGCGACGGCGACGGTGCGGTGCCCGCCGTCGGCCTGCTCGACCCGGTGCACCCAGGGGACCACCCGGCCGTAGGAGAAGCGCATCCGCACGGCCGAGCGCATCCGGACGGTGCCGGCGACGCCCTCGACGATCCGGATCACCTGCGGGACGGCGTCGCGGCCGGCGAGCGGGCGCGGCGGCATGAAGTCGATCACCCGGACGGTGCCGCCCTGGGCGTCCCACTCCTGCTCCAGGATCAGCGAGTCGCCCCGGTAGCGGCGGCGGTCGGCGGGGACGGCCGGGGCGGCGGCGGTGGGCGGCGGGACCCGCAGGTCGCCGGTGTCGGTGAAGCGGGCGGCGACGGCCGGTGCGGCGGGGGCGGGGACCTCGCTCACGACGGCTTCGGCCGGCCCGATCCGCCAGAAGCCGTGTTCATCGGTGCCGAGCAGGCCGGCGAACACGGCCGGCGAGTCGAAGCGGGGCAGGCAGAGCCAGTCCACCGCCCCGTCCCTGCTGACCAGGGCAGCGGTCTGCATGTCCCCGATGAGTGCGTAGTCCTCGATACGGCCGGCCACGTGGATCTCCAGTTCGCAATGTGGTCAGGACGCAACGGCGATCCGGGGGAGCGAGCGGTCTGCGGGGCCGGAGGTCCACCCCGGGACGTCCGGCCCGCCGGGGGGTGGTGGCGGGCCTTGCTGGAGTGTCCGTGCGGGGCCCGGTCGAGCCCCTGGAGTGGGTGGGGAGGAACTGGATTACGGGGAGGTCCGGTCGCGCATCGGGGACCGGGAGTGTCCTGACGCTCCCACGCCCTCCGCGTGCTCGTGCTGTCGGCGATGCGTCCGTGCAGCTTACGACGGACGAAAGGGGCGAAGCACGCGGGCGCAGCCTCGTGTGGCGCCACAATTCGGCGGAAATGCCGTGCATCGCGAGGGTGTCGCCCAGGATGGTCCGGACGGATCAGCCCCGGCTGGTCCCGGTGGAGGGGCTGTCATGGCCCGAACGGGGTGCCCCGGGGTGGCCCGGTCCGGCCGTGGTGCGACCGGTGTGACTGCTGGGCCGTATGGTGCGCCGGTGGTGCGCCCCGCGTACGCCCCCGGGGTGCCGCGAGCGGGCCGGAAGGCGTCCCGTCCGGGTCACTGATACCCTGGTATCCCGTGGACCGGTGGGATCAAACGCCCCGGACCAGCCGAATCGACGACCCTCCGAGCGCCGTGCTCCGCACCGGCCTCCCGTCGCCAGGCGAGCCGCGAGCCTCCCACCACGTCACCTTCGACACGCGACCCACGGGAGCCCCCTCTTGGCACAGCCCCATTCCGGCAAGGCAGCGAACGGCCGCGCCGTGACGACCAAGCACCTCTTCGTCACCGGGGGTGTCGCCTCGTCGCTCGGCAAGGGCCTCACCGCCTCCAGCCTCGGCGCGCTGCTCAAGGCCCGCGGCCTGCGCGTGACGATGCAGAAGCTCGACCCGTACCTCAACGTGGACCCGGGCACCATGAACCCGTTCCAGCACGGTGAGGTCTTCGTCACCGACGACGGCGCCGAGACCGACCTGGACATCGGCCACTACGAGCGGTTCCTCGACACGAACCTGCACGGCTCGGCCAACGTCACCACCGGCCAGGTGTACTCCACGGTCATCGCCAAGGAGCGCCGCGGCGAGTACCTGGGCGACACCGTCCAGGTCATCCCGCACATCACCAACGAGATCAAGTCCCGGATCCGCCGGATGGCGACCGAGGACGTCGACGTGGTGATCACCGAGGTCGGCGGCACCGTCGGCGACATCGAGTCGCTGCCGTTCCTGGAGGCCGTCCGCCAGGTCCGCCACGAGGTCGGCCGGGACAACGTGTTCTTCGTGCACGTCTCCCTGCTGCCGTACATCGGCCCCTCGGGCGAGCTGAAGACCAAGCCCACCCAGCACTCCGTCGCCGCGCTGCGCAACATCGGCATCCAGCCCGACGCCGTCGTGCTGCGCGCCGACCGCGAGGTCCCGCAGGCCATCAAGCGCAAGATCTCGCTGATGTGCGACGTGGACGAGGAGGCCGTGGTCGCGGCCATCGACGCCAAGTCGATCTACGACATCCCCAAGGTCCTGCACGGCGAGGGCCTGGACGCCTACGTGGTGCGCCGGCTCGACCTGCCGTTCCGCGACGTGGACTGGACCACCTGGGACGACCTGCTGCGCCGCGTCCACGAGCCGCAGCACATCGTCAAGGTCGCGCTGGTCGGCAAGTACATCGACCTCCCGGACGCCTACCTGTCGGTGACCGAGGCGCTGCGCGCCGGCGGCTTCGCCAACAACGCCCGGGTCGAGATCAAGTGGGTCACCTCGGACGACTGCGAGACCCCCGAGGGCGCCCGGGAGCAGCTCGGCGACGTGGACGCGATCTGCATCCCCGGCGGCTTCGGCGACCGCGGCGTCAACGGCAAGGTCGGCGCCATCACCTACGCCCGCGAGAACAAGGTCCCGCTGCTCGGCCTCTGCCTGGGCCTGCAGTGCGTCGTGATCGAGGCGGCCCGCAACCTGGCCGGCCTGCCCGAGGCGAACTCCACCGAGTTCGACGCCGCGGCCAAGCACCCGGTCGTCTCCACCATGGCCGAGCAGCTGGCCATCGTCGACGGCAAGGGCGACCTGGGCGGCACCATGCGCCTGGGCCTGTACCCGGCCAAGCTCGCCGAGGGCTCCATCGTGCGCGAGGTCTACGCCGGCGAGCAGTACGTCGAGGAGCGCCACCGCCACCGCTACGAGGTCAACAACGCGTACCGCGCGGACCTCGAGAAGACCGGTCTGCAGTTCTCCGGCCTCTCGCCCAAGGGCGACCTGGTGGAGTACGTCGAGTACCCCCGCGAGGTGCACCCGTACCTGGTCGCCACCCAGGCCCACCCGGAGCTGAAGTCCCGCCCGACCCGCCCGCACCCGCTGTTCGCGGGCCTGGTCAAGGCCGCCATCGAGATCAAGACCGCCACTGCCGAGTAATCGTCGGTCGTTCACCGGACGGCGGCCCCGCGATTCCCGCGGGGCCGCCGTCCGGCGTTAGATTGTGTCGTACTGACGAAAAGGGGAGAGCGATGGACGAGCAGAGCGACCTGGTGATCGCCGACGCGGCCGAGGAGTGGGAGGTCCGGGAGAGCCGGACGCCGTTCCAGGGCAAGGTCACCGGAGTGCGCAGCGAGGAGGTCCGGATGCCCGACGGCAGCTGGGCCCGCCGCGACTACCAGACCCACCCGGGCTCGGTCTCCGTGCTCGCCCTGGACGACAAGGAGCGGGTGCTCGTCCTGCGGCAGTACCGCCACCCCGTCCGCCACCGCCTCTGGGAGCTGCCGGCCGGGCTGCTGGACGTGCCCGGCGAGAACCCGTGGCACGCCGCCCGGCGCGAGCTGTTCGAGGAGGCGCACTGCCGTGCCGAGACCTGGCGCGTCCTGGTGGACTTCTACACCTCCCCGGGCGGCACCGACGAGGCGCTGCGGATGTTCCTCGCCACCGACCTCTCGGCCGCCGAGGGCGAGCGCTACGAGGCGCACGGCGAGGAGCAGGAGATCGAGGTCGCCTGGGTGCCGGTGCCGGAGCTGATCCGGATGATCCAGGCCGGGCTGCTGCACAACCCGACCCTGATCACCGGCACCCTCGCCCTGCACGCCGCCCTCACCGGGGCGGACGGACTGGACGCGCTGCGCCCGGCGGACTCGCCCTGGCCGGCCCGGCCCTTCGAGGCGTGAGCGAACGGCCCGGCCGCCCGCGGCCGCGCCGCGGTTGATCCACGGGGGTGATTTACCGGTTCGTACGACCGGATGTCACCTCGGCTGAGCCGGACGGTCGAACTACGCTTCGCAGACAGGGCGCCCGTCCCGGGCCGCCCCCGCGGAGCGCCGGATGACGTCGGGAGTGGCACGGGTGGCGAGGAAGACGGCGACGATGGACCCCGGCCCCGACGCGCCCCCCGGGGCCGTCCCCGGCCTGGACCGGCTGCCGGCCGGGCCCGCGCTGTTCGTCGGGCGGCGGGCCGAACTGGCCGCACTGCGGGCGGCCGCGGCCCGCCCGGCCAGCGGCCGCAGCACGGTGCTGGTGCTGGCCGGGCGCCCCGGCTCCGGACGCACCGCGCTGGCGGCCCGCTTCGCCCGCACCGTCGCCGCCGACCACCCCGACGGCGTGCTCTTCGCGCGCCTGTCCGCGGCCGACGGCGGCCGGGTGCCGCCCGCCCGGGCCGCCCGGCTGCTGCTGGAGCAGCTCGACCCCGAGGCCCCGGTGCCGCTGCCCGGGGCCGTCGGGGACGGGCGGGACGAACCGGCCTGCGTGGCGCTGCGCGAGGCGCTGGCCGGCCGCCGGGTGCTGGTGGTCCTGGACGACGTCCGCGACGCCGGACAGCTGTGGCCGCTGCTCGCGGACGAACCGGGCTGCCTGGTGCTCGCCACCACCGCCGGACCGCTCACCGGGATCGAGGACATCGACCCGGTGATCCTCGGCGGGCTCGACCGGCAGGCCTCCGGCGAGCTGCTCGCCGACCTGGTCGGCGGTACCAGGATCTCCTGCGACCCGGTCGGCGGGGCCGATCTGGCGGAGGCCTGCGCGGCGCGCCCGGCCGCGCTGCGGCTGATGGCCGGGTGGCTGCGCGGCAACCCGAAGGCGGCGGTCACCGAGGCGGCGGCCGAGCTCACCCGGGTGGTCGGCGAGGAGTCGGAGCGGGGGGCGGCGCCGAAGCGGAAGGGCGGGCGCAAGGGCGGGGCGGCCGGGGGGACGGCCGCGGGGAAGGAGACGGCGGCGGGGAACGGGGCGGTGGCGGCCGAGGGGGCCGCGCCGGCTCCCGGAACCGGGGGAATCGCGGGCACCGAGGGTGCTGAGGGCGCCGTGGGTGCCCCGGGGGAGTCCGGGAGGCCGGGGAAGACCGAGCGGTCCGGGCAGCCCCGGAAGGCCGGGGACCGCCGCAAGCAGCCCCAGGCCCGGGAGCCGGAGAAGCCCGCGGGCGCCGCCCGGCCGGCGGAGGAGCCCTTGGCCGGTACCGCCGCCGGGGACCAGGCGTCCTGGGTCAAGCCCGGGCCGGAGCCGGCCGAGCCGGTGCCCGTTCCCGACAACGACCCGCTGATCGGCGCGTTCACCCTGCTGTACGGCACGCTCCCGGCGGCCCAGGCGCGGATGCTGCGCGCCCTCACCCTCGCCCCGGCGCAGACCGCCGACCCGCGCACCGCCTCGGCCCTGGTCGGCTGCCCGGCGCCGGAGGCGGCCGCGACGCTGGCGGCGCTGGCCGAGCACGAGCTGCTCGGGAAAGAGGCCCCGGCCGCCGACGGCAGCCCGCGCTACCGGGTGCCCGGCCGGCTCTACCCGCGGCTCGTCCGGCTGCGGGAGCGGGAGGACCGGCCGGCCGAGACCGAACTCGCCCGGGCCCGGCTGCTGGAGCGGCTGGTGCGCCTCACCGAGTCGGCGCGCGCCCTGCTGGACCCGGCGGGCGGCCCCGGCCCCGACCCGCTGCCCGCCCCGCTGCGGCTCGGCTCGGCCGGGCACGCCCGGGAGTGGCTGCTCGGGGAGCGGGACCTGCTGCTCGGCGCGGTCGCCGACGCGATCGGCCAGGGCGACCTGGACGGCTCGGCCGGCCGGCTGGTCACGGCCCTGCTGAGGGCCCTGCCGCTGACCGGCGCCGCGGCCCCCGCGGACCTCTACCGGCTGCACGAGCTGGTGCTGACCGTCGCCGAACGGCACGGCAAGCCGCGCCGGGCCTCGGCGGCGCTGCTCAACCTGGGGGACCTCCAGGTGGCGGCGGGCCGCTGGGAGCAGGCCGGTGCGCACTACCGGGCCGCCCTGGAGCACGCCCGGACGGCCGACGACGAGCCGCTGTGCGCGCGGGCCCTGGAGGGCGCGGCCGGCTGCCACCGGGCGCTCGGCGACGCCGTGCGCGCCGCCGACTGGTACGGGCGGGCGCTCGGCCTGCGGCAGTCGCTGGGCGACCACGCCGCGGAGGCGAGGCTGCTCGCCCGGGTGGCCGAGGCGCACACCGCGCAGCGCAGGTTCGACGAGGCGGACCGGGAGTACCGGGCGGCCCTGTCGGTGCTGCGCCGCCTCGGCGACGAACGCGGCCGGGAGGCCGTCGGCGCTGCCCTGGCGGACCTGCGGGAACGCGTCGACGCCGGGTGGTGAGAGGCCTTTCGGGGGTATTGTCGAAGATGCCCGGTTCATACGCTTTTGGCGGGAAGATCGCAGGGGAAGCCTACGAACCTGCCAATGTGTTCGGCAGATTTATTCACTTTGGAAGGCTGACACGCCGACTGGGCTTCATTACACTCGAACTCAGTCGCGCAGCGATCCATGCCCCGGGCTGCCCCGGAGGCTTCCCCACGTGCGCGTCGCCCGCCGGTCTTCTCCGGTAGGGACCCCCATGGCAAGAGGACGTGTTTAGCCGTGAAGGTCGGCATCCCCCGCGAGGTCAAGAACCACGAGTACCGCGTGGCCATCACGCCCGCCGGCGTGCATGAGCTGGTCCGCAACGGACACGAGGTCTACATCGAGGACAACGCCGGTGTCGGCTCCTCGATCCCCAACGAGGAGTACGTGGCCGCCGGCGCCACCATCCTCCCCATCGCCGACGAGGTGTGGGCCACCGCCGACCTGCTGCTGAAGGTCAAGGAGCCCATCGCCTCCGAGTACCACCGGCTGCGGAAGGGCCAGACCCTCTTCACGTACCTGCACCTCGCGGCCGACCGTGCCGGCACCGACGCGCTGGTCGCCTCCGGCACCACCGCCATCGCGTACGAGACCGTGCAGCTCGGCAACGGCGCCCTGCCGCTGCTCGCCCCGATGTCCGAGGTCGCGGGCCGGCTGGCCCCGCAGGTCGGCTCGTACCACCTGATGCGCCCGGCCGGCGGCCGCGGCGTGCTGCCCGGCGGCGTGCCCGGCACCCACCCGGCGAAGGCCGTCGTCATCGGCGGTGGCGTCTCCGGCTGGCACGCGGCCACCATCGCCATCGGCATGGGCTACGACGTGACCCTGCTCGACCGCGACATCAACAAGCTGCGCGAGGCCGACCGCATCTTCGGCACGAAGATCAAGGCCATCGTCTCCAACACCTTCGAGCTGGAGAAGGCCGTCATCGAGGCCGACCTGGTCATCGGCGCGGTGCTGATCCCGGGCGCCAAGGCCCCGAAGCTCGTCACCAACGAGCTGGTCTCCCGCATGAAGCCGGGCTCCGTGCTCGTCGACATCGCCATCGACCAGGGCGGCTGCTTCGAGGACTCGCACCCGACCACGCACGCCGAGCCGACCTTCCAGGTCCACAACTCGGTCTTCTACTGCGTGGCCAACATGCCGGGCGCCGTCCCGAACACCTCCACCTACGCGCTGACCAACGCGACGATGCCCTACGTCGTCGAGCTGGCCAACCGCGGTTGGAAGGAGGCGCTGCGCCGCGACCCGGCGCTCGCCAAGGGCCTGAACGTCCACGAGGGCCAGATCACCTTCCCCGCCGTGGCCGAGGCCTTCGGCCTGGAGTCGGTCTCCCTGGAGAGCGTGCTCGCCTGATCCACCAGACCGCCCGGCGGTCCTTCGCCCCCGACCCTCTCCCCCCGGGCCGGGGGCTTCGCCGTGCCCGTGAACGGGCGGGGGAGCGGGCGGGTCGCTCTGTCGTCAATTTCCGTGGGTCGCGTCACCCGACCGCAGAAACGTTAGGGTCAACGGCCCACTCATCCCTTGACATCGGCCCGCCTGATAGTCGACACATCCTGCCCACTACCGTGGATTGTGTTGCTGCGAACGCCTGGAACGGCCTAGAGTCGCAAACCGTCGGCATGCTGCCACGCTGACGAATCGACATAGAGTCCTGGATGCCCAAGGAGGTAAGACGACTTGTGAATGAGTCGACATTTGCTCCCGGGGGTGGTCAGCCAGGACTGGCGGAGCGCACCGCCGGCCAGCCGAGTGAGGAGCCCGGGGCCCGGCAGGCCACCGTGGGCTCGGCCGAGGTCGGCTCGGTCGCACTCCGTACCTTCGAAGCACGCCAGAACACAGCACAGGTGACCACGGTGACCGAACACGACACCGACTTGGCGGCCTACGGAGTGGGCTACGGCGACTTCGCCTACGGCGCCTACGACGACCCGGACGCCGAGTACGAGCCGGATCCGGAGTACGCCGCCACGCTGGCCCCGGACGCCGCCCGCCAGCGCCGCGAGCGGGTCGGCCCGACCGGCCGCCCGCTGCCGTACTTCCCGATCCCCGCGCCGGTCGCCGAGCACGGCCCCGCCCAGATCATCGCGATGTGCAACCAGAAGGGCGGCGTCGGCAAGACCACGTCGACCATCAACCTGGGTGCCGCGCTCGCCGAGTACGGCCGCCGGGTGCTGCTCGTCGACTTCGACCCGCAGGGCGCGCTCTCCGTCGGACTGGGCGTCAACCCGATGGAGCTCGACGTCACCGTCTACAACCTGCTCATGGAGCGGGGCCTGACGGCCGATGAGGTGCTGCTCAAGACGGCCGTGCCGGGCATGGACCTGCTGCCGTCCAACATCGACCTCTCCGCGGCCGAGGTGCAGCTGGTCAGCGAGGTGGCCCGGGAGTCCGCGCTGGCGCGCGCCCTGAAGCCGCTGCTGCCCGACTACGACTACGTCATCATCGACTGCCAGCCCTCGCTGGGCCTGCTGACGGTCAATGCGCTGACGGCCGCTCACAGCGTCATCGTCCCGCTCGAGTGCGAGTTCTTCGCGCTGCGCGGCGTCGCGCTGCTGACCGAGACCATCGAGAAGGTGTGCGAGCGGCTCAACCCCGAGCTGCGCCTGGACGGCATCCTCGCCACCATGTACGACTCGCGCACCGTGCACAGCCGTGAGGTGCTGGCGCGCGTCGTCGAGGCGTTCGGCGAGCACGTCTTCCACACCGTCATCGGGCGGACCGTGCGCTTCCCCGAGACCACCGTCGCCGGCGAGCCGATCACGACGTACGCGACCAACTCGGTCGGCGCCGCCGCCTACCGCCAGCTCGCCAGGGAGGTGCTCGACCGGTGCCGCCCCGCCGAGTGAGTCTCCCGGGTGCCGACGAGCTGTTCCGGACCACCGGCGGGATGGCGCTGTCGCCGTCCCTCGCGCCGCGTCCGGCCGCCGAGGCATCCAGACCGGAGACCGCGCGGAACGCCGGTGGCACGGACGGGCAGGACGGCGCCGAGGGCACCCATGACGCCAACGGCACGCAGGACGCCCAGCGCGCCGGCGGGGCCGGGCGCAGGCCGTCCCAGGACCAGCAGCCGGCCTCCGTGCCGGCACCCGCGCAGCCGCCCGTCCAGCGGTCCGCCGCACCGGCGGGCTCCCCGGGGGCCGCGCAGGCCGCCGCCGGCGGCCGCGCAGCAGCCCCCGCGCCGGGCGGCCGCCAGCACGCCGGCACCGCCGAGGAGGCGCCGGGCACCGCCGGGCGCGCCCGGCCGCGCGGCCGCGCGCCGCGCCGCCCCAGCGGGCGCGAGCGGCACGACGAGAAGATCACCGTGTACGTGTCCGCCGAGGAGCTCATGGACCTGGAGCACACCCGGCTGGTGCTGCGCGGCGAGCACGGCCTGGCCGTGGACCGCGGGCGGATCGTCCGGGAGGCCATCGCGGTCGTCCTGGCGGACCTGGAGCAGCGCGGCGAGGCCTCCATCCTGGTGCGGCGGCTGCGCGGGCGGTAGCCGCCCCTGAGGGCCCTCGGGGCCCCGCCCCGGCCTCCCGGGCCGGTCCGCCCGCCCTCCGGCCCCTGAAGGCCCGCTGCCGGGCGTTCCGGCGGTTCGGTGGTGCGGCCCGCGGTCCGCGGTGCTCGGGGCGCGCAGTCGGCGGTGCGGCCGCCGTCCGCTCCGCTCCGTTCCGCTCTGCTCGTTGTCCGGTGGGTGCTGTCCGCCGGGTCGGCCGCCCGCCGCGTTCGTACGAGCTCGCGCGGGTGGTGCCCCGCGCCCGGTCCGGCGGCGGGCCCGCCGCCGCGGCGTGTCGGCGCCCCCTGGGCCGGCCGGGCGGGCGGCGCGGGTGAAGATGGACCGCCATGCCGAGCACCGCCGAACCACCCGCCACCCCCGTGGACGCGCCTGCGGGCGTGCCCCCGGAGCCGTCCCCGGACGTGCCCCCGAGGAGGTCGGGGAACGCCTCCGAGGAGGCCCCGCGGGGCGGCTTCCGGGTGCGGCTGGACAACTTCGAGGGCCCCTTCGACCTGCTGCTCAGCCTCATCGCCAAGCACCGGCTCGACGTGACCGAGGTGGCGCTGGCCACCGTCACGGACGACTTCATGGCGCACATCCGGGCGATGGGCCCGGACTGGGACCTGGACGCGGCGACCGAGTTCCTGGTCGTCGCCGCCACCCTGCTCGACCTCAAGGCCGCCCGGCTGCTGCCCGCCGCCGAGGTCGAGGACGAGGAGGACCTCGCCCTGCTCGAGGCCCGCGACCTGCTGTTCGCCCGGCTGCTGCAGTACCGGGCGTACAAGCGGGCGGCGGCCCTGTTCGGCGAGCGCTGGGCCGCCGAGCTGGCGCGGCGCCCGCGCACCGTCGGGCTGGAGCCCCGGCACGCCGAGCTGCTGCCCGAGGTGGTCCTCGGCATCGGGCCGGAGCGGCTCGCGCAGCTGGCGGCCAAGGCCATGGAGCCCAGGCCGGAGCCGGTGGTGTACGTCGACCACATCCACACCCCGCCGGTCAGCGTGCGGGAGCAGGCCGGGCTGGTGGTGGCGCTGCTCACCGAGCTCGGCGAGGCGTCCTTCC
Source organism: Kitasatospora sp. NPDC004745 (assembly GCF_042873275.1). Taxonomy (NCBI): domain Bacteria; kingdom Bacillati; phylum Actinomycetota; class Actinomycetes; order Kitasatosporales; family Streptomycetaceae; genus Kitasatospora; species Kitasatospora sp. NPDC004745. Next base: position 69,074 of record NZ_JBIALK010000031.1, on the reverse strand, counting down.
AGCGGCTCGTCGCGGACGCGCCGGACACCCTGGTGGTGGTCGCCCGGTTCCTGGCGCTGCTGGAGCTGTACCGGGAACGGGTGCTGGCCTTCGAGCAGCCGGAGGCGCTGGGCGAGCTGCTGGTGCGCTGGGTGGCCGGGGCGGACCGGGGTGAGGTGGCGGTGACGGACGAGTTCGACCGGCCGGCGGGCGAGGCCGCGGCGGCGGAACGGGCCGCGGCCGCGGGCCGGGGCGAGGAGGACGGGCGCTGATGGGTTCGGGTACGGGCACGGGCACGGGTACGGGCGGGAACGAGGGCGGCCGGCGGCCGGCGCGGCGCCCGCTCGGGCTGCCGGGGCGGCCGCGGGCGCAGGAGTGGCTGGAGCCGGCCTTCGAGCTGCTGCCGGAGCCGGTGGCGGCTCCTGAGCCGGAGCCGGGTCCGGTGGCGGAGTCGGGCGGGGCGGCGGCGCGGCTGGTGGGGCCGGGTGCGGCGGAGTCGGGCGCGGTGGTGCCGGACGGCGGGGTGCGGGTGGTGCCCCGGGCCGGTGGCCAGGCCGGGCAGCAGGTCGTGCACCAGAAGTCGGCTCCGTCGACTTCCGGTGCGTCGGCGGCGGGCCGGAGCGCCGGACCGGCCGTGGCGCAGGCCCCGGCCGCCGCGGACGAGGGGCTCACCACGGCCGGGCTCAGGGCCGAGCTGGAGGCGATCCTGATGGTCGTCGACGAGCCGGCCACCGAGGACCGGCTGGCCGGGGTGCTGGCGCGCCCCCGGGCGGCGGTGGCCGCGGCGCTGCGCGAGCTGTCCGCCGAGTACACCGCCCAGGGCCGGGGGTTCGACCTGCGGCTGGTCGCCGGCGGGTGGCGGTTCTACAGCCGTGACACCTGCGCCCCGGCCGTCGACCGCTTCCTGCTGGACGGCCAGCAGGCCCGTCTGACGCAGGCCGCGCTGGAGACCCTGGCGGTCGTCGCCTACCGGCAGCCGGTGTCCAGATCCCGGGTTTCCGCCGTCCGTGGTGTGAACTGTGACGGCGTGATGCGTACCCTGGTACAGCGAGGACTGGTGGAAGAGGCCGGATCCGAGCCCGAAACAGGTGCGATCCTGTATCGGACGACGAACTACTTCCTGGAACGGATGGGGCTCCGCGGCCTGGATGAGCTGCCGGAGCTCGCTCCCTTCCTGCCCGAGGTCGACGACGTGGAAGCGGAGTCCCTGGAGGGCACGATGATCGCGGAGGCGGTCGCCGCCGCTGCCGTGCAGGCCGTGGACGGCAGTGGCGAGGCCGGTCGGGCTGCGCCTGATCGGTAGGGGGCGGTGAGGTCGGCCGAAACGACCGCACATCCCAGACGGAACGACGTACGGACACTTTGATGCGTAGCAGTGGCAACGGCAGGAACAGCAGCGGCGGCGGCAGCGGTCGCGGCGGACAGGGCGGGGGCCGGGGCGGCGGCTCCTACGGAGGCGGCAGCGGCGGCGGCCGCGGCGGCTCGGGCTCGGGGTCGGGCTCGCGCGGAGGTTCGTACGGCGGTGGCGGTGGCGGCGGTCGCGGCGGGTCCGCGTCCGGTTCGCGGGGCGGTTCGTACGGCGGCGCTTCGTACGGTGGCGGCTCCGGTTCGCGGGGCGGCTCGTACGGAGGCGGCTCCGGTTCGCGGGGCGGTTCCGGTGCGTCCGGGCGCGACGGGCGCCGCGACGACCGCAGGGACGACCGCCGCGACGACCGCCGGTACCCGGACCGCCCGCTGCGGCCCGAGGAGCGGCGCTACGACCGCCCCGAGTACGGCGGCGGCCCCAACGCCACCCCCGCCCGCGGCGGCTTCGCCGGCCGGCGTCCCGGCCCGGCCCCGCGCCCGCGCCGCGAGGGCCAGGGCGCCCCGGGCGACCCGCGCCGTCAGCCGCAGCGCTCGCGCGAGCTGCAGGCGAAGATCGAGGACGCCGTCCTCGCCCGCCACGACAAGCCCGCGGTCAAGCTGCCGAAGACCTTCGGCGAGCCCGAGGGCGAGCGTCTGCAGAAGGTGCTGGCCCGGGCCGGCATCGGCAGCCGCCGCGCCTGCGAGGAGCTGATCGAGCAGGGCCGCGTCGAGGTCAACGGCCGGCTCGTCACCGAGCAGGGCAAGCGGGTCGACCCGCAGAACGACGAGATCAAGGTGGACGGCCTGACCGTCGCCACCCAGTCGTACCTCTTCTTCGCGCTCAACAAGCCGGCCGGCGTGGTCTCCACCATGGAGGACCCGGACGGGCGCCAGTGCCTCGGCGACTACGTGACCAACCGGGAGACCCGGCTGTTCCACGTCGGCCGCCTGGACACCGAGACCGAGGGCATCATCCTGCTCACCAACCACGGTGAGCTGGCCCACCGCCTCACCCACCCGCGGTACGGCGTGACCAAGACCTACCTGGCCGCCATCCAGGGGCCGATCCCGCGTGACCTGGGCAAGCAGCTGGCCCAGGGCATCGAGCTGGAGGACGGCTACGCGCGCGCCGACAGCTTCAAGGTGGTCTCCAACGTCGGCAAGAACTACCTGGTCGAGGTGACCCTGCACGAGGGCCGCAAGCACATCGTCCGCCGGATGCTGGCCGAGGCCGGCTTCCCGGTCGAGAAGCTGGTGCGCACCCACTTCGGCCCGATCGCCCTGGGCGACCAGAAGTCGGGCTGGCTGCGCCGCCTGACCAACCCCGAGGTCGGTCAGCTGATGCGCGAGGTCGGTCTGTAGACCGCAGCCGTGCCCGCGGTCTCCACCGCGGTCTCCTCCGAGGGCCTCCCCGCCGAGTGGCGGGGAGGCCCTCGGCCGTTCGTCGGGGGTGGGCTGTGAGCCGGGCCGCACCCCTGGTCACGGCCTTGTCAGCGTCATGATCCGTGGCAGAGGATGGCCACCGGACCACCGCCCGCCCCGTGGCGGGACTGCGCCAGGTCGTGCGCCGGTGGGGGGCGAACGGGGGAGACGGCGTCGTGTCGGATGCACCACTCAGCGCACTGGGACTCGCCGAGCCGGACGGGCAGGTCTACGCGGCGCTGGTGGCCAATCCGCAGTCCACCGCGGAGGAGCTGGCCGCGAGCTGCGGCCTGACGCTCCAGCAGAGCGCGCGGGCCCTGGACCGGCTCGCGCAGCAGGGCATGGCGACCCGGGCCCCGGTGGACCGGCACCGCTTCCTGCCGGTCGCCCCCGACGTCGCGATCGGCACCCTGATAGGCCACCGGGAGTCCGAACTGCGGCACGCCCGGGCCGAGATGCACCGTCTGATGGACGCCTTCCGGGAGGCCTCGCGGTACACCGACCCGGCGCACTCGGTGGAGGTGCTGACCGGCGGCGAGGCGATCGCGCAGCGCCTGGAGCACATCACCGAGACCAGCCAGTACCAGGTCCGCGGCTTCGACCGCCCGCCGTACATCCAGGACCCGGTGGCGCCGATCCCGCTGCAGCGCCGGCGGCTGCGCGAGGGCCTGCGACTGCGGACGATCTACGACCGGGACGCGGTGGCCTGGCCCGGGCGACTGGAGCGGAACATCCTGGCCGGGGTGGCGGACGGCGAGGAGGCGAGGGTCCGGCCGTCCCTGCCGATGAAGATGATCATGTCGGACGACCGGATGGCGATCATCCCGATCAGCGTGGGCGACAGCGTCCTCGACGCCGCGTACGTCATCCACCCCTCCGCGCTGCTCCAGGCGCTGGACACGCTGTTCGAAGCCGAGTGGGAGCGGGCCGTGCAGCTGCAGGCCGCGATCGGCACCGGCGACGCCGGGCTGGAGCCGGAGGCCGACCACCGCAAGCTGCTGGGCCTGCTGGCGGCCGGCCTCACCGACGAGTCGATCGCGCGGTCGCTCGGCTGGAGCGCCCGGACCACCCAGCGGCGGCTGCAGAGCCTGATGCGCTCGCTGGGCGCCACCACCCGCTTCCAGGCCGGGATGGCGGCCCGGGAGCGGGGCTGGCTCTGAGGGCGGGGCCGGCGCCGGGTGCGGAGCCGGGTGCGGGTGCGGGTGCAGAGCCGGGGCAGGCGCCGGGTGCGGGGTCTGGTCCGGATGCCGGGCCGGCGCCGGGTGCGGGGCCGGGTGTCAGCTCCAGGGGGTGAGGGTGGCCCAGCGGTGGTCCGGGCCGCGCTCGACCTTCAGCAGGCCCTGGACGGCCGAGCGGTTCAGCCGTCCGTAGATGTGCGGGAAGAGCACGTCGGGGGTGGCCCCGGGCGGCGGTGCGCCGTCCGGGGCCTCCCACTTGACCATCGGCTCCACCAGCGACTCCTCGATCAGCAGCACCATCAGCGGGTCGGGAGTGTCGGCGAAGAAGGCGTTGGCCACCGCGAGCGCCGTCTGCTCGTCCGCCGAGCAGTGGATGAACCCGTCGGTGAGCAGCGACGCGGTGGCGTACGGCCGACCGGGGTCGGCCAGCCAGTCGTCCAGGGGTGCGAGGTGGAGGATCATGTTCCTGTTGTACCCGGTTTGGTCCTGAGCGGTCGTCACGAGGGGCCCGGTGTCCGGTGGGGTCTCCGGGCCGGGCCGGCGCCCGGTGCGGCCCGGGCGCCGGCGTCCGGTGCGGTCAGAGCCCGGCGACCCTGCCGGCGGCGGAGACCTCGTACACCAGCGTGACCGTCCGGCGGGCGCCCGGCCCGAGCGGCACGTCCCAGCGGAGGATGCCCTCGGCGTCGAAGGAGTCCGGCGACGGGGAGCACTCCTCCTTGCGCAGCCGGACCTCGACCGCCGCCACCTCGGAGACCGGCACCCGCTCGCGGACCGTGACGACCTGCTCGTCCCGCTCCTCCGGGCCGGAGAACCGGGACAGGTGCAGCCGCACCGTCCGGGTGGTCGTCTGGCGGCCGGTGAGCCCGGCCGCGGCCTGGCGGCTCTCGCTCTCGCGGACCACCCGGTAGCCGTCCGAGCTGCCGAACGCCAGCTCGGCCCCGGCTCCGGCCGCGGTGAAGCGCAGTTCGCCCCGGCCGGTGAAGCCGCTGCCGCGCACCAGCTCCACGGGCCCGGCCAGCAACGGGTGCCCGGCCGCGTTGCGGAACCGGACGACCTGGGTGACCAGCGGGGACAGCTCCGGCGCGCAGGCGTACTCGCTGGTGGCCGGCACGGTGAACGAGCCCAGCGGTACCCGGTGCGCCCGGCCGTCGGACGGCACGGTGGCCGCGGCGGGTGCGGGCAGCACCCGGACCTCCCCGCCGTCGTCCACGCCCGGCACCCCGGCGGCCGGACCGAGTTCGCTGATCGTCTCCTCGCGCAGTTCGACCTCGACCGTGCGGCGCTCCTCCGCGGTGCGCTCGCGCAGCACCAGGACGTCCTCGGCGACGGCCGGCGGGTCGGTGGCGAGGGCCGACCGGGCGGTGGAGAAGGTGAGCCGGACGCCCGTCCAGTCCTCGCCGGTGCGCTGCCAGACCACCGCCTCCGACTCCAGCCGCAGCTCCCCGCCGTCCAGGGCGGCCCGGTAGGAGGGGCGCCAGAGCGCGCACGGCACCAGGTGGGTGACGGTCAGCGCGCTCGGGCCGGGCTGCGCCGCCTCGACGGTGAGCTCCAGGTGGGCGACCAGTTCGGCCGGCTCCTCCTCGGCCCGGTCGAGGGCGGTCAGCGCCTGCGAGCGCTCCTCCTCCAGGCGGCGCAGCCGGGAGTGGGTGGCACGCAGCTCCTCGCCGCGGCGCTCGCGTTCGGCGTCCACCCGGTCCAGCTCGCGGGCCCAGCGGGTGCGCTCGATCTCGCCGACCCCGGCGCCCTCGCCGACCTCGCGCAGCAGGTCGGCCGAGAGCTGCGCGAGCAGGGCCAGCCGGGCCTCCAGCCGGGTGCGGGTCTGCTCGGCGAGCCGGCTCTCGCCCTCCAGCTCGTGCAGCCGGTGGCGCAGCCGGGAGTCCTCGGGCCCCGGCGGCAGCGGGGCGCGCGGGGTCCAGGCCCGGACGATCCGGGCGTCCAGCACCCGGGTGCCGGGGGCGGCGCTCTCGGCACGCAGGGTGCGGTCGACGGCGAGCGCGGTGAGCGGGCCGAGGCGCAGCCGCTGGATCCCGGCGGTCAGCTCGACGGTCGCCGTGCGCTCGACCTGGCCGCGGTCCTCCAGGCAGGTGACGGCGGTGACGGGGAGGGGGACGGTCGCTCCGGGCATCTTCAGTTCCTCCGGTTTCCGCCGACGATGGCCTTTCCGGCCGGGATCTTGATCTGGTAGCCGCCGTCCAGCTCGGCGCGGCCGCCGGGCGGCAGGTCGACCCGCCAGAGCCGGGTGCTGGGCGGGCACTCGGGTGTCGGGACGGCCGGGGCGTGCCAGTCGGCCCGCTCCTCGATCCGGACCTCGGCGTCGGAGGAGACCGGCACCCGTTCGCGGACCTCCACCGTGACGGGGCGGCCGAGCCGGTTCGCCAGCCGGACGTGCACCCGGTGGTCGAGCACGGTGCTGGTGTTCAGCATGCCCGCGGTGGACTCCTGCAGCTCGGTGCGGCGCGCCACCTCGATGCTCTCGGTGACGCCGACACCGAGGCGCCGCTCCCCGCCGGGGGCGAGGGTGGGCAGGGCCGCGGTGAGCAGGAACTCGTCGTCGAGGGTGACCTCGACCGGGCCGGCCAGCACGGCGCGGTCGGTCCGGTTGGCCAGCACCAGCGTGGCGTACACCTTCTCCTCGACCGCGGGGACGGTGACGTACTCGGGGCGGACGGACAGCGGGATCTCGTCGATCGTGACGGTGTGCCAGGTGCCGTCGGAGGGGATGTCGGCGGGGGCCGCGGCGTCGAAGCGGTGGTCGAAGGAGCCGGCCGACTCGCGGGGCGGGACGGCGTGGCGGGGGAGCGTCAGCCGGCGCACCCGGGCGGCGGCCGGGGCGGCGGCGGCCGGGCCCCCGTACCCGAACGGGTCCGTGCCGCCGGCCCCGTCCGCCCCGCCCGGCCGACCGGCCCCGGGGCGCAGGGTGCCGCGCTGGGCGGCGGGCGCGTCGGGGCCGGCCAGGACGAGGGCGGGGTAGTCGAGCAGGGCGGCGTCCGGGGCGAGTGCGGCGGGCGCGGCCTCCGGGGCCTCCAGGGCCTCGGCGAGGCCGCCGCCGCCCGACTTGCGGGCCCGACGGGCCTCGGGTCGCGCACCCGGGGGCGGTCCGCCCGGGGCCACCGGGGCGGGCGGCGGCGCGGACATCTGCGGCACCGGTGCGGCGACGGGCGCGGCGCCGTAACCGGCGAAGGCGGCCGGGGCGGCCGGGGCGGTCGGCGGCGGGGGAGCCGGGAACGGCTCGTCGACGTCCAGGGTGCCGCCACGCGGGCTGCGGGCGGACAGGAAGTCGGCCTCCACCAGGTCGGCGACGGCCGGGTGCGCTGCGGCCGGTCGGCGGCCGGACGGGCGGGGGCCCGGGCGGCCCGCCCCGCCGGCGCCGGACGGGCCCGCGGCGGGGCGCGGGCCGCCGTGGCGCGGGGACGGTCGGCCCTCGGCGGCCGCGTCGTAGCCGGTGAACAGGTCGGTCAGGCCGGCCGGGGGCTCGCGCCAGCCGGACGGCGGCGGCGCGGGCTGGCTGCGGCCGATCCGCAGCGAACCGAGCCGGGGCAGGTCGGTGCGGCGCTGGAGGTCGGCGGTGGAGAGCGCCAGCCGGACGCCGGTCCAGTCCTCGCCGGTCTGCTGGGCGACCGAGGCGCGCAGGACCAGCCGGCCGGTGTCCTCGCCCTGGCGGTAGGAGAGCCGGTAGGCGGGCACCCAGCGGGCGGCGGGGACGCCGTACTCCAGCTCGATCTCGAGCTCGAGCGGGGTGGGGGTGATGCCAGGGATGGCGTCCGGGGAGGCGGCGTCCGTGGTGTTGGCGTCCGTGGTGTTGGCGGAGGCTGCGGTGGTGAGGGTGAGCAGCGCGGTGACGGCGGTCCCGACCGGCCCGGCGGGGCCGGCGGTGGACGCGCGGTCCAGCCGGTCGGAGGCCAACCGGCGCTCGTGGTCGGCGAGTCCGATCTCCCGGGTGAGCTCCTCGGCGCGCTCGTGGAGCGTGGCCAGCCGCTCGTCGACGAAGTCGGCGAGCTCCAGCCAGGCCTCCGCGGGCGTCCGGCGCAGCGGCTCGTCCTCGCGGCGCTGCGGCGGCACCGCGCGCAGGGCGGTGGTCTCGTCGATCGCGGTCAGGACCAGCCGGTGGCGCTCGTTGAGCGCGCCCAGGCGTTCCAGGGCATCGTCCAACTCGCTTCGGAGCCGGGGGAGTTCGTCAGGCTCGTGGAACTCGGCGAGCCACTCCAGCCGGGCCTCGGTGACCGCCGCCCCGGCCGGGCCGCCGATCACCCGGGCGCGCAGCGAGCCGCCGTCCAGGGAGGGCGGGAGGCCGGTCAGCCGCAGTCGGCCGTCGGCCGGCACCGGGACGGTGGCCCGGCGGCGGCACACCGCGCCCTCGGCGTGGACCACGACCGAGTCCAGGACCGACGGATGGGCCGGTACCGCGGGCGGTTCCGGTTGCCCCGCCCCGCCGCTGTGCTGATCGTCCATGCGCAACCCCTTCGTTCGCGTGCCCCTGCGTGCGCTCGCGCGGGCCCCGTGGTCGGGCGCCCCGCGTGCGCGTGCCCTGCGTACTGGCGTCCTGCGTCGTTCGTGTCCTGCGTCGTTGTCCCGGGCCGTTCATGTCCCGGGTCGGCCGTGTCCTGGGTCGGCCGTGTCCTGCGCTGCTCCTGTCCTTCGTCGTTCGGGCCTCGTGACTCGGGCCCGGTGTCCCGCGCTCGGTGCCTCGTGGCCCGGCCCCGTGGTGCGGGCGCGGCGTCCGTGCCGCCCCCGGCGGCCAGTCTGCCCCGCTGCGGGGCGGGCGTCGCCGGATTTCCCCGAGGCGGCGTGTGCGGCCGACGGCCGTCCGCACTCACTGGGACGGGGGCGCGGGGCGGGCGGTTGCCCCTCCGGGGATCCGGCCGGGCCGCCGGGTCGGTCCCGTGGTGGCGGGGGCGTCCGTCCGGGGGACGGGCGGTGGCGGCGGGCGTGGAGCGGATGCGAGAGGATGGCGGGACCCCGAGGGTTCGATGAGTCCGAGAGTTTCGAGAGTTCGAGAAGGAGCGCGACCCGCCATGCGCACTGCCGTCGTCGTCGGTACCGGACTGATCGGCACCTCCGCCGCACTCGCGCTGGCCGGTCGCGGGTTGACCGTCCACCTGGAGGACGCCGACCCCGACGCCGCCCGGACCGCCGCCTCGCTCGGCGCCGGCACCACCGAGCCGGCCGACGGCCCGGTCGACCTGGCGATCATCGCCGTCCCGCCCGCGCTGGTCGGCAAGGTGCTCGCCGACTGCCAGCGCCGCAACCTGGCCCGCTGGTACACCGACGTGGCCAGCGTGAAGGCCGGACCGCGCAGCGAGGTCGCCGCGCTCGGCTGCGACACCGTGCACTACATCGGCAGTCACCCGATGGCCGGCCGGGAACGCTCCGGCCCGCTGGCCGCCCGCGCCGACCTCTTCGAGGGCCGCCCGTGGGTGCTCACCCCGACCGCGGACACCGACACCGAGACGCTCAACGCCGCCCTGGAGCTGGTCGCCCTCTGCGGTGCGATGCCGATCGTGATGGACGCCGCGGCCCACGACCGGGCCGTCGCCCTGGTCTCGCACGCCCCGCAGCTGGTGTCCTCGCTGGTCGCCGCCCGCTTGGAGCACGCCGACGAGACCGCCATAAGGCTCTCCGGCCAGGGCGTCCGGGACGTCACCAGGATCGCCGCCTCCAACCCGGGCATGTGGGTCGACATCCTCTCCGCCAACGCGGGCGCCGTCGCCGACATCCTCGAGGAGGTCGCCGCGGACCTCGGTGACACCGTCACCGCGCTGCGCGCCCTGGAGGCCGCCGAGGAGGGCGAGCGCCGGGCGGGTGCGGCCGGGATCGAGGCGGTCATGCGGCGCGGGAACACCGGGCAGGCCCGCATCCCCGGCAAGCACGGCGCTCCGCCCACCCGGTACGAGACGGTGTCGGTGGTGCTCGGCGACCAGCCCGGCGAGCTGGGCCGGCTGTTCGGCGAGGTCGGCGCGGCCGGGGTCAACATCGAGGACGTCGTCATCGAGCACTCGACCGGCCAGCAGGTGGGTTTCGTCCAGCTGGCGGTGGCTCCGGCGGCGGTCAAGCCGCTCACGGCGGCCCTGCGGCACAGCGGTTGGAGCGTCCGGGACTGACGGGACTGAGCCGGTGGTCGTGGGGCGCCCGGCGGGGTCGGCGGGGCGTCCGAGCGGCCGGTCGGTTGGCCGGCTGGTCGGTTGGCCGTCCGGGGGCGGATGCGTACGTGGAGGAGGCCGAGGAGCAGCCGCTGCTTCCGGCTCGGGGGGAGGACGGCATGAGGATCATCGACATCCCGCTCGGAGCGGATGAACGCCCGGGCGACGTGGGGGAGTTGGAAGCCGTCGGGAACGAGGGCTTCCTGGCGGCGGTGGTCGGCGGCGAGTTCACCGTCCACCACCGCAGCACCGCCTCGCTGCTCGCCCTGCCGGGGGAGCGCCGGGCGGCGGGCGCGGCCGGGAGCGGGGATACGGACACGGCAGGGGACGGGGACGGGGGCGGGGGCGGGGGTGAGGGTGAGGGCGAGGGTGAGGACGAGCCGACCTGGAGCCTGTTGCTGCGCGCCGTCCACCAGGCGTTCTGTGCGCACCTGCCGCTGAGCCTGTCACCGGACGTGCTCTGGTACGCGGTGGTGCACGAGGTGGCGGTGCACGTCCGGCTGAACGCCGAGGCGTACGCGGGGACCTTCGGGGCCGCTCCGACGACCGCCGCGGACGCCGCGCCGGGGCCCGTCCCCGGCACCCGGCGGCCGATCGTGGTCCACGACGACTCCCTGCTGGGGCCGGATCCCGACTGGTCCCGGTCGATCCGGCTGGTCCGGGAGCCGCTGGCCGAGGCGATCGGGGCCGAACTGGTGGACCTGTTCCAGCCGAGCTTCTCGACGACCACGCCGGACGACGTCTCCTCGGCGCTGGTCGCGCTGATGGACGCGGTGAGCCCCTACTGCGACTTCCAGTGGCTCTCCCTGTGCGGCATCCCGCGGGTCCGGCTGGAGGGCACGGCGGCGGACTGGGCGCTGCTGGCGGAGCGGGCCGGCGGGCTGGCCCGGAGGTTCACGCTGCTGGACCCGTGGTTCGCCGAGCTGCTCCCGGTGCTCGACGAGATCGCCGCCACCGCGGCCGGCGGGCCCGTCGACGAGGACTTCTGGCGCTCGCTGTACAAGTGGGAGTCCGAGTCCGGCGGGCCGTACGTGTCCGGCTGGATCACCGCCTTCTTCGCGCACACCCGGCGGAGCACCGGCCCCCGGCCGCGGACGGACTTCCGCTGGTGGGGGCGTGAGCACGTGTTCACGGAGAACGCCTTCCCCTCGCACGTCTCGCAGGTGCGGTTCGAGTGGCGGCAGCCCGCCGGGGCACGCCGGATGGCCTTCGTCGCCGGGGTGCTCGGCGTCGAACGGGACGGCGACTACCTGCGGCCCCGGCTCGGGCACGCCGTGCTGGAGGCCCTCCGGGAGGGCGGGGACCCGGCCGCCGAGCAGGCCGCGCTGGCCGCCGCACAGCTGCCCGCCGGGTGGACGGTCGAGCGGGTGCGGCAGGTCAGCCGGGTGGACGAGGCCGCCCTGCTGGCCACGGAGGGGCTCGTCGTCGACGACCTCGGGGGCGATCCCGAGCAGGCCCGGCCGGTCGCCGTGATCCGCTTCACGTGGGCCTGCCTGTTCCGGGTCGCGGACGACGAGGACTGGTACGTCGGACTGTTCGACCCGCGTCGCGGCGTCCTCGGCAGGGAGAACTCGGTCGGGCCCGACCTGACGAGCGCCCTGGAGCGGATGCACGGGTACTGACCCGGGCCGTGATCCGGGACGTGTCCCGGGCCGTGATCCGGGACGTGTCCCGGGCCGTGATCCGGGACGTGGTCCGGGCCGTGATCCGGGACGTGACCCGGGCCGGACCGGGGTCCGGCGCCGGTCCATTAACCTTGAGGAAGACAATCCCCTGCCGTCTGCCCGCCCAGGCTCCGGCTCCCATGCTCAGAGAGAGGTTCGGCCCCGTGGACACTGCCGACCGAGCGCACGCCCCGGTCGTCGTCGCCATCGACGGACCCTCCGGCTCCGGGAAGTCGACCGTCTCGCGGGCGGTCGCCGCCCGACTGGGCCTGAGCTTCCTGGACACCGGCGCCATGTACCGGGCGATGACCTGGTGGATGCTGGCCAACGACGTCGACGTGACCGACCCGGAGGCGGTGGCCGTCGCGTGCGGCAAGCCGGTCATCGTGTCGGGCACCGACGCCGACGGCCCCACCATCACGGTGGACGGCCAGGACGTCTCCGGACCGATCCGCGGCCCCGAGGTGACGGCGCAGGTCAGCGCCGTGTCCGCGGTGCCGGCGGTGCGGACCCGACTGGTGGAGCTGCAGCGCGGCTGCGCCGAGGTCGCCGAGCGCGGCATCGTCGCCGAGGGCCGGGACATGGGGACGGTGGTGTTCCCGAACGCCACCGTCAAGGTCTTCCTGACCGCCTCCGAGCAGGCCCGGGCCGAGCGCCGCGCGGCCGAGCTGCGCGCCAAGGGCGTCGACGAGGCGACCATCACCGCGATGGCCGCCGACCTGGCCCGCCGGGACGCCGCCGACTCCTCCCGGAAGACGGCGCCGCTGACCCAGGCCGCGGACGCGGTCCTGGTCGACACCAGCGACCTCACCCTGGAGCAGGTGATCGGCCGGATCGCCGCGCTGGTGGAGGAGCGGGCCGGACTGTCCTCGGTCTGACCGGGCCGGGACTTCCAACGCCCCGGGGGCGTGAACGCCCGGAACCCTCGACCGCACCGCGGTGCCGCCCCGGCGGCACGTAGGACGCGATCGCGCCGCCGAGGCGCGACGTGAGAAGTGATTCGCGCTGCCCCGACCGGGGCAGGTACGCACGGCACGCCCCTGGGAAGGGCCGGGCCGGGAAACGGAACAGACGAACATGACCGCAGAGCACTCCACCGCCGATCACGGCGGCCTGGACGCCGCCGACTACGCCGAGTTCATGGCCCTCGCCGCCGAGGAGGGCTACGACATCGACGGCGTGGACGGCTTCGACGGCGCCGAGCACGTCCCGCTGCCGGTGCTGGCCGTCGTCGGCCGCCCGAACGTCGGCAAGTCGACCCTGGTGAACCGCATCATCGGCCGCCGCGAGGCCGTCGTCGAGGACAAGCCGGGCGTCACCCGCGACCGGGTCACCTACGAGGCCAGCTGGAACGGCCGCCGCTTCAAGGTCGTCGACACCGGCGGCTGGGAGATCGACGTCCTCGGCATCGACGCGATGGTCGCCGCGCAGGCCGAGCTGGGCATCGAGCAGGCCGACGCGGTGCTGTTCGTGGTCGACGCCACCGTCGGCGCCACCGACACCGACGAGGCCCTGATCAAGCTCATCCGTCGCGCCGGCAAGCCGACGGTGCTGTGCGCCAACAAGGTCGACGGCCCGTCCACCGAGGCCGAGGCCGCCTACCTGTGGTCGCTCGGCCTGGGCGAGCCGTTCCCCGTGTCCGCGCTGCACGGCCGCGGCTCGGGCGACCTGCTCGACGCCGTCATGGACGCGCTGCCCGAGGCCCCGCCGCAGACCTTCGGCGACGCCGCCCCCGGCGGCCCGCGCCGCGTCGCGCTGATCGGCCGGCCCAACGTCGGCAAGTCCAGCCTGCTGAACAAGGTCGCCGGCGAGGAGCGGGTGGTCGTCAACGAGCTGGCCGGCACCACCCGCGACCCGGTCGACGAGATGATCGAACTCGGCGGCAAGACCTGGAAGTTCGTCGACACCGCCGGTATCCGCCGCCGGGTCCACCTGACGGCCGGCGCCGACTTCTACGCCTCGCTGCGCACCTCCTCCGCCCTGGAGAAGGCCGAGGTCGCGGTCGTCCTGATCGACGCCAGCGAGACCCTCGCCGAGCAGGACACCCGGATCATCTCGATGGCCGTCGAGGCCGGGCGCGCCGTCGTCATCGCCTACAACAAGTGGGACCAGCTCGACGAGGAGCGCCGCTACTACCTGGAGCGCGAGATCGAGCGCGACCTCGTCCAGGTGCAGTGGGCCCCCCGGGTCAACGTCTCGGCGAAGACCGGCCGCCACATGGAGAAGCTCGTCCCGGCGATCGAGACCGCGCTGGAGGGCTGGGAGACCCGCATCCCGACCGCGCGGCTGAACGCCTTCCTCGGCGAGCTGGTCGCCGCCCACCCGCACCCGATCCGCGGTGGCAAGCAGCCGCGCATCCTGTTCGGCACCCAGGCGGGCGTGCGCCCGCCGCGCTTCGTGCTGTTCGCCTCGGGCTTCCTCGAGGCGGGTTACCGCCGCTTCGTCGAGCGCCGGCTGCGCGAGGAGTTCGGCTTCGTCGGGACGCCGATCTCGATCTCGGTGCGCGTGCGGGAGAAGCGCAAGAAGAAGTAGAAGTAGGAGGAGGGGTGGCGGTGCCGGGTAGCTGATACCCGGTGCCGGCACCGCTTCGGTACGAGCGGTCGCCCTTGTCGGGGCGGCCGTGTGCGAGGGCCCTGTCACCTTGGTGGCGGGGCCCTCGCCGGTTGTTACGGGGTGGCCGGGGTGCTCGGCGCGGCGCGGTGCGGGAGGGGCGGCGCGGCAGGCGAGGGAGGGGAGGGAGGGGGAGCGGCGGCGCGGCAGGGGAGGAACGGGAGGGGCGGAGGCGGGCCGGGGCCACTCTCCGGTCAGTGGTGGTCGCCGTTGCGGCCCGGGGGGAGGGAGAGCATCTGGCGGTGCCGTCCGCCGGCCGGCGGCGGAGCGGTGGCCACGCCGGAGGCCGTCCCCATCATCGGGGCGGGCGCGGGGGGCGGTGCCGGCACCGTGTGCGGGATCGGGCCGAGGTAGCCCGCGGCCACCCAGCCCTGGCCGTTGGTGAACTGGGGGGCGGTGGACTGGGCCGGGGCGGGGTCCGTGGCGGTGGCGGTCTGACCGAAGCCGTCGCTGGTGGGGGCGGCGGGCCCGGGGTGGGCGGGGCTGTGGCCGGTGTGGTGCGACGGGTGGTGGCCGGTGTGTCCTGCGGTGTGGCCCGCGGTGTGGCCCGTGTGTCCGGCAGGGACGGCCGTGTGGCCCGCGGTGTGTCCCGCGTGCCCGGTGTGTCCGGCAGGGCCGGTGTGTCCCGCGTGCCCGGAGTGTCCGGTGTGGTGGGCGGTGCCGTGGGCGAGGTGGTGGTGGGTGCCGTGGCCGGCGCCGTGGCCCGTGCTGTGCCCGGTGCCGTGGCCCGCGCTGTGTGCGGTGGTGTGTGCGGTGGAGTGCGCGGCCTGCTGGTTCGGCATGAACTGCGGGAGGCCGGCCGTCTGACCCCCGTAGGTGTGGAAGGACTGCTGCTGCGGGTACGCGCCGCCCAGCCCGGAGTAGGCGTCGCGGACCGCGAAGCCGGTGAACTTCAGGTCCTCCTCGCCGGAGCGGTCACCCGGCAGTGCGCGGAACAGCCGCCGGTACTCGGAGTACAGCTCGTCGTAGATCGGCGTCGTCGAGTGGGGGTGCTCCGCGTCGTACGACGGGCGCATGCCCGGGATGGAGCGGGGGGCGGTGGTGGTCAGGCCGGGGGACGAGGAGACGTCGTAGCTGTACACACAGGGGCCAACGAGTGAGGGGGCGGGGGGATGCGGGGTGCCGGGGCCCGGCCGGAAGGCGGGTCGGCCTCGGGGGGAGGCCGCCTTCCGGCCGGGTGGCCGGGCGTGGCGCGGAGCGGTGGCGGGGCGTGGGTGCGGAGCGGTGGCGGGCGGGAGCGTTGCTGCCGTGGGGCCCGGCCGGTGCGGGGGCTCGGCTCGTGCGCCCCGGCGCCGACCAGGTGCGCCGAGGGGCGGGGCTCAGGTGCCGGCGAGCGGGAGGGAGGCGGCGACCACCTGGCCGAGCGCCACCGCCCGCTCGAGGGCCTGGCGGAGCAGGTCCTCGCGGGGCTGGCGGCCGACCATCCCCGCCGGGACGGCGTACATCGTCACCTCGGAGAGCTGGCTCGCCGCCAGCCGCCAGGCGTCGGTGACCTGGAGCGGCTGGTGGGCCTGCCACCAGCCGGTGCTGCCGCCGGCCGCCGCGGGCTGCAGGATCGCGTGCAGCTTGCCCATCGCCACCAGGACCGACCAGCCGGAGAGCTGGTCCGGGGTCTCGTCGAGGTCCGTGATGCGCTGGAAGCCGGCGTCCTGGAGCAGGTCGAGGAACTCGTCCTCGCCGGAGGTGCTGCCCGGGCGGCCGACCGGCCCCGTCGGCTCGACCACCAGTGAGGCGTGCCCGACCTTGCCGTGCAGGACCAGCCCGCAGGTGATGCCGAGGATGGCGGCCTGGCCCGGCGCGGTCTGCTGCGCGGCGGGGGCGGGAGCCTGGGCCAAGGCGGGATCCGCGGCCGGGGCGCCGGTCTGCGCCTGGTGGATGCTGCGGACGGCGCCGACCAGCTGCTCCTCGGCCACCGGCACCACCTGGGACGGGATGCAGCGTGCGTGGGCGAAGGCGAGGACGGCCGTCTCCTCGCCCACGAACAGCACGGTGCTGGTGGGCTCCACGTGGGTGTCGCCGGGAGTGCGGCAGGAGGTGCACTCGTAGCTGTCCGGTGCGCGGTCGCCGCCGAGGAGGCGGTCCGCCTCGTCGTCGCCGATCTCGGACCGGACCTCGTCGCTGACGTCGAGCATGCGCGGCACAGGGTCTCCTCGGGTGGGTGCGGTTGGGGTCGGGGGCGGGTGACGGGGAGGTCGCCATGACCAACGGGCCCTTGTGTCAGGCGTCACGGGTGGCCGTCGAGGCTGACGGGAATTGCCTCGGATCCGACCGCGAGGAGTGTTCTCGTGGTCGCAATGTGTCGATGTCGGTGGCAGGCCTGCCGGATTGAAACGGTGAGGTGGGTCACGCGGCCTCGATGTTTGATCTACGAATTGACGGCCAAAGCGGACAATTCGGGCATGATTGCTTGGTCATTACCGCCGGTAACCCTTCGCTGAGCTGGGCAGACCGGTGGAAGTTTGGTTTCCCCGTCGACCGGCTCGTAGCTTCATTGGCGGCGCAACGAGCGCCACCCGGGTTCACCCCCGACGCCCTGCCCCTCCCCGGCCCCGCCGGGCGCGGCAGGTGTCCGCCGACGCGATCGCTCGAACAGGTCGCCCGGCGAGCGGCTGGGTGGCCAGGGCGGCAGCGGCACGTCCGACACGTGCACGGCCGTCCGACGGACGCGGCAAGCGAACGCGGCCCTCTCCAGGGTCTGGTTCCGCATGCCCGCCCGGGGCTGTCGAGAGGAACCCCATGACCTTCCGTAACGAGACCGCCGCTGCCACCACCACCGCCGCCACCAAGCGCAACCGCGTTCGGATGGCCGTCGTGGCGGGCGCCGCTGTCGCGGCCCTGCCGGTGGCCGGCCTCGTCACGGCCACCTCGGCCTCCGCCGCCTCCGTCTCCACCTGGGACGCCGTCGCCCAGTGCGAGAGCGGCGGCAACTGGGCCATCAACACCGGCAACGGCTTCTACGGCGGGCTGCAGTTCACCTCCAGCACCTGGGCCGCCTTCGGTGGCACCGCCTACGCCTCCCAGGCCAACCTGGCCACCAAGGCGCAGCAGATCTCCGTCGCCGAGAAGGTCCTCGCCTCGCAGGGCCCGGGCGCCTGGCCCGTGTGCTCCGTCAAGGCCGGCCTGACCAAGGGCGGCGCCCCCGCCGCCGTCGACACCTCCGCCGGTGCGACCGCCGCCAAGCCGGCCGCCCCGGCCGCCAAGCCGGCGCAGACCCCCGCCCCGGCCGCCAAGGCCGAGGTCGCCCCGAAGGCCGCCGCCCCCAAGGCCGCCGCCCCGAAGAGCGACGCCCCGAAGAGCGACGCCCCGAAGGCCGCGCCGAAGAACGACGCCGCCAAGGGCGCCTGGACCGGCTCGAACGACGCCAAGCCGGCCAAGGGCGACAGCTACACCGTCAAGTCCGGTGACACCCTGAGCTCCATCGCCGCGGCGAAGGGCCTGGACTGGCACGACCTGTACAAGAACAACGCCAAGGTCATCGGTGGCAACCCCGACCTGATCCTCCCGGGCCAGGCCCTGAGCATCTGAGTCCGGTCACCCGGTCTCGGTGGTTCGTCCGGTGATGCGTCCCGGTGATGCGTCCCGGCGGCTCGTTCCGGTGACCTGATGGATGGCGGGCGTCTGACGCTCGTTCAAGGGCCTCCGGCCCGGCCACGCGCCGACACCACGGCCGCTCCTCCGCTGCGCGGGGGAGCGGCCGTCGGCGTTCCCGGCGTGTCGGGGAGGGGCGGGCGGCGGCGGGCCTATCGTCGGGCGCTATGCGGCATTCGCGTGACGGGGGTGGGGGCGGGGTGCCGGTCGTGCCGGCTGAGCCGGCCGCGCTTTCGGGCGGCGGTCCGGTCGTCGGTCCGGTGTTGGGTCGGTTCGTCGGTCGGCGTGTTGGTCCGTTCGTCGTTCCGTTCGTCGTTCCGTTCGTGGTGCCGGCGCTGGTCCTGGCGCTGCTGACGGTTCCCGGCGGCTCGGCCGGTGCGGCGAACCGCGTCGCGGACCTGATCTGGGACGGGCTCGCCGACTGCGAGAGCGGCGGCGACTGGCAGGCGGACACCGGCAACGGCTACTACGGCGGCCTCCAGATCTGGCTGCCCACCTGGGTGGATGCCGACGGCCTGCGGTTCGCCGACCGGCCGGACCACGCGACGCGGCGCCAGCAGACGAGCGTCGCCGAGGAGATCCTCCGGCGGCAGGGCTGGGAGGCCTGGCCGAGCTGTGCGCGGGACCTCGGACTGATCGTCGACGCGACCGGGGGCGACTGACCGCCCTGGCGGGGCGGTTTCCCGGCCGTCGGGGGGCTGTGGTCTCTTGCCGTCGGCCGGTCTCCGCCGACCGCTACCGGCTTCCGCCGACCGTGACCGGTTTCCGCCGACCGTGACCCTGACTGTGGTCGGTGCGTGCGGGAGGATGGTGGGGTGATCCAGGGTGAGCTGTTCGGTGACCCTTCGGCGACCTCCGCCGCGCGCGGGCGCTCCGAGCCCGCCCCCGGCGCCGTCCTCCTCCCCGGCTGGCTCGACGCCGCGGCGAGGCTGCGCCTGGTCGCCGCCTGCCGGGAGTGGGCCCGCCCGCCGGCCGGCCTGCACACGGTCCGCATGCCGACCGGCGGGACGATGTCCGTACGGATGGTGAGCCTGGGCTGGCACTGGTACCCGTACGGCTACCGCGACGTCGCCGAGGACGGCGCGCCCGTCAAGCCCTTCCCGCCCGAGCTCGGCCGCCTCGCCCGTCAGGCCGTCGCCGACGCCTACGGCCCGGACCCCGCGGGCATCCCGGGCGCAGCCGGGTACGAGCCCGACACCGCGATCGTCAACCACTACCCGCACGGCGCGAAGATGGGGCTCCACCAGGACCGCGACGAGCGGGCCGACGCCCCCGTGGTCTCCCTCTCGCTCGGTGACACCTGCGTCTTCCGGCTCGGCAACACCGAGACCCGGACCCGCCCGTGGACGGACCTGGAGCTGCGCAGCGGGGACCTGCTGGTGTTCGGGGGGCCGGCCAGGTTCGCGTACCACGGCGTGGTGCGCACGCTGCCCGGGACGGCGGATCCGGAGCTGGGCCTGGCCGGGCGGCTCAACATCACGGTGCGGCAGTCGGGGCTGGCGCCGCGCACCCCCGGGGCCCTGTCCGGTTCCGGCTCGGGGACGGGTGCGGGTGCGGGTTCGCGCTCCGATTCGGGGACGGGTGCGGGTGCGCGCTCCGGCTCGGGGACGGGCTCCGGTTCGGGCGCGGGTTCGGGTTCGTCGTTCGAGGCCTCGTTCGAGTGAACCGGCCCCTCGGGCCCGCCGGGCGGGAATGACCCCGGTCGCCGGAGAATTCGAGTGGGTTGGAGAATTCGATCAGGACGGGCACCGGCAACCGGACGGAAGACCTCCGCCCCGGCCGAGGGCCCGGAGAGGAAACGCACCCATGGGTACCCCCGTTGACGACCTGGTCGACCTGCTCGACCTGGAGCAGATCGAACTGAACATCTTCCGCGGGCGCAGCCCCGAGGAGGCGCTGCAACGGACGTTCGGCGGCCAGGTCGCCGGACAGGCCCTGGTCGCGGCGGGGCGCACCGTGGACGGCGACCGCCCGGTCCACTCGCTGCACGCCTACTTCCTGCGCCCCGGCGTGCCCGGGGTCCCGATCGTCTACCAGGTCGACCGGATCCGCGACGGCCGCTCCTTCACCACCCGCCGGGTGCTCGCGATCCAGGGCGGCCGGTCGATCTTCGCCCTCACCGCCGACTTCCACCTCCCCGAGGCGGGCGGGATCGAGCACCAGCACCCGATACCGGACGTCCCCGCCCCCGAGGACCTGCCCAGCGCACTCGAGGAGGTCGGATCCCGGCTCGGCGAACTCCCCCCGTTCATCAGCCGCCGCCAGCCCTTCGACATCCGCTACGTCGACCGGCTGCGCTGGACCAAGGAGGAGCTGGCCGGCGTCGAGGCGCGCAGCGGCGTCTGGCTGCGCACCAACGGGCAGCTGCCCGACGACCCGCTGATCCACGTCTGCGCCCTCACCTACGCCAGCGACATGACCCTGCTGGACGCCGTTCGCGCCCCCGTCGAGCCGCTCTGGGGCACCCGGCACTTCGACATGGCCTCGCTCGACCACGCCATGTGGTTCCACCGCCCCTTCCGGACGGACGACTGGCTGCTCTACCAGCAGGAGTCCCCGATCGCGCACGGTGCGCGCGGGCTCGCTCGCGGGCAGATCTACGACCGGAGCGGGCAGCTCGTGGTGTCCGTGGTCCAGGAGGGGCTGTTCCGGCCGCTGAACGGCTGATCCGGCCCCTGTCCGGGTTCGGGGGCCTCCGGGGAGCGGGCGGCCTGCGGCGCCGGGGGCCCGGCCCGGTGTTGCCGCCGTGTTGCGGTTGTGGCGGCCCGGGATGAACCGTCCCGACGCGCGGCGTTGTGCTGGTTGACCGAGCTGGGCGGCCCGAACCGCGGGCCGTCCGAGGACCGAAGTGGGAGGGTTCACCGATGACGGCGACGGCCGCGGAGGACTGGAAGCACTGGAGCGACAACCGGGCGGCGGCCGTGAGCGCGCCGCACGGCCAGCTGGCGCTCACCGGCACGCACTGGCTGGAGCCCGAGCCCGCCCGGATCCCCGGTCTGCCCGGGCAGTGGTGGACCGACGCCGAGGGCGTCCGGCTCCGGGCGGAGGCGGCCGAGGGCATCACCGTCCACGGCGTCGACGGGCCGGTGGACGGCGAGGTACTGCTCCGCCCCGACACCGACCCGGCCGCCGACCGCGCCACCCTCGGTGACCTGCTGCTCGTCCCGATCGAGCGGGAGGGCGAGCTCGCCCTGCGGGTCTTCGACCCGGCCGCGCCGACCCGGACCGCCTTCGCGGGGATCTCCGCGTACCCCTACTCGCCCGAGTGGGCCGTCCCCGCGGTCTTCACCCCGTTCGAGGACACCGGCGACCAGTCCGTCCTCGTCCCCAACGCGGACGGGAAGGAACGGCCGCTCGCCGTCGCCGGGCAGATCGCCTTCACCGTGGCCGGCGAGCACCGCACGCTGACCGTCAGCGGCTCCGGCGACCGTCTCAGCGGCGTCATCGCCGACGCCACCAGCGGCATCGACACCTACCGGTTCCGCTTCATCACCCTGCCCACCCCGGACGCGGACGGGCACACCGTCCTCGACCTCAACCGGGCCTACCTGCCGCCCTGCGCGTTCGCGGACCACTTCATCTGCCCCTTCCCGCCGCCGGGCAACCGGCTCGACTTCGCGGTCGAGGCCGGTGAGAAGCAGGTCCTGACCAGGTAGGACGGCCCGGAGCCGGGCCCCGGTGCGGGGCGCGCGGCGGGCGGGGCGCACGATGGGGGGTTGTGTCGACCAATCATCCTGCCAATTCAGCCCCGCCGTCCGACCCCACCCCGGAACCGGGCGCCGCCCCGGTATCGGGCGCCGTCCCGGTGCCCGGGTCCTCCGCAGTGCCCACCGACGCACCGGTCCCCGATGCCGCCCTGCCGGCCGACCCCGCGCCCGGCCCCGAGTCCCGCCCCTGGTACCGGCGCGCCCTCGCCGACGTCAGCCCGCTGCGCGACCACGCCGACTACCGCCGGGTCTGGCTCGGCCAGGCCGTCTCCTCAATCGGCCAGCAGATGACGGCCGTCGCCGTCTCCGTCCAGGTCTACGACCAGACCGGTTCCGCCTTCGCCACCGGCCTGGTCGGCCTCTTCTCGCTCGTCCCGCTCGTCGCCTTCGGCCTCTACGGCGGCGCGATCGCCGACAGCGTCGACCGGCGCAGGCTCGGCCTGATCGGCTCGGCCGGGCTCGCCGCCGTCTCCGCCGTCCTCGCCGTCCAGGCCCTCGCCGGCCTCGACCAGGTCGCCGTCCTCTACGCCGCGGTCGCCGCCCAGGCCGGCTTCTTCGCGCTCAGCTCGCCCGCCAGGTCCGCCATGATCCCCCGGCTGGTCCCCGCCCACCAGCTCCCCGCGGCCAATGCGCTGAACACCGTCAGCATGAACCTCGGCCTCACCGTCGGCCCCATGCTCGGCGGCGTCCTCATCGGCACCTACGGCGCCCAGGCCGCCTACCTCGTCGACACCGTCGCCTTCGCCGGCACCCTCTACGCGATGTGGCGCCTGCCCGCCATGCGCCCCCTCGGCGACCGCAAGGGCCGCGCCTCCGTCCTCGACGGCCTCCGCTTCCTGCGCGAGCAGCCCAACCTGCGCACCAGCTTCCTCGCCGACCTCGCCGCGATGATCTTCGGCATGCCACGCGCCCTCTTCCCCGCCATCGCGGTCACCTTCTACGGCGGCGACGCCCGCACCGTCGGGCTCCTGGTCTCCGCCCCCGCCGTCGGCGCCCTGGCCGGCGCCCTCTTCTCCGGCTGGGTCGGCCGCATCAACCGCCAGGGCGCCGCCGTCCTCGCCTCCGTCGCCGCCTGGGGCCTCGCCATCGCCGCCTTCGGCGCGCTCCACAACCTCTGGCTCGGCCTCCTCCTGCTCGCCGTCGCCGGCTGCGCCGACACCGTCAGCATGATCTTCCGCAACACGATGATGCAGGTCGCCGCCCCCGACGAGATGCGCGGCCGCCTCCAGGGCATCTTCATCGTCGTCGTCGCCGGCGGCCCCCGCCTCGGCGACTTCGAGTCCGGCGCCGTCGCCTCCCTCACCAACCCGGCCACCTCCGTCATCACCGGCGGCCTCGCCTGCGTCGCCGCCGTCCTCCTCCTCGCCGCCCGCCGCCCCGCCTTCCTCAAGTACGACGCCCGCCACCCCACCCCCTGACCCACCCACCCCGACCCGGCAGCGAGCACCCCTCCACGTGCTGTATTGTTTTCCACGTCGCCGGGACAACCGGGGACAAGGTCGAGAAGCCCACGGCAGAGCCCCCCAGGCTCCACCAACGGCAGCGAGACCACGGGACGTGGCGCAGCTTGGTAGCGCACTTGACTGGGGGTCAAGGGGTCGCAGGTTCAAATCCTGTCGTCCCGACAGTATGTCGGAAGGCCGTTGGCTGGGAGGAATCCCAGGTCAACGGCCTTTTTGTTGATGGTCCGGCAGGGGGTCGGTGTCGGGTTCAGTGGCGGCTGAGGACCTCGGCGAGGCGGCTTACTCCGTCCTCGCCGTGGCCGAGGGCGATGGTTCGGCGGAGCAGGCCTTCGGCTGCGCGCATCACGCCGGACTCGATGCCGTGCGACTCGGCGGTGTGCACGACGTGGGCCATGGTGGAGACTCCGGAGGTGAGCGGGTTGATCGCGCCCGAGTAGCTGCCGCTGTCGAAGTCCTCGGCGAACTCGGCGAAGAGCGGGGGCAGGATCGCGCCGATCCCCTGGGCGAACGGCGCCAGCTCGCGGCCGCTGATCCCCTCCGCCTTGGCCAGCGCGAGCGCGTGCACGTACCCGGCCATCGCCGTCCAGAAGACGTCCAGCAGCGCGATGTCGAAGCCGGCCGCCCGGCCGATCTCCTCGCCGAGGTGGGTGCGGGTGCCGCCGAGTGCCGCCAGTACCGGCGCGTGCCGCTCGTAGAGGTCGGCCGGCCCGCTGAGGATGAGGACCGCCTCCGGAGTACCGATGCTCGGGGCCGGCGTCATGATGGCGCCGTCCAGGTACTCGACGCCGTGCTCCGCGGCCCAGGCGGCCGTGGACCGGGCCCGGTCCGGCGCGTCGGCGGTCAGGTTGACGAGGGCCCGGCCCTTGAGTGCGGCCTCGACCTCGTCGCGGCGCAGCACGGCGTCCGAGGCGTCGTGGTTCACCACGCAGATGACGGTCAGCTCGCTCGCGGCCACGGCCTCCTCCGCCGTGGCCGCGCTCACCGCGCCCCGGGCGACCAGCGCGGTGTCCCGGCCCGGGGTGCGGTTCCAGACCGTGGTTCGGACGCCGGCGTCCACGAAGGCACCGGCCAGGGCGCGTCCCATCGGCCCGAGGCCGAGCACGGTGACGGTGGGCCGGGTGTGGTTGGTAGGCATGATTCGTCTCCTGTAGACATGGTGGTGGACAACGACCACCCGGGGGTGAGGGATGACGCGCAGTCAGGCCGTGGACCCGAACGTGTGCGGAGTGACCGCCGTGATCGCCGTGATCGACGGCAAGTGGAAGACGTCCCTGCTCTGGCTGCTGGAGGCCGGCCCGTGGCGCCCCGCCGAACTCCGCCGACGGCTGCCGGGTCTCAGCGAGAAGGTCCTGACCAGGCGCTGCGTGAGATGGAGTCCGACGGCCTGGTGCACCGCGAGGTGTACGACGTCCTTCCGCTGAAGACGGTCTATTCCCTGACCGACTTCGGCCGCCGCCTCTCCGTCGCCCTCGGTCCGGTCTCCGACCTCGGACACGAGCGCCTCGACCGCATGGCGGCGGGGCGCGCCGGGCAGCTCGGGTCAGCGAGCTCCTGACTCGCTGTCATCTCCCTTCTCGCTTCTGGGCACCAGTCTCGCCGCACCGCGCGTCGGTGCCCAGTACGCACAAAAAGGTGGCTACTCGGTACGGACCCGCCGACAGGAGAGGCGGGCCCACATCTGTCCCGATCCGGGGGCGTCGCGGCCTTCGCGGCCTTCGCCCGGACTGTGGTGCGCTGCTGTGGCCGGGGCGTCCCGACTGAGCCGCGGGTCCTGACGAACGCGGCCGGCGCCGTCACTCCGACGACCCCGGGTTCCTCCGTGTCGTTCGCCGGGGAGGAGCGCAGGGCGCAGCTGGGTGGGCTCGAGCGCCTCCGGCTGTCCTGGGGTGCCGGCGGCGCGTCGACGTTTCCACGGCGCGGTCGATCCCGCCCTTCGTGACTGCGCGCAGCGGCAGGTGGCGGTCGTCGGGGCGACTCGCGGCCACCGGCCCGCGCGGTGTACGTCGAGCGGCTTCGACTCCAGGCGGCGGCACCGGCCCCGCTGAATCGGCCAGCCGCTCGCCTCCGGCGATCTGGGCCTCGGCGACCCGATCGTCTCGGACACATCGGAGCGCGACGGGAGGCCGGCCGAGGCGGGGCGAAGCAGCGCACCCGGGGGGTGGGGGCGAGGATGTCGGCGTCAGAGCCGACGGGCGGCGCGGTGCGGGCCGGCGGCTGAGTGCCGGCCCGCGCCGTGGGTGGGGCCTTCCGGTGGCCCGCCGCCGGGTGGGGTGGCGCGGCGGCGGGGCGGGTGTCGGGGGTTACCAGGTGGTCCAGGGGAGGTTCCAGCCGCCCAGGCCGTTGTCGGGGGCGACGGGCTTCTCCTTGGTGTTCACGATCTTGACGACGTCGCCGATCAGGGAGTCGTTGAAGAGCGCCCCCGCGGGGGAGGTGTCGCTGCCGCCCTCGGTGTCCTTGAGGGCGATGCAGCCGTGGCTGGTGTTGGCCTTGCCGAACAGGTCGCCCTTGTACCAGTAGTTGCCGTGGAGGTAGGTGCCGCTCCTGGTCAGGCGCATCGCGTGCGGGACGGCGGGGATGTCGTACTCGCTGCCGAGGCCGACGGTCTGGGAGTTCATGTGGGTGACCTTCTCCTTCGACATGATCACCATGGTGCCTCCCCAGGACGGGTGCTTGTCGTCGCCGAGGGTGGCGGGCACGGTGGTGGTCCTGCCGTCCCGGACGATCGTCAGCTGGTGCGTGCTGGCGTCGGCGGTGGAGACCTGGGAGCGGCCGATGGTGAACGGCTCGTCCTTGTCCACGTCGCCGTAGACGCCGGGGGAGACCTCGACGCTCTTCAGCCGGTAGTGGATGGTGACCTTGGTGCCGGGCTTCCAGTAGTCGGCCGGGCGGAAGTCCAGCCGGTCGTCGCCGAACCAGTGGCCCTTCACCTCGGTGCCGTTGTCGGTCTCGAAGGTGATGCCCTTGGCGACGGCCTCCTTGTTGACGATCTTCGAGCTGAAGTCGACCTTGACGATCATGCCGACGCCGTAGGTGGAGCCGTCGGCGATGTTGTCGTTGGTGGAGACCTTCTTACCGGGCGTCAGCGTGGTGAAGGCGGTGGTGGTGGCGGCCACCAGGCCGTCGGCGTCCTTGGCCTGGGCGTTCACCGTGTAGGCCGTGCCGGGTGCGAGTGCGGCGGCGGGCTTCCAACCGGTGCCGTCCGGGGCGATCGCGCCCTGGACGGGCTTGCCGTCCTTGTCGGTCACGTCGACGGTGGTGAGCTTGCCGTTCGAGACGGACACCTGGAGCGCGTTCGGGGCGGCGCCCTGGGTGCCGTCCTTCGGCTCGACCGCCAGCACCGCGGCCGACGTCTTCGGCGCGGCTGCGGCCGCGGAGGCGGACGCGGCCGTGGGAGCCGGGTCGGCCGCCGTGCCGCTCTTGCCCTGGTCGTCCCCGCAGGCCGCGGTCATCAGCAGGACCCCGCCCATCGTCAGCGCCACCGCGCCGCGGTGGAGACGGTCGGTGGTGCGTATGGCGGCCCGGGCCGCCCGAACAGTGCTCACAGTTGCTCCCTCTCGGTGTTCGTCGCCAGCTTGTCCGCCGCTCCGTCCCGGCCACAACGGCCGACGGTCGATCAGGGACGCTGGGACGCCCACACCTGCTGTGACCTGGGAAGACGTAAACTTCCGGGGACGCGTCAGCGGGACGGCGGAACCGCGGGACGGCGTCCCGCGTGCTGTCAGCGGAAGCTCACGCCGAGAACTCCCGGCCGTCGGGGGCGGGGCGGGGCAGCCGTGGGACGGCGCCGAGCCCGCCGGCCGACGGCGGCCGGGTGCGGGGCACGGTCACCGCGGGCGTCACCAGCGAACAGGGCCGAAGGGAAGCGGGACGTTGAGGGAGACGGAGGAGGTCGCGCAGCTGCTGCAGGAGCTGAAGAGCCGGTCGGGGCTCAGCTACGGCGGGCTGGCGAAGCGGCTGCACCTGAGCACGTCGGCCCTGCACCGCTACTGCAACGGCGATGTGATGCCGACGGAGTTCGCGCCGCTGGACCACCTCTCGCGGGTGTGCGGGGCCACGCCGCAGGAGCGCGTCGAGCTGTACCGGCTGTGGCTCGTCGTCCGTGCGACGCGGGGGACCAGGACGACCTCCGCCCCGGGGGCGTTCCCGGGCCGGGAGGAGTCCCCGGAGACCCTGGCGGCCCGGGAGCCGGCAGAGTCCCCGGCACCGGCGGAGGCTTCGGAGCCGGAGCCGGAGCCGGAGCCGGCAGCGGCCCCGGAGCCCGCGGCCCCCGCGGTGCCGCCGGCCCGGCGGCGCGCCCGCCGGCGGGGCGTCCTCGCTGTGGTGACGGTCATCGCGGTGCTGCTCGCCGTGGGGGCCGTCGCCATCGGTCTGCGGAGCCGTCCGGACGGCAGCACCGACCCCGCTCGCGCCGCCGACGTGAGGCCGCTCGCGGGGCCCCCGTCGGTGGCAGCGTCCACCGCGCCGCCGTTGTCCGTCGCCAGGGCGGGGGCCGGGGCGGGACCGTCAGGCTCGACCGGGGGGACGGACCCGAGCACCAGCGCCCCGATCACCGTCGCCGTCCACCCGTCCGGCTGGAACACCGGGTGCGACCAGTACGTGGTCGACCGCCCGCCGTCCGAGGTCCCGCGGCCGCCCGCGGTTGCCGACGTGCCGGGCTGGGTCTCCCGGGTCGGCGCGGTGCCGGGCCGCTCCCAGTCGGTCAAGCTCACCATCCAGGGCACGAGCCTGGACACCGTACTGCTGACGGGCCTCAACGTCCGGGTCACCCGTGTCGCTGCGCCCCTCGCCTGGAACGCCTACTCCATGGGCGAGGGCTGTCCCAGTGGAGTGGGCGCCAACTCCTACGCCGTCGATCTGGACGCGGCGCGCCCCGTGCCGGTCGTGGCCAAGGGCAGCGGCGGGCTGCCGGTCAGGGTGACGGAGAGCGACCCGGTGGTCATCGAGGTCACCGCCGAGACCACCGTCCACGACGTCAGCTGGTACCTGGAGCTGGAGTGGGCCAGTGCCAACCGGAAGGGGATGGTGCCCGTGGACCTCGGCCAGGGCACCCCGTTCCGCACCAGCCCGGTGAAGGGCCGGCCGCTGTACGTCCACCCGGCCGACGGGCACGCCTGGGAGCCGGCACCGCCCCCGCGGTGAGGGCGGGGGCGGGGGGTGCGGGGGCTATTCGCCCTCGGTGAAGGCCTCGCGGAGGCGGGCCTCCTGCTCGGCGGAGAGGTTGGTCTGCAGGAGGACGGCGTGCTGGCCGGCGAAGGCGGAGTGGACGCGGTCGAGGACGGCGTCGGAGGTGAGGGCGAAGAGGGCGGAGCTGCCGGGGGTCACCTCGTCGCGGAGCTTCTTGATGAAGTCCTCGTCGATGCCGAGGTGGGCGAGGTGGCCGCCGAGGGCTCCGCCGGCGGCGCCGACGGCCGCGCCGAGGAGGGGGACGAAGAAGATCATTCCCAGGAGGAAGCCCCAGAAGGCGCCGCCCACGGCGCCCATGCCGGTCATGTCGCTCAGGTGGCGGGTGCGGGGCTTGCGGGCTCCGACGGGCCAGCTGACCACGGCTCCGTCCTGGACCTTGATGAGCTCCTGGCGCTGCAGGTCCTTCAGGGTGTTGAGGGCTTCGTCGGCTCCGGTGGCGGTGGGGAACCGCCAGACCGTCAGTGTCGCCATGGTGGTCTCCGATCGGTGGGGGAGAGGGAGGGGAGAGGGCAGGGAGGGGAGAGGGAGGGGGAGGGGAGGACAGGCCCATCGTCGGGGCCGGGCCCGGGGGCCGCCACGCGCGGGGCCCGGACGGGGGACGGCCGCGCCCCGGACGGGCGGCTCCGGATTGACGGGCGGGCCGGGGGAGCACAGCGTGGCAGGTGCTGGCGTGCTGGCGTGCCGGAGCGGTGGAGCGGAGAGGACGGTGCCGGTGATGTCGGACGGTCGGACGGCCAAACGCATCGCGAAGTTCGTCGAGCCGCTGCGGGTGGAGCCCGGGTCGCGGGTGGACCTCGCGGAGGACTTCGACCCCCGGTTCAAGGCGGGCCTGAAGAAGCGCGACGGCGCGGAGCTGCTGCGCACCGGGGTGTCGCTGCTGTCGGAGTACCAGGCGCGGCTGGCGGCCCAGGACACCTACGGGGTGCTGTTCTGCCTGCAGGCGATCGACGCCGGCGGGAAGGACGGGACGATCCGGCACGTGATGAGCGGGGTGAACCCGCAGGGCGTCCGGGTGAGCAGCTTCAAGGTGCCGTCCGCGGAGGAGCTCGACCACGACTACCTGTGGCGGTACGCGCGGCGGCTGCCCTCGCGCGGGGAGATCGGGATCTTCAACCGGTCGCACTACGAGGAGGTCCTCGTGGTGCGGGTCCATCCGGAGAACCTCGACCGGCAGAAGCTCCCGGAGGAGGCGAAGGGCCGGAAGGTCTGGCACCGCCGCTACCGGGAGATCAACGACTGGGAGCGCTACCTGACCGACAACGGGATCAGGGTGGTGAAGGTCTTCCTGAACCTGTCCGAGGAGGAGCAGCGCACCCGCTTCCTGAAGCGGATCGACCTCCCGGAGAAGAACTGGAAGTTCTCCGCGGCCGACATCCGCGAGCGCGAGCGGTGGGACGACTACCAGGAGGCGTTCTCCGACATGCTGTCGGCCACGAGCACGCCGTGGGCGCCGTGGTACGTCGTGCCGGCGGACCGCAAGTGGTTCGCGCGGATCTGTGCGGCGGCCGTGCTCGCCCACACCCTGATCGGGATCGATCCGCAGTACCCCACGGTCGACGCGCAGGCCAGGAAGGAGCTCCTGGCGGCCAGGCGGCAGCTGGAGCGGGAGGCTCCCCGGGGTGCCGCGCGCGATCCGTACGCGGCGGAGCACCGGAAGGGCTGACACCGCCGGGGGCGTCCGCCCGCGCGGGCGCCCGGACCCTGAGGAGTGGAGATGGCGGAGCAGGCCGACCCGTCCGGAGCGCCGGTGGGTGCGGGGGCGTCCCCGACGCCCTGGTACGCGCGCCCGCCGGCGGAGGTCGCCGCCGCGCTGGGGGTGGACCCGGCGACCGGGCTCACCGCGGCGCGGGCGGCCGAACTGCTCGCCGCGCACGGGCCGAACGCCCTGCCGGAGGAGAAGGCGCGGCCGGGCTGGCTGCGCTTCCTCGACCAGTACCGCAGCTACATGCAGATCATCCTGGTGGCGGCGGCGGTGGTGTCGATGGCGATCGGGGAGTGGGCCACCGCGATCCTGCTGGTCGTGCTGACCCTGTTCAACGCGGTGGTCGGGCTGCGGCAGGAGGGCAAGGCCGAGAGCGCGATGAACGCGCTGAAGTCGATGATGCGGGCGACCGCGCGGGTGCGGCGGGACGGGACGGAGGCGGAGGTCCCGGCCGAACGGCTGGTCGTGGGCGACGTGGTGCTCGTCTCGGCGGGCGACGAGGTCCCGGCGGACGGGCGGATCGTCGAGGCCAGCGCGCTGCAGATCGACGAGTCGGCGCTGACCGGTGAGAGCGTCCCCGCGGTGAAGGACGCCGGCACGCTGGCGGCGGGCCCGCTCGGCCCGGGCGACCGGACCAACACGGCGTTCATGAACACCCCGGTCACGCACGGCAGCGGACTGCTCGTCATCACCGGGACCGGCGTGGACACCGAGCTGGGCAAGATCTCCGGGATGCTGTCGGCCACCGAGAAGGAGCAGTCGCCGCTGACCCGGGAGCTCAACACCCTGACGCTCTGGATCGCGGCGGCGGCCGGCCTGACCATGATCGTGATGTTCGCCCTCGGCCGCAGCCGCGACCAGGCCTGGGACGCGCTCTTCGTCAGCGCGGTCTCGCTGGCCATCGCGGCCATCCCGGAGGCGCTGCCCACCGTCAGCCAGGTGATCCTCTCCGTGGGCAGCCTCAACCTGGCCAAGCGGCACGCGATCGTGAAGGAGCTGCCGTCCGTCGAGACGCTCGGCTTCACGTCGGCGATCAACTCCGACAAGACCGGCACCCTGACGATGAACCAGATGACGGTCGTCGAGGTGCTCAGCCCCACCGACCGCTACACCGTCTCCGGGACGGGCTACCGCCTCGACGGGAGGGTCCACCACGCCGCCGGGTCCGCGGCGGGCATCGAGGACGCCATCCTGCCCTACCTGGTCGCCAACGACGCCAAGCTGGTGGGCGGCGAGGTCGTCGGGGACCCAACCGAGGGCGCCCTGCTCGTCCTCGCGCACAAGGCCGGGCTGGACATCGAGGCCAGCCGGGAGCGCTTCCCCCGGCTCGCCACCCTGCCGTTCGACCCCGGCTACAAGCTGATGGCCACCTTCAACGAGGCGAAGGACGCGGACGGCCGCCCGGTGGTGCGGTGCTTCGTCAAGGGCGCTGCGCCCGCGGTGACGGCCCGGGCCGGCACCGCCCTCGCGGACGGCCGGGTCGTGCCCTGGGACGGCGACCTCGGCGCCCGCGCCCTGGCGCAGACCGAGCGGATGGGCGGCGAGGGGCTGCGGGTGATGGCCGGGGCCGTCCGGGACCTGGACCCGGCGGACTTCGACCCGGACGGCGACCTGCTGGCGCTCGTCGTCGACCTGCGGATGACCAGTCTGGTGGGCATGGTCGACCCGCCGCGCGAGGAGTCGCGGGCCGCGGTCGCCGACGCGCAGGCCGCCCACATCCGGGTCCGGATGGTGACGGGTGACGACGTCACCACCGGGGCGGCCATCGCCCGCCAGCTCGGCATCGAGGGCGAGGCCGTGCTCGGCGCCGACTTCGCCGCGCTGCCGGAGCACGAGCGGCTGGCGCGGATCGACGACATCGGGGTGGTCGGCCGGGTCGCGCCGGAGCACAAGGTGCTGCTCGCGGCCACGCTCAAGAAGAAGGGCGACGTGGTCGCGATGACGGGCGACGGCGTCAACGACGCGCCCGCCATCAAGGCCGCCGACATCGGCATCGCCATGGGCAGCGGCACCGACGTGGCGAAGAACGCGAGCCGCATGGTCCTCGCCGACGACAACTTCGCCACCATCGTCTACGCGGTGGGGGAGGGGCGGAAGCTCTATGACAACCTCACCAAGTACATCCGGTTCGTCCTGGTGCTGCTGGTGACGTTCGTGCTGACCTTCCTCGGCGCGGCGGTCCTGAACATCGCGGCGGGCGAGCCGTTCACCCCGGCGCAGGTGCTGTGGGTGCACTTCGTGGTCAACGCCCCGTTCGGCTTCGCGCTGGGCTTCGACCGGGAGAGCCCCGGACTGATGCGGCGCACCCCGCGTCCGCGCGGCGAGTCGGTGCTGACCGGGCCCGTCGTGGTCACCGTCGGTCTCGCCGGGCTGGCCGTCACCGTCGCCCTGCTGCTGCTGATCAAGCTGGGCGAGGCGCACTACGGCAGCGTCGCGGTCGGCAACTCGATCGCGTTCACCGCCTTCGCGCTCTGCCTGATCGTCGCGGCCTACGAGTGCCGCAGTGAGCGCGGTTCGGTGCTGACGGTCGCCACCTTCGACAGCCGGCAGATGAACCTGGCGGCCCTGGCGGAGTTCGTGCTGGCGGTGCTGGTCACCCAGATGGACGCGTTCCGCCGGATCCTCGGGACCACCGACATCGACGTCCGGCAGTTCGGGTGGGCGCTGTTGGCCGCGGTCGCGCTCCTGCTGCTGTGGGAGCTGGGCAAGCTGCCGGCCCGCCGACGGGCTCCCGCCGGGGCCGGGGCCGGGGCGGGGGCCGAGCCCGGTCCGTGAGCGGTGGTGGCCGGTGGGCGGGCGGTGGTGGCGGGTCCGTGAGCGGTGGTGGTGGGTCCGTGAGCGGCGGCGGTCCGGGACCGCAGGGTGGTGCTCGGGGGCCTGGTGACGGAAGGAGAGCGATGGCTGCGGGCGGTCCCGGCGGAGGGTGGCGCCGGGTGGTGCCGGCCCTGCCGGGGCTCGCGGTGCTCCGCCGCTACCGGCGGGACTGGCTGCGGGGCGACCTGCTGGCCGGCGTCACGGTGGTCGCCTACCTGGTGCCGCAGGTCATGGCGTACGCGAGCGTCGCGGGCCTGCCGCCCGTCACCGGGCTGTGGGCCATCCTGCCGGCGATCGTGCTGTACGCGTTGGTCGGGTCGTCCCGGCTGTTGTCGGTCGGGCCCGAGTCGACCACGGCGCTGATGACCGCCACCGTGGTCGGGCCGCTGGCCGGCGGGGACCCGGCCCGCTACGCCGTCCTGGCGGCGGGTCTCGCCGTGGTGGTCGGCGTGCTGTGCGTGCTGGCGTGGCTGGCCAGGCTCGGCTTCGTCGCCGACCTGCTCTCGCGACCGGTGCTGATCGGCTACCTCACGGGCGTGGCGCTGATCATGATCGTGGACCAGCTGTCCAAGCTGACCGGCGTCGACGTGCGCGGCGAGGGGTTCTTCCCGCAGCTGGCGTCGTTCCTGGGCGACCTCACCGAGGCCAACCTGCCGACCGTCGCCTTCAGCGCCGCCACCCTGCTCTTCCTCCTCCTGGTGGCCCGCCTCCGCCCCGGGCTGCCCGGCCCGCTGCTGGCGGTCGTGCTCGGCACGGCGGTCTCCGCGGCGTTCTCGCTCGAGGAGCACGGCCTCGCGGTGATCGGCGGCATCCCGGCGGGGCTGCCCGCCCCCCGGCTGCCGGACCTGGGCGACCTGTCCCGGCTCGCCCTGCCCGCGCTGGGCATCCTGCTGGTCGGCTACACCGACTTCATCCTGACCGCGCGCGCCTTCGACGGGCCCGACGGGGAGCGGCGCCTGGACGCCAACCAGGAACTGCTGGGCCTCGGCGCGGCCAACCTCGGCGCCGGCTTCTTCCAGGGCTTCCCGGTGAGCAGCAGCGCCAGCCGCACCGCGCTGGCCCAGTCGGCGGGAGCGCGGAGCCAGCTGTACGCGCTGACGGCCGGTGTCGGGGTGGTCGCCGTCCTGCTGTTCCTCGGCCCGCTGCTGCACGACACCCCGGACGCCGTGCTGGGCGCCCTGGTGGTCTTCGCCGCGCTCCGGATGATCGACGTCGCGGGGTTCCGGAGGCTGGCCTCCTTCCGGCGCCGCGAACTGCTGCTGGCCGTCGGCTGCACGGCGGGCGTGCTGACCCTGGACATCCTCTACGGCGTGCTGGTGGCGGTGGGGCTGTCGGTGGTCGAGCTGCTCAGCAGGGTCGCCCGGCCGCACGACGCCGTGCTCGGCCTGGTGCCGGGCGTGGCCGGGATGCACGACGTCGACGACTACCCCGCGGCGCGGACCCTCCCCGGGCTGGTGGTGTACCGCTACGACTCCCCGCTGTTCTTCGCCAACGCGGAGGACTTCCGGCGCCGCGCGCTGGCGGCCCTGGCCGAACAGCCGGGGCCGGTGCGGTGGTTCGTGCTCAACACCGAGGCGAACGTCGAGGTGGACATCACCGGACTGGACTCGGTGGACGCCCTGCGGGTCGAACTGGCCTCCCGCGGGGTGGTGTTCGCCCTGGCCCGGGTGAAGCAGGACCTGCGGGACGAGCTCGACGCGTACGGGCTGAGCGCGTCCGTCGGCGCCGACCGGATCTTCCCCACGCTGCCGACGGCGGTGGCCGCCTACCGCTCCTGGGCGCGGGGTGCCGGGACGGACGGTGCTCCGGACGGTGACGGGCCGGCCGATGGGCCGGGCGACGGGGCGGACGATGCGTGGGGTGACGGGCCGGCCGATGGGCCGGGCGACGGGGCGCCGGGTGGGCCGTCGCCCTCGTGACCGGAGGTCAGGCCGTGCGGGCGGGGACCGCGTCGAGGCGGTAGCCGTCGGCGTGGGGGACGACGTGGCCGGCGGTCGGCGGGGCGAAGTGGGTGCCGAGGACGAGGGCGTCGGTGCCGGCGAGGGAGGCCAGGAGGGCGCGGCGGGTGGCCTCAGACTGCCGGGGGTCGATGTCGACGCAGGCGCCGACGGCGGGGTGGGCGAACTGGACGGGGTGGTGGACGCAGTCCCCTGTGATCAGCGCCGTCGCGCCGCGGCTGGTCAGTTCGACCGCGACGTGGCCCGGGGTGTGGCCCGGCGTGGGGAGCAGGCGCAGGCCGGGGAGGACCTCGGTGCCGCCCTCGGCGACGTCGACCGGGTCGAGCAGTCCGGCCCGCTCGACCGGGAGCACGGAGTCCTCGAACATCTGCCGGCGGGCCTCCTCCATGGGGTGGGCGGCCCAGAACTCGCGTTCGGTGCGGCTGGTGACGTAGCGGGCGTTGGGGAAGGTGGGGACCCACTGGCCGTCGACCAGGCGGGTGTTCCAGCCGACGTGGTCGGCGTGCAGGTGGGTGAGGATCACCAGGTCGACGGTGTCGGGGGCGAAGCCGGCGGCGGTGAGGCGCTCGAGGAAGTCGGTCCGCAGGTCGTGCCAGGCCGGGTTGGCGCGCTCCTTGCCGTTGCCGATGCCGGTGTCGACGAGGACGCGCAGCCCGTCGACGACGAAGGCGAAGGTGTGGCTGTCGATGTGCAGGGTGCCGTCGGCGCCGGCGAAGTGGGGGTGCAGCCAGTCCTGGGCGGTCACCAGCTCGGGGGTGGCGTCGGGCAGCAGCCACTGTCCGGTGGCGGGCGGCAGGGGGATCTCGTCGACGCGGTGGACGGTGAGGTCGCCGACGGTCCAGGTGGGGGCGGTGGTGGTGGCGGGCGTGGTCGGCATGGTTCGTCGGTCCTTCGGTTGCTCGGGCGGTTCGGTCGGTCGGGGTTCGGTTCGGCTGGTTCGGGTCGCTTCAGCGGAGGCGGTCGGGGGCCGGTGCGGCGGCGGGGTGGGCCGGGGCGGCCCGGCGCCGGGACACGGCGAGTGCGCCAAGGGCGGCGAGGGCGAGCAGGGCGGCGGCGATGCCGTAGGCGTGCGCGGTGGCCCCGAGCCCGTACGACCGGGTGGCGGCGCCCGCGGCGATGGCGGGCAGGCTCATGGCGAGGTAGCTGAGGACGTAGTAGGCGGCCAGGGTCGCGGCGCGGTCCGGCACGTCGAGGGAGCCGAGGAGGAGGCGCAGCGCCCCCTGGGAGACGGCGCCGAAGGCCGTGCCGGCGAGGGCCGCGCCGGCGTGGACGGCGGGGAGCCCGGCGCCGTGCATCCCGAGCAGGGTCAGGGCGGTGGCGGGCGGGACGGCCAGGCAGCCGCCGACCGTGGCGGTGAGGGGCGAACTGCGGCGCAGCGCCCACACGGTGAGCGCCGCGGTGGCACTGACGGTGAAGAAGACCAGGCCGCGGGCCGACTGCGGGGCGTCGGGGGCGACCAGCCGGACGAGCGCCGGGCCGAGCGAGGAGTAGAAGCCTCCCAGGGCCCACACCGCGACGACTCCGGTGCCGACGGCCAGCAGCGTGCGGCGGGCGGTGGGCGGGAGGGCGAGCCGTGGGCTCAGGGAGCGCAGGGCGCCCGGGCGGCGGCGCGCCGTCTCGGTGGTGAAGGCGACCGCGACGGCCTGGGCGGTGAACACGGCCGCGAGCAGGGCGTAGACGGTGACGGTGGGGGCGGGCGCGAACCGGACGAGCAGGGTGGCGGCGAGGACGCCGGCGGCCATGCCGGCGACCGGGGCGATGCTGTTGGTCAGCGCGGAGCGGCCCGGGTGCCGGGGGTGTTCCAGGTCGAGGAGGGCCGCCCCCGCGGCGCCGGTGGCCGTGCCGGTGGCCAGCCCCTGGAGGACCCGGGCGGCGAGCAGGGTGCCCGCGCCGTTCGCGGAGGCCAGCAGCAGCATGGCGGCGGCCTCGACGACCAGGGCGGCTGCCAGGACGGGGCGCCGTCCGAGGTGGTCGGAGAGCGCTCCGGTGGTGAGCAGTGCTGCCAGCAGGGCCAGTGCGTAGGCGCTGAAGACCGCGGTGACGGCGAGCGGGGAGAGGCCCCACTGCTCCTGGTAGAGGGGGTAGAGCGGGGTCGGGGCGCTGGAGGCGGCCAGCAGGGTGGCCAGTGCCGAGGCGTCGAGGGCGAAGGACGCCGCACGCCGGCCGGGGCGGGTGTGGCCGGGGCGGGTGTGGTCGGGGCGGCGGGGGCAGCCGGCCCGGAGGGAGGGGAGTGCGGGGGCGTGGGGCGTCGCGCTGGGCATGGGGGCTCCTTCCCGCTAAAGCGACTTGTTTGCGTTAAGGACACCGTAGGGGCGGGTGGGCGGTTAACGCAATCCCTTAGCTTTTGCGGTCCCAGCGCGCGTCGAGGCCGCGGCGAGGGCGTGGTGAGGCCGCGTCGAGGCCGCGGCGAGGGCGGTCCGGTGCGGCCAGGGGGGTGGCCCGAGTGCCAGCTAAACGCAAGGAATGTGCTTTAAGCTGGTGGCATGAGTCCTCGGCAGATGGTGCGCCCGGGCGGGCGCAGCGCCCGGGTCCAGGCGGCGGTGCACGAGGCCGTGCGCGACCTCCTCGCGGAGGTGGACCGGGACGCCCTGACCGTGCCGCTGGTCGCCCAGCGCGCCGGAGTCACCCCGTCGACGATCTACCGCCGCTGGGGCGACCTGCAGGAGCTGCTGTCGGACGTCGCGGTGGAACGGCTGCGGCCCGACACGGCGCCGGACGACCACGGCGACCTGCGCACCGATCTCACCGCCTGGGCCGAACAGTTCCTCGACGAGATGTCGTCCCCCTCCGGCCGCGCCTACATCCGCGACGCCCTGCTCGGCGACCCGGACGGCAGCAACGCCGGTCAGTGCTCGGCCTACGCGGCCGAGCACATCGGCGTCGTCCTCGCCCGGGCGGGCGCCCGCGGTGAGGACGTCCCCGACGTGGAGACCGCCATGGACCGCGTCGTCGCCCCGATGATGTACCGCATCCTGTTCCGGCCGACCGGGCTCGACGCGGCGTACGCGCGGCGGCTGGTGGCCGAACTCCTCGGCGGGGCCAGGTCCTAGGGGCAGCCGGACGGGCGCAGGCCCGGGTAGTGGGCGCGGACGTGGTCGAGGTAGTCGGCCGGGGTCGGGTGGCGGCGGTCCTGGGCGCCGTGGCGGTGCAGGTCGACGCGGCCGTCCGGGTGGAGCCGGAGGGTGGTGGTGGCCGCCCGGGGTGGCTGCCCGGAGCCGTGCCCGGAGGCGGGGCCGGAGCCGTCGCCGGGGTCGGTGAGCGAGGCGGCGCCGAGGACGGGGACGGCGGGCGGGAACATCGCGACGGCGTCGGCGGCCGTCGCCGCGGGCGGGCGCCCGGTGCGGTTGGCGCTGCTCACGTACAGCACCGGGTGGCCGGCGAGCAGCGGCAGCAGCGGGGCCCAGCGCGCACCGAAGAGCATGGTCCAGCCGTCGCGGGTGGCCGGGGAGAGCCAGCCGGGCGGGCGGGCGCCGGGGCGCAGCGGGGCCAGCAGGGTCACGCGCTCCTCGGTGAGCAGCCGGTGCGCCGCGGCGGCGAGGCCGGCGCCGAGGTCGAGGGCGGCGCCCAACGCGGCGAGCGTGTCGGGGTGGTGGGCCCAGAGGGCGACGGCCTGGCCGGCCGGGCGGTCCTTGGCCTCGTTGACGGCCTCCGGGTCGGTGCCGGCGACGACGTAGGTCAGCGGGGCCGGGTTCGGCAGCACGACGGCCGTGCCGCGTCGCAGGGCCGCGTCCGCGGCGTCGGCGTCGACGCTGCCCCGGTCCGCGGGCCCCGGGTCCGTGGCCGTCCGGCCGGCGGTCATGCGGAGGCCCCGGCCGGGGAGGTGCGGGCGTCGTCGGGGGCCTCGGAGGCGTGGACGGTGCCGGTGGCGCGCAGGCCGTCGAGGTAGGCGGCGAACGTCGTGTCCTCGACGACCGCCCGGCCGGTGCGGTAGGCCTGCCGCTTCGTCCACGCCGTCGCGGCCGCGGCCTGGTCCGGGTCGAGCTCGTGGCCGAGCCGGGCGGCGACCGCCCGGACGACCCGGGTGCTGGCCAGGTGGGTGAGCACCACCCGCGGGGCGATCCCGAGCAGCCGCTCGGGGTCGAACGGCTGGAACAGCTCGGGGTGGACGAAGGGCGTACCGGTGGAGATCGTGCCGACCCCGCTGCCCACCACGGGGGTGGTCACCGTCAGCGGGACGCCGGTCTCGTCGGCGACCAGCCGGGCGATCCGCGGCAGTGCGGTGAGGTCGGGGGCGGTCCACCAGGCGGGAGCCCCGGTGGCCAGCAGGTCGGCGGCCCGCGCCGGATCGTGGCCCAGCAGGAACAGCAGCTGCTCGGTGGCGGCCATGCCGCTGCGCTCGGCGAGGCCGAGCCAGGAGGAGGACACCACCCGGACACCGGACCGGAGTGCCTCCAGGGTGTTGGCGAGGCCGAGGCCGAGGTCGTTGTGCAGGTGGGAGGCCAGGACCACCTCCGGGCCGGCCGCGGCCTGCACGCGGGTGAACAACGCGGCCGCCTCGAAGGGGAGTTGGACGCCCACGGTGTCCGCCAGCACGATGGTGCCGGCCCCGGCGGCGGTCAGTGCGGCGGCGTGGGCGGCCATCAGGCCGTGGTCGGCGCGGGAGGCGTCCGCCAGGCAGACGTCGACGGCGACCCGCTCGTCCAGGGCGCGGGCGTCCCCGACCAGGGCCGCCGCCGACTCCAGGGCCGTGCGGGCCGGTCGGTGGGTCATGGTGCGGGCCATCGCCTCGGAGGCGGGCACCACCACCATGATCCGGGCACGGGCGGTGCCCCGGACCGAGGCGACCGCCTGCCGCACGTCGGCCGCCCGGCCGCGGCACACCGCGGCGACGCTGACCGCGCCCTCGGCCTCGACGGCCACCCGCCGCACCGCCTCGAACTCCTCGGCGCACACCGCGGGGAAGCCGGCCGCGAACACCACGTGCCGCGGGCCGTCGGCGCCGAAGATCCGCCCCTGCTCGCGGGCCAGCCGCACCCGGAACGCCGGCGACATCAGGGTCTTGGCCTGCGCGCCGTCCCGTGCCGACTCCTCCCAGAGCACCACCCGCCCCGCCCGTGCGGACTCCCGGACGACGTCCTGTTCCATCGCGACCCCCCCCATCGCGCCGGCCGGTAGGGCGGCCGACGCGTCGGCCCTCCACCCGTGGAGGGCGACCGGCTCCGGACTCTAGGCGGCACCCGGGTGTGCGCGGCGGAGAGTCGGCGGATTCGGCCCCGGGAGCGACGGAAACCGCCGTTCCCCTTGCCAGGCGGGGTGTTGCGGTGGCATGGGCCGGCGCCCCACCCCGCAGCGGTGCCCCGTCAGCCGGCGGGCTGGTCGTGGGTGGAGCAGTGGATGCCGCCGCCGCCCGAGGCGATGGCGTCGATCTGGAGCGGCACGATCTCGCGGCCGGGGAAGTGGTCGCGGAAGACCTCCTGGGCGTGGTCGTCGGCCCGGGGGTCGCCGAAGAGGGGCAGGTAGACGCCCTTGTTGCCGATGTAGAAGTTCATGTACGAGGAGACGAAGGCGTCGCCGCGGCCGGTGATCTTGTCCGGGTCGGGCTGGCCGATCTCGATGACCTTCAGCCTCTTGCCGGTGGCGTCGGTCGCCTCGGCCAGGACGGACCTGGCCTGGTCGGCGGAGCGGGACCAGACGTCGGCGGGGGT
Source organism: Kitasatospora sp. NPDC004745 (assembly GCF_042873275.1). Lineage (NCBI taxonomy): Bacteria > Bacillati > Actinomycetota > Actinomycetes > Kitasatosporales > Streptomycetaceae > Kitasatospora > Kitasatospora sp. NPDC004745. The sequence continues at coordinate 28,679 of NZ_JBIALK010000031.1, read as the reverse complement.
GCCGGGGAAGGCCCGGTCGAGGAAGACGACGCCGGGTGCGGCGAAGCGGGCCAGGCAGTCGACGTGGGCGTCGGTGATGTCCTTGCCCTTGACGCCGGCGAGCCAGATCACCTTGGTGACGCCGAGGACCCGCTTGAGTTCGGCCTCGACCTGGTCGCGGCTCATGCCGGGGTTGCGGTTGTCGTTGACGACGGAGCTCTCGGTGACCATCAGGGTGCCCAGGCCGTCGGTCTCGAAGGAGCCGCCCTCGGCGACCAGCCTGGTCTCGACGCGCTCGATCCCGTAGGCGTCGAGCACCGCCCGGGCGAGGCGGCCGTCGTTGGTGTGCTCCTGCTTGCCGCCCCAGCCGCTGAAGTTGAAGTCGACGCCCTTGACCTTGCCGTCCTCCTCCACGAAGACCGGCACGGTGTCCCGGGCCCACAGGTCGTCGACCGGGGTGGCGTGCAGTTCGACGCCGGTTCCGCAGGCGTTGCGGGCCGAGGCCTCCTGCCCGGGGCGGACGAGCAGGATCAGCGGTTCGCGTTCGGCGACGGCCCGGGCCACCTCGGCGATGTCCTTGCGGACGGACGCGAGCTGGTCGCCCCAGACGTTCCCGGAGGCGGGCCAGGCCATGAACGTCCGTTCGTGCTTCTCCCACTCGCCGCCGAGCCGGCGCCCGCGCGCCGGGGCGGGTGCCGGGGGTTCGGCCGACGGGGTGTCGGCGGGCCGGTCGGCGGTGCCGGAGGACAGCGCGGCCGGATCGGCCGGATCGTCGAGGGCTGCGCAGGCGGTCGCGCCGAGGGCGAGCACGCCGGCTCCGGCGAGGGAGCGCAGCACCGTGCGGCGGGCGAGCGGGGAGAGGGGCACGCTGTCCTCCGGTGGGGCTGGGGGGTGGTTCGGGTGCGGTGCGGTGCGCGGGCCGGGGTGGTGGCCCGGGCGGCGCCCGGCGGTGCCGGACACGGGTGGTCGGCGGCACCGGACTGAACTGTCGCATTGACTGAAAAATCAGTCAAGCTTACGGTGGGCGTCACCCCAACCACCCCGAGACGACCGGCCGCCGAGCGGGCGGCCCGGTCGCGGACGACGAAAGGCCGGGTGAGGCAGCCGTGCTTCGCAATGCTCTGGAGCCCTGGCACCTCCTGGTGCTGGTGGCGGTCGTGGTGCTGCTCTTCGGCTCCCGCAAGCTGCCCGACATGGCCCGCGGACTGGGCAAGTCGATGCGCATCCTGAAGGCCGAGACGGCGGCGATGCGGGAGGAGGAGAAGCCCGCCGCCGATGCGGCGGCAGCCGGCGCTGCCCCGGCCGCTGCCGCCCCGGTCGCCGGTGCGGCGGCCGGTGGCACCGCAGCCGGTGGCACCCCGGCCGGCGGCACGGTGGCCGGCGGTCCGGGCGAGCCGGCGCGGCGGCAGCCCTGACCGGTGCCCCTGCCGGGGGCCGGCCGTGCGCGGTGGCGGCGCCCCGGGGAGAGCCGTCGTCCGCCACCCCCGGGTGGCGGGCGGCGGCTCTCGGCCGTCGCGGGCCCGGCCACCGCGGTTCGGCCACGGCGGTTCGGCCGACCGCGGGTTCGGCCACCGCGCCTCGCCGGTGGCGGGCTCAGCCGTTGCGGCGGTAGCGGTCCAGGGAGACCCGGACCGGCCCGTCCGCGCCCGCGGTGGACAGCACCCGGACGATGGCGAGGTCCCGGCCGTCGGCCGAGCGGAGGCAGAAGGCCCCGCGCGGCCCGACCGCGCTGAACGGCAGCCGTGCGGACGGATGGCTGCCGAGCCCCTTGAGGCAGTCGGCCACGGTGAGTCCGGCGTCCCGGCCGATGAAGGAGTCGGCGTTCTCCGGGTAGAGGAACTCGCTCTCGTTGCGGCTGACGTACCAGGTGGCGCTGTCGGCCGGGACCACGGTGCCGGTGGAGAGGTCGAACTCGTAGCCGGAGTCCGTCGAGGCGAGTTCGACCGCGCGGTAGACGGGGGCGAAGTCCGTGGTGGGCACCGCCGAGGGGGAGGCGGTCGGCGGGGCGGAGGCCGTGCGGGAGGGCGTCGCGGGCGCGCCGGGCGCGGTGGGTGAGGTCGTCGCCGCGCCCGGCGCCCGGCCGCCCGGGGTGGCGGTGTCGGCCACCGGGTTCTCGGCGGGCGCCGCCTCCACCGGGTCCGGGTCGTCGAGCAGGAACACCGTGGCCGCGGCGCCGACGAGCAGGGCGACGGCGGCGGTCAGGGCCGTCCGGCCGAGGGCCCGGCTCCGGTCGTCCTTCCCGCGGGAGCCCCGGTGCGGTGCGGGCGCGGGCGCCGCGGCACCGGCGGCGGAGGAGACCGCTGCGGGGGCGGCGGCGAGCACGGTGGGCGTCGGGACCGGGGTGGCGCCGCCGTCCGGGGCGGTGGGGGCGAGCTGCGTCGCGGCCGTGGCCCATTCGGGGCGGGCCACCACGGCGGTGCGGGCCTCGGCGGGCACCTGCGGCAGGTCGGCGTGCCGGGTGAGCTGGCCGGCCAGCGGGTGCGGCAGCCAGTCCTCGCCGAACCTCAGGTGCCCGCCCACGGCCGGGTGGCCCTGGGCGGCGGCGATCACCTCGGCGGTGCTGGGGCGGTCCTCGGGCTGCTTGGCGAGGCAGCGCCGGAGGAGTTCGTGCAGGTCGGCGGGGACCCGGCTGAGGTCGGGGTCCTCGTGGACGGCCCGGTAGAGCGTCGCCGGGTCCGGTCCGTCGCCGAAGGGCGGGGTGCCGCCGGCGACGTGGACGGCCAGGGCGCCGAGGGCGTAGACGTCGGTGGCGGGGGTGGCGGGCCGGCCGGTGGCCTGCTCGGGGGCCATGTAGGCGGGCGAGCCGATGCGCAGTCCGGTGCCGGTGAGGGCGGCGGCGTCGGCCGCGCGGGCGATCCCGAAGTCGATCACCCGGGGGCCGTCGGAGGCGATCAGCACGTTGCCGGGCTTGAGGTCGCGGTGCACCACGCCGGTGGCGTGGATGGCCTGCAGGGCCTCGGCGATGCCGGCCATCAGCAGCAGGACGGTCCGTTCCGGGAGGGGGCCGAAGCGCTGGACGACCTGCTGGAGCGAGGGGCCGGGCACGTAGGTGGTGGCCAGCCAGGGCGTGGCGGCCTCCACGCCGGCGTCGACGACCTGCGCGGTGAACAGCCCGTGGATGAGCCGGGCGCTGGCCACCTCCTGGGCGAACCGGGCCCGGAACTCCGGGTCCTCGGCCAGCTCGGGGCGCACCACCTTGAGCGCCACCGGCCGCCCGCCCGGGGTGTAGGAGAGGTAGACCCGGCCCATGCCGCCGGCGCCGAGCCGGGCGTACAGCCGGTAGCCGCCGACCTCGCGCGGGTCGTCGGCGGTCAGCTCCTGGAAGGCCGGCGGCAGGGCGAAGGGGGGTCGGTCAGCGGACATGCGGGCTGCCTCTCTCGGCGGACAGGGACGGGACGCCGGGCCGGGACGGGGCCCGGGGGCGGCCACACCGCGGTTCGGCACAGACGGCACGGCGAAGTTTAGAGGTAGCGTCAGTCCGGCCCGTCGCAGCCCCCTCCGGAACGGTTCCGGCAGTGATCCACGAGACGCGCCCTAGCAGCGCGCCAGCTCCGCGTCGATGGCGTCGCGCAGGAGCAGCCGGGCGTGGTCGAGGGGCAGCGAGCCGCTGAGCCAGCGCACGCTGAGGCCCTCGATGAGGGCCGTGAGCCGTTCCGCGGCGGCCGCGTGGGCGGGGGCGGTGCCGGTGGGGTTGGCGCGGGCGAGGAGTTCGGCGATGTCGTGGACCCAGGTGTGGGTGGTCCTCGCCAGGTCGTCCCGCAGCTCCGTCTCGAAGACGGCGGTGGCCCGCAGTTCGCCCCAGGCGGTGCTGTTCTCCCTGACCTCGGCGGTGTCCTGGAGTTCCAGGAGCAGGACCCGTTCCAGGCCGGCGCGCGGGGTCGAGCCCTGCTCGGAGGGGTCCGGCTCAGCGGTGTAGTGGTCGGCGCGGTCGCTGATGAACTCCAGCGTCTCGCGCAGGATGCCCGCCCGGTCGGTGAAGTGGTAGTAGATCAGCGAGGTGGACACCCCGGCCTCGGTCGCCAGCTCGCCCATGCGCAGCCCGCGTACGCCACGGCGGGCGATCACCCGGGTGGCGGCTTTGAGTATCCCTGTCCGACGGTCCGACATGGGCGCACACTCTACCCGGCTCGGGGTCGGTTTGCCGAGGTCTCCTGATGGTAATTTCAGGATTGATCGCCGACGACGTGTGCGAAGAGTCGCCAGGTGGTGGCGGTGGGGAGGCCCTCCGGGGCGGTGTCGCGGGGTGATCGATTCCGGGGTGATGGGAGGGGATACCGGGTTTCTGTGGCCCAAAGGGTTGACTGAATTTTCAGTGCGGTGAAGGATGCGGGGCAACCCCCACCTCCCACCACCTCCAGGGAGCGCTCCTTGCACACCCCCACACCCTCCCGCCGCAGCCTGCTCCGCATCGGCGCGACCGCGCTGCCGCTGCTCGCCCTCGGCACGGTCGCCCCGGCCGTGGCCCGGGCCGCCACCGCCTCGCCGGCCGACCCGCCGGGCCCGGCCGCCGCCCCCGGCGCCGCGCCCGCGGCCGGGCCCGGGACGCTCAGGCTGCGGATGCCGGCCGAGAGCGACCGCCACGACCGCACGTTCATGGCCTGGCCGGCCCTGTCGTCGATCTGGGGCCGCCAGCTCTCCGCGGTGCGCGACGACATCGCCCGGGTCGCCTACGAGATCTCCCGCTACGAGCCGGTCGTCGTGGTCGCCCGCCCCGGCCAGGCCGCCGACGCGCGGTACCGGTGCGGCGGCGGCGCGTACTACCGCATCACCGTCGTCGAGATCCCCAACGACGACCTGTGGATCCGCGACTTCGGCCCGACCTTCCTCGTCGCCCCGGGCGCGATCGCCGGGCTGGACACCAACTTCAACGGCTGGGGCAAAGCCGGCACCCCGTACTACCAGCCCTTCGCCGAGGACGCCGCCGTGGCGGCGAGCCTGCTCGGCCAGTACGGCGTCGACCGCGTCCAGGCCCCCTTCGTCGGCGAGGGCGGTGCCCTGGAGACCGACGGCCAGGGCACCCTGCTGGCCACCGTCAGCTCGCTGGTGAACCCCAACCGCAACCCCGGCATGTCCCAGGCCCAGGTCGAACAGGCCCTGAAGAGCTCGCTCGGGATGGACAAGGTCATCTGGCTCGCCGGTCTGGCCGGCCAGGACATCACCGACGACCACATCGACTGCCTGGCCCGCTTCACCTCGCCCGGCCGGGTCGTCCTCGACAAGCCCGGCCCGGGCACCTCCCAGGTCTGGATCGACGTCTACGAGCAGGCCCGCCAGGCGCTGCGCGGCGCCACCGACGCCCAGGGCCGCGCCCTGACCGTCGTCGAGCTCCCCGGGCCGGACCGCGCCCTGATCCGCGGGCGCGGCAAGGACTTCCTGTCCAGCTACACCAACTTCTACGTCGCCAACGGGGCCGTGTTCGTCCCGCAGTTCGGCGACACCGCCGCCGACGGCACGGCCTACGCCGTGCTGCAGGCCGAGTTCCCCGACCGCGACGTCGTCCAGGTCAACATCGACACCATCGCGTCCGGCGGCGGCGGCATCCACTGCGCCACCCAGTCCCAGCCCGCGGTACCGCCGGCCCGCTGACCACCCCGGCGGCTCGCCCCACCCCCCACGGAGGCGGGCCGCCGGGGCCCGGGCCGCGCGGGCCGCCCCCGTCCGCCCGACCGCCCGGCCGCACGCCCGACCGCACCAGTGCCCGACCGACCAGAAGAGGTTCCCCATGACGTTCCGAATGCCCGCCGAGTGGACCGAGCACGAGGGCTGCCTGATGGCCTGGCCCGTCCGGCAGGACCTCTGGGGCGGCACCCTCGACGAGGTGAAGCAGGAGTACGCGGCCGTCGCCCGCGCCATCGCCGAGTTCGAGCCGGTCACCATGGCGGCGCCGCCCGGCCACGGCGACGAGGCGCGCTCGCTGTGCGGCGGGGGCGTCACCGTGGTGGAACTGCCGATGGACGACTCGTGGTTCCGCGACTCCGCGCCGATCTTCGTCCTGGACCCGGAGGGCCGCCGGGCCGGCGTGGACTTCCGCTTCAACGCCTGGGGCCGCAAGCACCACCCGTGGGACGCCGACGACCGGATCAGCGCCCTGCTGCTGGACCACCTCGGCGTCCCGGCGATCCGCTCGGAGATGATCCTCGAGGGCGGTGCGATCACCGTCGACGGCGAGGGCACGCTGATCACCACCGAGCAGTGCCTGATCCACCCCAACCGCAACCCGGACATGAGCCGGGAGGAGATCGAGGCCGAGCTGAAGGCCCGCCTCGGCGTCACCAAGGTGGTCTGGCTGCCGTACGGCGGCCTGCTGGACACCGAGACCGACGGCCACGTCGACGGGGTGTGCGCCTTCGTCGCCCCCGGCAAGGTGATCGTGCAGCTCCCGGCCGACCCGGCGCACCCGGACCACGCGCGGATGCGGGCCAACCGCGCCGTGCTGGAGCACTCCACCGACGCCCAGGGCCGGCCCTTCGAGATCGTCGACGTGCCGCAGGCCGCGTTCGTCGAGGTCGACGGCCAGCGCGTCGAGGTCGGCTACCTGAACTTCTACCTGGCCAACGGCGGTGTGGTCGTGCCGGTCGCCGGCCACCCCGAGGACGACGGCGCCCTGGCGGTGCTCGCGGCCGCGTACCCCGACCGCAAGGTCGTCGGCGTGCGCGCGCGGGTGATCGCCTACGGCGGTGGGGGCGTCCACTGCATCACCCAGCAGATCCCGGCCGCCCGGGCCTGACACCCGCCCCCCGCACGGAACGGAACACCACCCTCATGACACCCGTACCCGCGAGCCCGGCCGGCGCGCCCGTGAGACGCCCGGCCGCCCGCCGGCGCCGCACCGTCGCCACGGTCGCCCTGTCCTCCCTCGCCCTGGTCGCGGCCTGCTCGGGCCCGCCGCGCGGCGGCTCCGACCAGTCCGCCGTCCAGCTCTCCACCGCGGCCCCGGAGGCGAAGGGCGAACTCGAGTCCTTCACCTGGGCCACCTACGCCGAGCCGCCCACGCTCGACTACCTCCAGGCCTTCGACTACCCGCAGAACACCATCCTCTCCAACGTCTGCGAGAGCCTGATGCGCTGGACGCCCCAGCTCACCACGGCCCCCGGCCTGGCGGAGAAGGCGTCCAACCCCGACCCCACCACCTGGGTCTACGACCTGCGCGCCGGGGTGCACTTCCACGACGGCACGGTGATGACCGCCGACGACGTCGTGTACAGCCTCGGCCGGCAGATCAACCCGGACAACGCGGCGGCCTGGGCCTCGGTGTTCCAGAACGTGGACTCCCTCACCAAGACCGGGCCGCTGCAGGTCACCGTCAAGCTCAAGCAGCCCGACTCCCAGTTCCCGCAGTACATGGCGACGGCCGCCGGCGTGGTCGCGTCCAAGGCCGGGATCGAGGCCGCGGGCAAGGACTACGGCACCGCGGGCGGCCTGGACTGCACCGGCCCGTTCAAGCTCGGCACCTGGAACAAGGGCCAGTCGATCGAGCTGCAGCGCTTCGACGACTACTGGGGCACCAAGGCCAAGTCCAAGAAGGCCGTGTTCAGCTTCCTCACCGACCCGTCGGCCCGCACCAACGCGATGCTCACCGGCGACGTCGACGGCGGCTACCTGATCCCCACCGAGAGCTACGACCGGCTCAAGAAGAGCGGCGCGGGGACGCTCTACTTCGGCGAGGGCCTGAGCACCGTCAACCTCAACGTCACCAGCATGGCCGGCCCGCTCGGCGACGTCCGGGTGCGCCGGGCGCTCTCCCTCGCCCTCGACCGCTCCGGATTCGTCCGGACCGGCCTGGCCGGCGCGGGCACCGTCACCGGCTCCCTCACCACCCGGGCGGCCTGGGCCGGCGCCCCGGAGGACGTGCGCCGGAGCGCCTTCGAGAACCTCACGCCCACCGCGCAGGACATCGACAAGGCCAAGGCGCTCGTCCAGGAGGCCGGCGCCAAGGGCAGGACGCTGACCGTCGCGACCAGCAGCATCGGCCAGGACGTCTCGCTGCTCGCCACCGCCGTCCAGGCCGCGGGCGCGAAGATCGGCCTCGACGTCCAGCTGAAGACGATCGCGCCGAACGCCTTCACCTCGCTGTTCACCGACCCCAAGGCGCGCGAGGGCCTGGACATGTTCCCGGAGACGTACTACGAGTCCGTCACCGACCCGCTCGACCTGCTCACCAACTTCAAGACCGGCGCCTACCAGAACTACTCCGGGTTCAGCGACAAGGCCTACGACGACCTCGTCGACCAGGCCTCCGCGGAGTACGACCCGGCCAAGCGCGCCGCCATCGAGGCCAAGCTCCAGCAGACGGCCTCCGAGCAGCTGCTGTGGATCCCGGTCGCCGAGTGGCCGACCACCGTCTTCATGAACAAGCGGATCACCGGCGCCCCGACCACCATCTCGTACATGTACTACCCGTGGGCGGCCGACGTGGGGGCCGCACGGTGAACTTCCTGAGATTCGCCGTCCGGCGGCTGGTCGAGATGGCCGTCACCCTGCTCGGCGCCTCGTTCGTGGTCTTCGGAGCGATGTACCTGGCGCCGGGCAGTCCGGCGAGTTTCCTCCTGTCGGGTCGGTCGGCCTCGCCGGCCGCCCTGCAGGCGCTCAACGCCCAGTACCACCTCGACGACCCCTTCCTGGTCCGCTACCTGCGCTGGCTCGGGCAGATCGTGCAGGGCGACTTCGGACGCTCCATCACCTACCGCACCGACGTCTCCGCGCTGCTCGCCGACCGGCTGCCCGCGACCCTGCTGCTGGTGGCCATGGCGCTGGTGGTGGTCCTGCTCATCGGCCTGGCGCTCGGCTGGATCGGCGCCGTCCGCGGCGGCCGGACCGACGCCACGATCCTGGTCACCACCACCCTCGCGGTGGGCACGCCGTCCTTCGTCGCGGCCGTCCTGCTGCAGGGCCTGTTCGCGGTGAAGCTGGGCTGGTTCCCGACCAGCGGTGCGGGCGACGGCCTCGGCGACATGCTCTGGCACCTCACGCTGCCCGCCGTCGCCCTGGCCCTCTACCTGATCGGCATGCTCGCCCGGGTCACCCGCTCGGCGATGCTGGACGCGCTGGAGGGCGAGCACGTCACCGTCGCCCGCAGCCGCGGCGTGCCGGAGCGCGAGGTGATCCGCCGGCACGTGTTCCGCAACTCGCTGGGCACCGTGCTCACCACCGGCGGCCTGATCGTCTCCACCCTGCTGGTCTGCACCATCCTGGTGGAGTCCGCGTTCAGCATCGGCGGCATCGGCCAGCTCCTCGAACTGTCCACCAGCACCAAGGACTTCCCGACCGTCCAGGCCATCTCCCTGATCATCGTCGCCCTGTTCATGGTCGTGAACCTGGTCGTCGACCTGCTCCACCCGCTGGTCGATCCCCGGGTCACCCTCGGTTCGAGGAGGTCCGACGCATGAGTGTCGTGCTCACCCGCCGGCCCGGCCTCGCCCGCGTCAAGGCCGCCCGCGCCCCGCTCTACCTGTTCTGCCTCGGCTTCGTCGTGCTGGTGGTGGCGGCGGCCCTGCTCGCGTCCTGGCTGTCGCCGTACGACCCGAACGAGGTCGACCTGTCCGGTGCCCTCGCCGGGCCCTCCGCCGACCACCTGCTCGGCGTCGACGCCGCCGGCCGCGACACCCTCTCGCGGCTGCTGCTCGGCGCCCGGACCTCACTGCTCGGCCCGCTCGGCGTGGTCGTGTTCTCGACCGTCGCCGGAATCGTGGTCGGCCTGGCCGCCGGCTGGCGGGGCGGCTGGCTCGACTCGGTGCTGTCCCGCAGCACCGAGCTGGTCTTCGCCTTCCCCGGCATGCTGCTCGCCATCCTGATCGTCTCGGTCTACGGGGAGGGCCTGCTCGCGCCGGTCACCGCCCTCGCGATCGCCTACCTGCCCTACGTCTCCCGCCTCACCCGCTCGCTGGTGCTGGCCGAGCGGACGCGCCCCTACGTCGCCGCGTACCAGGTCCAGGGGCACTCCGCCCTGCAGATCTGCCTGCGGCACGTCCTGCCGAACATCGCGCCGACCGTCCTCGCCCAGTCCACCATCAACTTCGGATACGCCCTCATGGATCTGGCCGGCCTCTCCTTCCTCGGACTCGGCGTCCCCGCACTCACCCCCGACTGGGGCCGCATGGTCTTCGACGGCCAGACCGCCATCCAGCACGGCTACCCGCTCTCCGCAGTCCTGCCCTGCGCCGTCATCGTGCTGACCGTCGTCGCCTTCAACGTCGTCGGCGAGCGCTGGGCCGACCAGGTCGCCCGGAGGACCGCGTGAACGCACTCGACATCCAGGGGCTGCGGCTGCGGCTGCCCGGCACCGCCCGCCCCGTCCTCGACGGCGTCGACCTCACCGTCGCCCCCGGCGAGACCGTCGCGCTCGTCGGGGAGTCCGGCTCCGGCAAGACCCTCACCTCGCGCGGCGCCCTCGGCCTGCTGCCGCCCGGGGCCGACCCGGAGGGCCGGATCCTCGTCGACGGCGAGGACGTCCTCACCATGGACGCCGACCGGCTGCGCACCCTGCGCACCGGCAAGGCCGCCATGGTCTTCCAGGACCCGCGCGCGGCGGTCAACCCGCTGCGGCGCATCGGGGACTTCCTCACCGAGAGCGTCACCCTCACCGGGGTGCTGAGCAGGGCGGACGCCGACCGGCGCGCCGTCGAGCTGCTCGACGCCGTCGGCCTCGGGCCGGACCTGCTGCGCCGCTACCCCGGCCAGCTGTCCGGCGGCATGCTGCAGCGCGTCGTGATCGCCGCCGCGCTGATGGGCGACCCGGTCCTGCTGCTCGCCGACGAGCCCACCACCGCGCTCGACGTCACCAGCCAGGCCGAGGTCATCGCGCTCCTGGACGGGCTGCGCGAACGCTTCGGCACCGGCCTGCTGTTCGTCACCCACGACCTCGGCCTCGCCGCCGCGATCAGCGACCGGGTCTACGTGATGTACGCCGGCCGGATCGTCGAGACCGGCCCGGCCGAGCGCCTGTTCGACCATCCCCGCCACCCCTACACGGCCGCCCTGCTGGCCTCCACCCCCCGGCTGGACAACCCCTCCGGCAGGCTCGCCGCGATCGACGGTCAACCACCGGACCTGCGGCAGGAGTTGACCGGCTGCCCGTTCGCCGCCCGCTGCCCGCTCGCCACCGACCTGTGCCGCGAGCAGGCCCCGCCGGCGCGGCCCGTCCCGGGGGAGCCCGGGCACCTGGCCGCCTGCCACCACAGCGACCTCCTCGAAGGGAGCGCCAGCCGTGCCTGAGCCCGGAAGCACCCCGCACGACCCGGACCGGACGCCCCCGCCCGCGCTGGAGGTCACCGGGCTGCGCCGCACCTTCGGCACCGTACGGGCCGTCGACGACGTGTCCTTCACCCTCGCGGCCGGCGGATCGCTCGGCATCGTCGGCGAGTCCGGCTCCGGCAAGACCACCACCGCCCGCATCGTCGTCGGCCTCGAACAGGCCGACGAGGGGCGGGTCGCGGTCCGCGGCCGGGCCCGGACCGGCCCGGTCCGGGGCCGGGCGGCGCGGCTGGCCCGCGCCCGCGAGGTCCAGATGGTCTTCCAGGACCCGTACCTCTCCCTGGACCCGCGCACCAGCGTCGAGGCCGTGCTGCGGGAGACCCTGCGCCTGCACTTCCCCGGCACCGACCACGGGGCCCGGATCACCGAGCTCCTCGACCAGGTCGGCCTCGGCACGCGCGCGGCGGACGCGCTGCCGCGCCAGCTCTCCGGCGGGCAGCGCCAACGCGTCGCCATCGCCCGGGCGCTGGCCGTCCAGCCGGCCGTCATGGTCCTGGACGAGGCGGTCGCCGCGCTCGACGTCTCCGTCCAGGCCCAGGTCCTCAACCTGCTCGCCGACATCCGCGAGCAGACCGGCATCGGCTACCTGTTCATCACCCACGACCTCGGGGTCGTCCGCTGCGTCACGGACGAGGTGATCGTGATGCGGCACGGGCGGATCGTCGAGGCCGGGCACACCGCGGAAGTCCTCGACGACCCACAGCACGGCTACACCCGGCTGCTGCTGGAGTCCGTGCCCCGGCCCGGCTGGGATCCCGACCGGATCGCCGCCGCGCGCCGGGCGCTGTAGGCCGCCGCGGTCCGGCAGGTGGTGGGGCCTGCCGGACCGCGGTACCAGGGGTGCGGGCCGGTGCGGGCCGCCCGGAGCCGGGCCGGCACCCGTCCGGCCGGGTTCACCCCGATGGCCGATGCCTGTCGGGCCGGGACCGGGCCGCCCGTTCCGTAGCGTGCGGGTCCGGACCCCAGGCACCTACCGGAACGAGGCCCCCCATGGCTCACCCCCGGCCGTCCCGCCGCACGCTGCTGCGCTCCGGGGCCGCGCTCGCCGCGCTGGCCCTGACCGACGGCTGCTCCTCCGGCGGCGGCGACGAACCGTCCGCCCCGAGCGGCACCGCCACGGCCCCGGCCCCGACGGACACCCCGTCCGCCGCGGCCCGGGCGATGCCCGCCGAATCGGCCCCGCACACCCGGACCTTCATGGCCTGGCCGGCCCTGGAGGAGGTGTGGGGCGACCAGCTCCCCGGCGTCCGCGAGGACATCGCCGGGCTGGCCCGGACCATCGCCGGCTTCGAGCCCGTCGTGCTGCTGGCCCGGCCCGACCAGGCGGACCAGGCCCGGCAGGCCTGCGGCTCCAGCGTCGAGGTGCTCGAGCTGATGGTCGACGACCTCTGGGCCCGGGACACCGGCCCGACCTTCGTCACCGGCCCGCAGGGGCTCGCCGGGGTCGACTTCAACTTCAACGGCTGGGGGAACAAGCAGACCCACGCCGACGACAGCCAGGTCGCCCGCAACCTGCTGGAGCACTACGGCGTCACCCGCGTCCAGGCGCCCGTCACCGGCGAGGGCGGCGGCATCGAGGTGGACGGCGACGGCACGCTGATGGCCACCGAGAGCTCCTGGGTCAACGACAACCGCAACCCCGGCAAGTCCCGCGACCAGATCGAGGCGGCCTTCAAGGACCTGCTCGGGGTCCGGAAGGTGCTGTGGTTCAAGGGGGTCGCCGGCCAGGACATCACCGACTGCCACGTCGACGCGCTCGCCCGCTTCGCCGAACCCGGCACCGTCGTCCTCCACCGCCCGGCCGCGAACACCCCGCCGGACATCTGGAGCATGGCCTCCGACCAGGCGCTCCAGGTCCTGAAGTCCGCCACCGACGCCGGCGGGCGCACGCTCAGGGTGGTCGAGATCCCGGAGCCCGACTTCGACCTGATCCAGGGGTCGGGCAAGAACTTCCTCGCCACCTACATCAACTACTACGTCTGCAACGGGGGCGTCATCGTGCCGCGCTTCGGGGACCAGGCGGCCGACGACCGGGCGGCGGGCATCATCGGCGACCTCCACCCGGGGCGGAAGGTCACCCCCGTCACCATCGACCACATCGCCGGTGGCGGGGGCGGCATCCACTGCGCCACCCAGCAGCAGCCCGCCGTCCCCGGGGCGAGCCCGTCCTAGGGCGTGTCTGTCGGCCTGTCCGACGAGGGGCCCGGTCAGACGGTGGCGGACAGCGAGGCCATCAGGGTGCGCAGCACCTGCGCGGCGTCCACGGTGCCGTCGAGCGAGCCGATGGCGGCGATCCCGTCCACGGCCGCGGCGAAGGCCTCGCCGAGCGGGACGGGGTCGGCGGCGGAGCCGCGCTCGTCGGCCAGCACCCCGAAGAGGCGGACGAAGCAGGACCGCCACCGCGCGTACTCGGCCTCCAGGCTGACCCTGACCCGTTCGTCGTTCAGGGCGAGCCAGTGCAGGGCGGCGTGCAGCCGTGCGAGGTCCGGGCTCTCCGGCCGCGTCAGCAGGGTCAGCACCCGCTCCGCCCGCTCGGCGTAGCCGCCCGGGCCGTCCACCGCCCGTTCGAGGGGGGCGATCCACTCGGGCCGGATGTCCGCGACCACCGCGACGATCAGGTCGGTGCGGTCCGCGAAGTGGTAGTGGCACATCCCGTGCGAGACCTCGCACAGCGCGGCCACGTTGCGGGTGGTGAAGCGGCCGGCGCCGGCGCCGGCGAGGAGGGTCCGGGCCGCCGCGATCAGCCGGGCCCGGGTCTGCTCGCCCTTGGCGGAGGAGCGCGTCCGGCCGCCGCCGGCCGGTGTCGCGGAGGGAGCCGGGGCCGTGCCTGTCGCCTGCGTCGCCATGGCGGCAACTGTAGCCAGGACCGGGGCGCGGCGGCAGGGAGACGGCCGTGGTCGTGGGGCCGCCGGGGCGGTCCGGACGGTCCGCGGGCGTTCCCCTGGCGGCTTCCGGGCGGCCCGGGGCGGGCGCGGTCGGGGGAAGTCGGGGGCGGATGCCTGCGCAAACTATTGACCGAGCGCTTGGTCAGTTCTACCTTTCCGGTCAACTGCGGTGCATGCAGCCGGCATTGACATGGAGGCAGAGATGAACGACCAGCTCAGATCCGGGCAGGCGGCCACGGCGGGCGTCGGCCGACGCGGATTCCTCGCGGCCGCGGGACTGGCCGCGGCCGGGGCCGCGCTGACCGTCGCCACCGGCGGCCCGGCCTCGGCCGGGCAGCGGCGCGGCACGGCGACCGACGGGCGGACGCTCACCGCCACCGGCCTCGTCGTGCCGATCGACACCGCCCGGCACGCCCGCACCTGGATGGCCTGGCCGGACAGCAGCACCATCTGGCGCAGCAAGCTCGCCGGCGTGCAGTCGAACATCGCGCTCATCGCGAAGACCATCGCGAAGTACGAGCCGGTCACCATGCTCGCCAACCCCGCCAGCGTCTCCAAGGCGCGCTCGATGTGCGGCGCGGCCGTCACGGTCATCGGCGACATCCCGGTCGACGACTGCTGGATGCGCGACACCGGCCCGGTCTTCCGCACCGACGGCGCGGGCGGGTTCGACGCGGTCGGCTTCAACTTCAACGGCTGGGGCAACCGGCAGACGCACGCCAACGACGCGCTGGTGGCCCGCCGCGTCGCCGCCTACCTCGGCGTCCCGTTCACCGCCGCCGGGCTCGTCACCGAGGGCGGCGCCGTCGAGACCGACGCGGCTGGCACCCTGATGGCGACCAGGAGCAGCATCCTCAACGGCAACCGCAACCCCGGCATGTCGCAGGCCCAGGTCGAGGCGGCCCTGTGCACCGCCTACGGGGCCACCAAGGTGATCTGGTTCCCCGGCATCGCCGGCCAGGACATCACCGACGACCACGTGGACGCCACCTCCCGGTTCGTCGGCGGCGGCACGGCCGTGGTGCAGGCGCCGCTGGCCGGTGACACCGACGTCTGGTCCAACGACGAGCGCCAGCAGTACCAGATCCTGTCCGCCGCCACCGGCGGGCAGGGCACCCCGATCTCCGTCAGCCGGATCCAGGGCCCCGACTACAACCTGATCCGCTCGACCAACCCGTCCTTCGTCGGCTCCTACGCCAACTACTACCTCTGCAACGGCGCGGTGATCTCCGCCCAGTTCGGCGACACCAAGGCCGACGCGGCCGCCCGGACCACGCTCGCCCGGCTCTTCCCCGGCCGGACGGTCGAACAGCTCAACATCGACAACCTCGGCGCCGGGGGCGGCGGCATCCACTGCGTCACCCAGCAGCAGCCCGTTCCCTAGCGGGTGCCGTGCGGTGGGGCGGGCCGGCGCCCGCCCCACCGCACCGGGCCCGGTGCGGAGGGGCGGCCGGGCGGTCCGTGGCGGGTCAGCCGAGGGAGGGGATGTCGTGGGTCGCGCAGTGGATGCCGCCACCGCCGGCGGCTATCGCGTCGATCTTCACGGGGACGATCTCGCGGGTGGGGAAGTACTGCTTGAGGATCTGCTGGGCGCGGTCGTCGGCCCGGGCGTCGCCGAACTTCGGCAGGTAGACGCCCTTGTCGCCGATGTAGAAGTTCATGTACGAGGAGACGAAGGCGTCGCCGCGGCCGGTGATCTTGTCCGGGTCGGGCTGCTGGAGCTCGACGACCTCCAGCTTCCGGCCGCGCGCGTCGGTGGCGGTCTTGAACACCGAGCGCGCCTGGTCGGCGGAGCGGGACCAGACGTCGGCCGGGGTCCCGGGGAAGGCCTGGTCGAGCAGGACGACGCCGGGTGCGGCGAAGCGGGTCAGGCAGTCGACGTGGGCGTCGGTGATGTCCTTGCCCTTGACGCCGGCGAGCCAGATCACCTTGGTGACGCCGAGGACCCGCTTGAGTTCGGCCTCGACCTGGTCGCGGCTCATGCCGGGGTTGCGGTTGTCGTTGACGACGGAGCTCTCGGTGACCATCAGGGTGCCCAGGCCGTCGGTCTCGAAGGAGCCGCCCTCGGCGACCAGCTTGGTCTCGACGCGCTCCACGCCGTACTTCGCCAGCACCGCCCGGGCGACCTTGGCGTCGTTGCCGCGCTGCTGCTTGCCGCCCCAGCCGTTGAAGTTGAAGTCGACGCCCTTGACCTTGCCGCCCTCCTCGACGAACACCGGCAGGGTGTCCCGGGCCCACAGGTCGTCCACCGCGATCGGCACCACCTCGACGGCCGAGCCGCACGCCTTCTGCGCGGCGTCCTTCTGCTCGGGGCGGGCCATCATGACCACGGGCTCGCGGGCCGAGATGGCCTGGGCCAGCCCGGCGACGTCCCGTCGCACGTCCGGGAGCTGGTCGCCCCAGACCGTCTCGGAGGCCGGCCAGGACATCACCGTGCGCAGGTGCTTGTCCCACTCGGCGCCGAAGCGGCGGGGGCCGGAGCCGGTGCCGCCGGACTGCGTCGGCAGCGCGGTCGCCTCCGGGTCGAGGCCGTCGAGGTCGTTGCAGGCGGTGAGGCCGAAGGCGAGGACACCGGCGCCGGCGAGGGAGCGCACCAGGGTGCGGCGGGACAGGTCGGTGGGCATGCGGGATCTCCAGACGGGGTCGTGAGGGTTTCGGGAGAGGTGCCACGGGCGGGGCGCCCGGCGGTGCGGTTCCGTGCGGTGCGGTTCCGTGCGGTTCCGAGCCGCGCGATTCCGAGCCGCGCGGTTCCGCGTGGTGCGGTGCGGGCCGGACGGGCCCTACGGCAGCGGCTCGTGCATGGTCGAGCAGTGGATGCCGCCGCCGCCGGCCATCAGGCGGTCCACGTCGAGCTGGACGACGTGACGGCCGGGGAAGGCAGCGGCGAGCGCCTCCTTCGCGGCCGCGTCCTTGTACGCGTCGCCGAACTGGGCGGTGACGACCCCGCCGTTGACGACGTGGAAGTTGAGGTAGGAGTCGACGAACTTGGAACTGCGGGAGCGCACGGTGTCCGGGCCGTGCACGGGGATGACCTGCAGCCGGCGGCCGCGGGCGTCGGTGGCGGCGGACAGGAGCGCGAACTGCTCGCGGGCGTCCCGCGCCCAGGCGTCGTTGCGGTCCGCCGGCGGCAGCTGGACCATCACGACGCCGGGCCGGATGAACCGCGAGGTGACGTCGACGTGGTCGTCGGTGATGTCCTGGCCCTTGATCCCGGGCAGCCAGATCATCTCGTCCGCGCCGTAGGCGTCCAGGACGGCGTCCTCGATCTCGTCCCGGCTCATGCCGCGGTTGCGGTTCTTGTTGACCAGGCTGCTCTCGGTGGCCATGACGGTGCCGTCGCCGTCGGTCTCGATCGCCCCGCCCTCGCCGACGAAGTCCGCGTAGGAGTGGCGCAGGCCGCGGCGGGCGGCCAGGCGCTCGGCGACCAGGGCGTCGTCGTCGTGGATCTGCTTGTTCCCCCAGCCGTTGAAGTTGAGGACCACCGCGTCCAGCCCGCCGCGGCCGTCCCGGCGGAACACCGGGGCGATGTCGCGCATCCACAGGTCGTCGGTGGGGATGGCGGTCGTCACCTCGACCGACGGCCCGCACCAGGAGCGGGCCTTGTCCGCGGTGTAGTCGTCGGGGGCGCACATGACCACCGGCTCGAACTGGGCGATCGTCCGGGCGATCAGGGCGATGTCCTCCTGGATCCGGCCCAGGCGCAGCCCCCACACGCCCCGGCGGGAGGGCCAGGACATCCAGGTCCGCGCGTGCGGGACGTCGTCCGCGGGCACCCAGGAGTAGGTTCCGGTGGAGCGGTCATCGCGGTGGTGGGTCATGAGGGTCTCCAGATCGTGCGACGGTGCCGGGAGGGGGCGGGCCACCAGGTCCACTGTTCGCGCCGCGACGCACCGGCGCACCAGGTGGCACGGTCCGGTGGGTGCACCCCGCCCGCGGTCCCACACTCGCATTGACTGAAAAGTCAGTCAAACTTATCGGCACACCTTGACCCGATCAGCGGTGAAGGGGCACGGAGCGTGACGAATCGGACGGGGGCGGGCGGCCCGGAGCGGGCCCGCCCGCCCCACCCGGTCAGGAGCCGAGACCCGCCAGCTCGGTCTCGACGGCCTCGGACATCAGCGCGCGGGCGTGCGCCAGCGGCAGGCTGCCGCTGAGCCAGCGCATGCTCACGCCCTCCAGCAGCGCGGTCAGCCGCTCGGCCGCACCGGCCAGCGCGACCGCCGAGGACATCGGCCGCACCTCGCCGATCAGCTCGGCGATCTCCTGCACCCAGACCCGGGTGGCCCGCGCCAGATCCTCGCGCAGCGTCTCGTCGAACACCGCACTGGCCCTCAGTTCGCCCCAGGCGGTGCTGTTCTCCCGCACCTCGGCGCTGTCCTGGAGCTCCAGCAGCAGCGTCTGGTCCAGCTCCTCGCGCGGCGTCAGCGGGGGCGCGTCCGCGGGCCGGTCGGTGGTGTACCGCTCCGCCCGGTCGTTGATGAACTCCAGGGTCTGCCGGAGGATCCCCGTGCGGTCCTTGAAGTGGTAGTAGATCAGCGCGGTGGAAACCCCCGCCTCGGCGGCGAGCTCCTCGACCCGCAGGCCGCGCACCCCGCGTCGCGCGATCACCCGCGCCGCTGCTTCCAAGATCGACGTTTTACGACTGGCCACGGCCGCCACCTTACCGGGACGCCCCCGCCGGCCTCCGGGCACCGCCTGACCCGTCCGTCAGCGACCGGCCGGACGCGCGGGCGCGTTTGTATCCGTCGGGTATCGGCGGGGGCTCGGCCGGCCGTCGGTCCGCCGCCGCTCCAGGGGGCTCGGTCGTCGCGGCGGAGGCCGCGAGAGGTGGCCCGACCTGGGAGTTCGCGGCGGCGGGGTGGGCCGGGCCGCCCCTTCGGCCCCGGCGGCGGGGGGCCGGGAGCTGTCGTAGGGTTTCCGGGCGGGCGCCCGGTGACGCCGCCGGACCCGTCCCGCACCCCACTCCACCACGCCCCGAGGAGCCGCCCGCCGTGTCCCCGCCCCCCGTCCGCGTGCTGCTGGTGGAGGACGACGAGCTGATGCGGCGGTCGTTCACCGTCGCGCTGGAACGCTACGGGTACCGGATGCGGGCCGCGGCCGACGGGCTGACCGGCCTGGAGCTCTTCCGGGCGGAGGAGTTCGACCTGCTCGTCCTCGACGTGATGCTGCCCGGGCTGGACGGGATCGGGCTCTGCCGCCGGATCCGGGAGACCAGCCTGGTGCCCGTGCTGATGATGTCCGCGCGCGGGGACGGACTCGACGTCGTCGCCGGCCTGGAGGCGGGCGCGGACGACTACGTGGTCAAGCCCGTGGACACCTACGTCCTGGTGGCCCGGATCCGCTCGCTGCTCCGGCGGGCGACGTACGCGCCGCTCCCGGGGCCCGGTCCCGACACCGGGGACGTGCTGGTCTTCGGCGACCTCACCGTCGACACCGCCGGCATGGTCGTCACCGTCGCGGGCAGCCCCGTCGCGCTGACCCCGACCGAGCTCAAACTGCTGCTGGAGTTCGCCGCCCACCCCGGCGTCGTGCTGGAACGGCACACCCTGCTGCGCGAGGTCTGGGAGTACGGCTGGGACGGCGACAGCCGCGTGGTGGACCTCTGCGTGCAGCGGCTGCGCCGGAAGCTGGGCCGGGACCGGATCGAGACGGTCCGCGGGTTCGGCTACAAGCTCCGGCGCTGAGCGGTGCGCCCGTTCTCCCGGCTGCGGCCGGCCCGCACCTCGCTGCGCTGGAAGATCGCCGCCCTGGCCGCGGCCACGGCCTGCCTGGTCGTCGCGGCCGTGGGCGTGCTGGTGCACCTGTGGACGGCGCACGACGTCCGCGACCGGGCCGGGGCACAGGCCTTCAACGCCGTGTACTCGGCCGTCGACGTCTACCGGCGCACCGGCACCCTCGCGGACGGCGCCGAACTCGACCCCGACGCACTGCCCGCCGCCCTGCGCCACCCCGCCGACGACGCCCGGCACACCGCCTACGACGGGCGCGTCGAGGGCAACCTGGGGCCGAGCGTCTGGGCTGCCCAGCGGACCGCCGGGCCCGGCAGCCCGGTGCTGGCCGTCCGGGTCAACCTGAGCCCGGAGCTGCACGACCTGCGCCGGCTCGACGTGACGATGGCCCTCGCCTCGCTGCTCGCCCTCGCGGCGGCCGCGCCACTGGCGGTCTACGGGGCCGGCCTGGTCGCCCGCCGGCTGCAGCGGGTCTCCGAGACGGCCGGCCGGATCTCCGCCGGGGACCTCGACGCCCGGACCGGGCCCACCGCGGGCCGGGACGAGGTGGCCGAGATCGCCGCCACCGTCGACCGGATGGCCGACGACCTCGGCCGGCGGCTGCGCACCGAACGACGGTTCACCGCCGACGTGGCGCACGAGCTGCGCACCCCGGTCGGCGGTCTGCTGGCCGCCGTCGACCTGCTGCCGCCCGGCGAGACCGAGGACCTGCTCCGGGCCCGGGTCCGCGACCTGCGCGCCCTGGTCGAGGACCTCCTGGAGATCTCCCGCCTGGACGCCGGCGCGGAGCGGCCCGTCCGGGCCCGGGTGCCGCTCGGGGCGGTCGTCACCGAGGCCGTGCAGCGCACCGGGCTCGGGGGCACCGAGGTCGTCGTCCCCGGCGCTTCGCCGCGCGCGGGGGCGGGGGCGGGGCGGATGGACGCAGAGGCCGTGGCGGCCCCGGACACCGAGGGCACCGTGGACGACGTGGAGACCGCGGGCACCGTGGACGACGTGGAGACCGCGGGCACCGTGGAGACCGACCCGCGCCGGCTGGAGCGGATCGTCGGCAACCTGGTGGTCAACGCCCACCGGCACGGGGCCGGCCCGGTGCGGGTCACCGTCGAGGGCCGGACGGTCGTCGTGCGCGACCACGGCCCCGGCTTCCCGCCCGACCTGTTGCGGCACGGCCCCCGCCGCTTCCACACCGGCTCCGCCGAGCGCGGCCCGGGCCACGGCCTGGGACTGACCATCGCCCTCGGGCAGGCCCGGCTGCTCGGGGCCGACCTGCGGCTGGACAACGCCCCGGACGGCGGCGCCGTCGCCACCCTGCGGCTGCCCGGCTGACCCCGGAAGCGCACCGCCGGCCGCGGTGACCGAGGCGCACCGCCGGGCCCGGTGACCCGCCCGCGCGCAGCCGGGCGACGGAACCGATACGGAGTGGAGCGCGCGGTGATACACCGCGGCCGGGGCCCCCGATACACGCCCCGGACACCCTCGACGTGCACCCTTCCGCACCGACGAGGAGCCCGCCGTGACCGCCGACCCCCTTGCCCGCCACGCCCTGCTCACCACACCCGGGATCGCGGCCGCCACCACCGACCTGACCAGGGTCTACGGCGCCGGCGACACCCGGGTCACCGCCCTGGACCGGGTCAGCGTGGCCTTCCGGGAGGCCGAGTTCACCGCGATCATGGGACCCTCCGGCTGCGGCAAGTCGACCCTGATGCACTGCGCCGCCGGCCTGGACACCCCCAGCTCCGGTTCCGTGCGGATCGGCACCACCGAGCTGGGCACGCTGGGCGACCAGCAGCTGACCCGGCTGCGCCGGGACCGGATCGGCTTCGTCTTCCAGGCGTTCAACCTGCTGCCGACACTCACCGCGCTGGAGAACATCACGCTGCCGCTGACCATCGCCGGGCGCCGGCCGGACCGGCAGTGGCTGGACCGCGTGGTCGCCATGGTCGGGCTCGCCGGCCGCCTCCACCACCGGCCCGCGCAGCTGTCCGGCGGCCAGCAGCAGCGCGTCGCGGTCGCCCGGGCGCTGACCTCCCGGCCCGCGATCGTCTTCGCCGACGAGCCCACCGGCAACCTCGACTCGCACGCCGGCGCCGAGGTGCTCGGCTTCCTGCACGCCTCGGTGCGCGAGCTGGGACAGACGGTGGTCATGGTCACCCACGACCCGGTCGCCGCCGGCTACGCGGACCGCGTGGTGTTCCTCTCCGACGGCCGCCTGGTCGACGAGATGACGCGGCCCACCCCGGAGCGGGTCCTCGGGGTCATGAAGGGCTTCGACGCCCGCTCCCGCACCAGCTGACGCGTCGCCGGCCGACGCCCGCGCCCACCCGCCCCCGCCCTCCACTCCTCCCGAAAGCCGCCCATGCTGAGAACAGCCCTGCGCAACGTCCTGGCGCACAAGGCCCGTCTGGCCATGACCGTCCTCGCGGTCTGCCTCGGCGTCGCCTTCGTCTGCGGCACCCTCGTCTTCGCGGACTCGACCGCCGCCGCCCACCGCGCCGCCGCCTCCAGGAACTTCGCGGACACCGCCGTCACCGTCACCGCGCGGGCGGACCCCACCGCGGGACCGGCGGACCGGCGCGAGGACGTGCTCACCGACGCGCTCGCGCGGACCCTGGCCCAGCTGCCCGGCGTCGCCGCCGTCCGGCCCTCCGTCGACGGCGCCGCCGTGCTGAACGCCGCGGACGGCAGCCCGCTGAGGGTCCGGCCCGGGGCGAACCTGGCCGCCGCCTACGTGCCCGCCACGGGTGGGAAGGACGGCGGGACGGCCGGCCGGGACGCCCGCTACCCCCTGGTCGAGGGCCGCGCCCCCGCCGGCGGTGACGAGATCGCCGTGGACGTGGGCACCGCCGCCGCCGGCCGGTTGCACCTGGGCGACCGGGTCACGCTGGCCACCGACGGGCCGGCCATGACCAAGCGGCTCGTCGGCCTCGTCACCACCGCCGACACCCGGGTCACCGCCCGCGGCACCCTCGTCCTGTTCGACCGGGCGACCGCCCAGGAGCTGTTCGCCGCCCCGGGGCACTACACCGCGATCGACCTGTCCGCCGTGCCCGGCACCGCTCAGGCCGAACTCGCCCGGCGGGTCGCCGAGGTGCTCCCCGCGGAGCGGGCCGAGGCCGTCACCGGCGCGGCCCTGGCCGTTCAGCAGGCCGCCTACGTGGGCGTGCTGACCCGCGGGTACGAGAAGACGCCGATGGTCTTCGCCGGGGTCGCGCTGTTCATCGGTTCGTTCCTGGTCGTCAACACCTTCACCATGCTCGTCACCCGGCGCAGCCGCGAGATCGCGCTGCTGCGGGCGATCGGCGCCTCCCGCCGTCAGGTCGTCCGGACCGTCCTGGCGGAGGCACTGCTGGTCGGCCTCGCCGCCTCGGCGGCCGGGTTCGCGCTGGGCCTCGGCGTCGCCACCGTGCTGCCCGGGGTCCTGGGCGGTGGGGACACGCTGCCGCACGGCCCGCTGGTGATCGGGCCGCGCCCCGTCGCGGCGGCGCTCGGCGTGGGGGTGGGCGTGACGGTGCTCGCCGCGTGGCTGCCCTCGCGCAGGGCCGCGCGGGTCGCGCCGGTCGAGGCGCTGCGCACCGTCCAGCAGCCGCCCGCCGGCCGGGCCGGCCTCCGGGCCGGGGCGGGCCTGGCCCTGCTGCTCGCCGGGGCCGGCCTGCTGGTCGCGCTCGCGGCCACCGCCGAGGACGCCTCCGAGGCGAACCTGCGCAACGCCCTGCTGGGCAGCGGCCTGCTCGTCGTCGCACTGGTCGTGCTGGCGCCGCTGCTGGTGGCCCCGGCGGTGCGCGCCATCGGCCGGCCGGCCGATGCGCTCGGCCGGCGGCTGACCGGCGGCACCGGGATCACCGGTCACCTCGCCCGGCAGAACGTGCTGCGCGACCCGCGGCGCACCGCGGCGACCGCCGCCACCCTGCTGGTCAGCACCGCACTGGTCACCGGCCTCGCCGTCGTGGGCCACTCCACCGGGCAGGCCCTCGACCGTCGGGCCGCGGCCGGGCTCGGCGCCGACTACGTGATCGGCACCGGCAGCACCACGGCCGGCATCGACCCGGACGCCGTCCGGCGGGTGGCCGGGGCGGGCGGTGTGCGGACCGCGAGCGCCGTCACCGACTCCACCCTGTTCCTCGGCGGCGGCGTCCGGGAGGTCTCCGGGGTGGACCCGGCCACGGTCGGCGAGGTGATGCGGCTGCACTTCCTCGGCGGCTCCGCGCAGGACCTCGGGCCGGGCCGCATCGCCCTCTCCGAGACCGTCGCCCGGGAGAACGGTCTGCGCACCGGCAGCCGGGTCGAGGCCCGGATCGGCCCGGGCGGGGAACCCGCCCCCTACACCGTCGTGGGCGTCTACCAGGACAATCCCACCGCCCGCGACGCGCTCGGCGCCGAAGACGAGGTGCGGCGGCACGCCTTCCGGCCGGGCTCCGTCCAGCGGATCCTGGTGCGGACGGAGGGCGGCGAGGTCTCCGCGGCGGTGGAGGACCGGCTGCGGGCCGCGGTGGGCGGCAACCCGCTGCTGACGGTGCGGGACCGGGCCGCGGTCGTCCGGGCCGCCGCGGGCACCGTGGGCGACCTGCTGACCCTGGTGAACGGGCTGCTCGTGATCGGGGTGGTGATCGCCGTGCTCGGCGTCGCGAACACGCTGGCGGTGTCCGTGGCCGAGCGCACCCGGGAGATCGGTGCGCTGCGCGCCCTGGGCATGGACCGGGCGGGTGTCCGGCGGATGATCCGGCTGGAGGCGGTGACCGTCGCGGCGTTCGGCACCGGGCTGGGCCTGGCCGGCGGGCTGTTCTGCGCCTGGGCGGTCGGGGCGCTGGCCAACGGCGCGATGGCCGGGTACGCGTTGGAGCTGCCCTGGGGCCGACTGGCCCTGACCTGCCTGCTCGCCCTGCTGGTCGGTGCCCTCGCCGCCGCCGTTCCGGCCCACCGGGCGGCCGCGCTGAGCCCGCTGGAGGCCGTGGCCGAGGTGTGAGGCCGAGGTGCGGGGCCGAGGTGCGGGGCCGAGGCGCACGGCCGTGGTGTGAGGCCGTGGTGTGAGGCCGCACCCGGGCAGCCCGGCGGGACCACGGAGGTCCCGGCCGGCCGGGCTGCCCGGAACCGGGCGGCCGCGACTGGTCGGCGTCCCGGCCCGGGCGGCGGTGCAACGGTGGTTGCGGTGCGTCCCGGGTCGGGCGGCCTGGCAGTCGCAGATCTGGGTGTGGGTGTGGGTGTGGCGCGCCGGTTCAGGCGGAGTGCAGCGTGATCAGGCGGACGGCCGGGGCGGAGACCACCTGGACCGTGTCGACGCCCGGCAGGCGCAGCTTGGCGAAGCCGCCCTGGAAGGACACCAGTGCGTGCGGGACGGACGCGGTCGGCGTGCCGTCCGCCGTGAGCACGGCGTAGCCGGCGTTGAGTTCGACCGCTGCCTCGGCCCAGTCCTGGTCCATGACGCCCCCCGGTGTTCGGTGCCCCCGAAACGGTACCGATCGGTACCGACGGCAAGGACGGTACCGACCGGTGCCGTTTGGCGTCAAGGGTGGTTAGATCGGGGCCATGGCCGTAAACGCACGGGCGCGCCTAGTGAGCACCGCCGAGTCCCTCTTCTACGCCAACGGCATCCGCGCGGTCGGCGTGGAGCGGATCCTCTCCGAGTCCGGGGTGGGCCGGGCCTCCTTCTACCGGCACTTCTCCGGCAAGGAGGCCCTGGTGGTCGCCGTCCTGGAGGGGCGGGACGAGCGGTGGCGCGCCTGGCTCAGCGAGCGGGTCGCGGCCCACGGCGGCCACCCGCTCAACATCTTCGACGCGCTCGCCGAACGCTTCGCCGCGCAGGACTTCCGGGGCTGCGTCGCGATCAACACCATGACCGAGTTCGCGGACGCCTCCAGCCCGGCCCGCCGGATGGCCGCCCTGCACAAGACCCGGGTCATCGACCTGGTCGAGCAGCTGATGCGGGACGCGGACATCCCCGAACCCCTGGCCCGCGCCAAGCAGTTCGCGCTGCTGATGGACGGGGCCATCGTCACCGCCCTGCGCGAGGGGGCCCCGGACGCGGCCGAACGGGCCCGCGGCATCGCGCAGGCGCTGCTCGCCGCCTGACCGCGCCCCGGCCGCGCCCCCCCCGTGCCGCTACCGCGGAGTGGTCAGGACGACGAGCTCCCTGGTCGCCCTGGTCATCGCGACGTAGCGGTCGACGGCCCCCTCGACGCCCCCGCCGAACGCCTCCGGGTCGACCAGGACCACCAGGTCGAACTCCAGGCCCTTGGACAGCTCCGGGGTCAGCGAGCGGACCCGCGGCGTCGCCCGGAAGGCCGGGTCCCCGATGACGCAGGCGGTGCCCTCCGCGTGCTCGGCGAGCCAGGCGTCGAGCACCGACTCCAGCTCCGCCGTCGACCCGTGGCGGACCGGGACGCCGTTGCTGCGGATGGACGTCGGCACGTTGGCGTCCGGCAGCGCGGCCCGGATGACCGGCTCGGCCTCCGCCATGATCTCCTCCGGCGTCCGGTAGTTCACGCTCAGCGAGGCCACCGTGACCCGCTCCAGCCCGGCCCGTTCGAGCCGTTCCCGCCAGGACTCGGTGAACCCGTGCCTGGCCTGGGCGCGGTCCCCGACGATGGTGAAGCTGCGGGAGGGGCAGCGCAGCAGCAGCATCTGCCACTGCGCGTCGGTGAGTTCCTGGGCCTCGTCCACGACGATGTGCGCGAACGGGCCGGCGAGCGGCTCCGGGTCGCCGGCGGGCACGGCGTCCTCGTCGACCAGGCTGTCCCGCAGGTCCTGCCCGCGCAGCATCGCCACCGCTCCCTCCCCGTCCTCGTCGGCCGCGAGGATGTGGTCGATGACCTGAGCCATGCGTTCGCGCTCGGCGGCGACGGCGGCCCGCCGCCGGCTCTGCCGGCGGGCGGCCTCCGGGTCGCCGAGACGCTGACGGGCCGCGTCCAGCAGGGGCAGGTCGGCGACCGTCCAGGCCTGGGCGTCCGGGCGCTGCAGCGCCCGGACCTCGTCGGCGGTGAGCCAGGGGGCGCACAGCCGCAGGTAGGCGGGGACCGTCCAGAGGTCGCCGACCAGGTCGGCCGCCTCCAGCAGCGGCCACGCCCGGTTGAGGGTGGTGACCAGGTCGCGGTCGCGCAGCAGCGACTTGTGGAACAGCTCCGGCGGGACGTCCTCCTCCTCGCCCCCCTCGGCGTGCTTGTCCAGCAGGATCGTCACCAGCTCCGCCCAGATCTGCTCGCGGGCCTCGTTGTGCGGGGTGCCCGGCTCCACGGCGTCGAACGCCTCGGCCCAGTCCCCGGCACTCAGCCACAGGTCGGACCAGTCGGTGCTGACCGTCATCCCCGCGGCGGGCGGCTCCTCGTAGACGGCGACGGCCTTCTCGACCGCCTTGACCAGCGCGGCGGACGCCTTCAGCCGGGCCACCTCCGGGTCGCTCTCCTCCACCGCCCGGGCGCCCTCGGCGACCAGGTCGCGCAGGGTGCAGGTCTGCACGCCCTCCTCGCCGAGGCTGGGGAGGACATCGGCGACGTAGGAGAGGTAGGGCTGGTGGGGGCCGACGAAGAGCACGCCGCCGCGGCGGTGGCCGAGGCGCGGGTCCGAGTACAGCAGATAGGCGGAACGGTGCAGGGCGACGACGGTCTTGCCGGTGCCCGGACCGCCGTCCACGACGAGGGCCCCGCGCGACCCCGCCCGGATCACGGCGTCCTGGTCGGCCTGGATGGTGGCGAGCACGTCCCGCATCCGGGGCGAGCGGGAGCTGCCGAGGCCGGCGATGAAGGCGGACTGGTCGTCCAGGGCGGCGTGGCCCTCCAGCCCGTCGGCCGTGAACACCTCGTCCCAGTAGTCGCTGATCCGGCCGCGGGTCCAGCGGTAGCGGCGCCGGCTCGCCAGGCCCGCCGGGTTGGCGTGGGTGGCGGCGAAGAACGGCTCGGCCGCGGGGGAGCGCCAGTCGATCAGCAGACGGCGCCCCGCGCTGTCGGTGAGGCCCAGCCGGCCGATGTACACCGGCTCGGGGCCGTCCGCACCGACCACGCGGCCGAGGCACAGGTCCAGGCCGAAGCGGCGCAGGGCGCGCAGCCGGGCGGTCAGCCGGTGGACCTCCGCGTCCCGGTCCATCGCGGCCCGGCCGATGCCGCCGGGCGCCTTCCGTGCGGCGTCGAGCTGCTCGGACAGCTCGGCGACGGTCTGTTCCAGGCTCTCCGTGATGGCGGCGAAGTGTCGTTCGTCGGCGGCGATCAGTGCCGGGTCGGCCTTGGCGGTGAGGTGGTCGGGCAGGTCGAAGGCGCTGGCGGTCAGGGGGTGCATGGCATCGGCTCCGTTCCGGGGTTCCGAGGTCGATCCCGGGAGACCCGGCGGTGCCGCCGGCTCCGGTCTCGGCCTGCGATTGTGCGGCAGCACGGGGGCCTTGCGGCAAGACCCCCGGTGCGCTATAGGTTGAGAGTGGCAAGGGATGGGTTCACTCCCTCGCCGTCGCGCTGGTTCTCGCGCTCCCCGCCGCCGTACCCCGGGCGGGCTTCGGGATTTGCCTCCGGCCCGCTGCGGGCCTAGTGTTCTCTAGTCGCTCGACAGGGAGCACCGGACACGCATCGGCGCGGACGGTCCCGGGGCGGCCAATCCCCTGAAACACCACTTCCCGGCTCGGGTCGGGTCGCGTCCTGTCGCGGCTCGGTGCGTATTCGGCATGTGCGTTTATCGGATTGCGGCCGGATTCGCTTTTCGGAGCGGAGGTCGGCTAGAGTTTGAAACGTCGGACGGGGCGCAAAACCCCGGAAGACACCGGCGAATTGGATGACGAAGCCCCGGAAAACGGAGCGGAAAACATCTGATAAGCTGGAAACACGAAAGAACGAAGCGCCCGGAGGGCCTGCTGGAAGGCAGA
>NZ_JBIALK010000030.1:0-97281 GCF_042873275.1 Kitasatospora sp. NPDC004745 | reverse complement strand
GTTGGGCCCCCCCCCCGTTTTGTTGGGGGCCCCCCTGGTTTTGGTGGTGCCGGCCATCCCGGGTGACCCGGTGGGCGGGTTACCGGGGGGGGGGGGGGGGGGGGGGCGCCGGGGGGCCCCCCCCGCACCGGCGTGTCCGGTCCCGTGCCCGCGGGCCGACCGTGCGGCTTCCGGCGACGGCGGCCAGCTCCACGCCTGTCATGCTGTCTGACAGGTTCACGGGTCGATGATGCGCGCCCGGCGAGGCTGCGTCAAGGTCCGCTTCACCGGCAGCTCCGCGAGCGAAATGCCCGGCGTCCTTCGTGGTCGCGCGCCCGGCGGTGCCGTCCCGTGTCGCGCGTGCGCGGGCCCTCGGGGGACGACGCGTGCACAAGTGATCGGATTTGATCGGATGGCCCGCGCAGGGCAGGCTCGGTGCCGCACAGTGGCGGATCCGCCACGGTCCGGCACGGAGGGAGCCGCATGTCCGGGACCGAGTCCAGCAAACCGACCGCACACGTCGTCGTCGGGTACACCCCGCAGGACGGTTTCGTCGCCGTCCAACTCAGTCCGCCCCCGGCGGAGTACGTGTGGCACGACCGGCAGGCCGAGCACCACCTGGAGCGGTTCGGGCCGGGTAACGGCTACCAGCAGTGGATCGCCGTCGACGTCGCGGCCGGCGCCGTGTGGTTCGGGGACAGCGACTGGCGGACTCAGGGCGAGGATGCCGCCGGCTGGCTCCCCGGGCACCGCCGGGCCACGGTCGGCGAGGGCGCGCTGCCCTCCCCGGCGGTGTTCGCTCTGCCGCTCACGCACCGCACGGTCGACGACCGGGGCGCCGACACCTGGCGCTTCTTCACCGCCGGGGAGCTCCACGCGCTGGTCCGACGGGTGTTGCCCCTGGTCCAGCGCGTGATCGGCTCGCTGCACCGGGTCGGTCCGGACGAGGAACTGGAGTGGTCCGCCGAGGCCGCCACGGCCTGGACGGACCTCGAACAGGCCTGCCGGTTCACGCTCGATGACACGGGAACGGTGATCTGGGCCGAACCCCGGATGAGCCCGGTTCCGGCATGGCGGGTCGAGGTGGCGGACTTCCTCGCGCGGAACCCGGAGCTGTGCGATCCGGCCTGGGCGACGGCTACCGACGCCGAGCTGGACGGATGCGCCGCCTACCGGCCCGACTCCGGTTACGGCGGCGTGCCGGGGCGGATCTGTGCTCCGGCGGGTGTCCGGATCGAGGAGGGCTACGTCTTCTACGGTCACCGTGCGGCCCTGTACGCCCATCGCGCGGCCGCGTGCGGCGACCGGACTCCGGTCGAGGCCGGGCTCTGGCTGCGGACCAGCGACGCCGGACGGTGCAGCTGGGAGGGCGCGAAGGTCGTGGGGGCGAGTCTCGCCGACGCCCCTGACTGCGTGTTGGACCACCTCGCCGAGACGTTCCGCGGTGCCGCGGCCGACGACGGCGTGGTCCTCACCGGCCTGGCGGAGTACCTGCGGCACGAGCGGGCCGTGGAGAGGACGGCCGTCGACGACACGCTCTCCGCCACCGGGGAGGAGCTGAAGCGCCTGGAGGAGCTGCTCAAGGAGGTCCGCCTCGTCCGGAACGCCGTCCTGACCCGCGTCCTCAGCTGGAGCGACGGGCGGGACGACGAGGTGATCGCCCGTCTCGCGGCGATGCCCGCCGGCGCCGTGGCCGAGTGGCGTGAGCGGCTCACCGCCGATCGGAGCACCCTGTCGCAGGGCTGAGCGGCCGCCCGGAGGCCGGCCCGCCCGCGGGCCGGCGACTGCCGGTGTCGCGCCCGTCGCGGCCTCGCCCCGGCTCATGAGAGGGCGTCCAGGGCCTCGGCGGCGAGCATCCCCTCCAGGGCCAGGAGGGCGCGCGGGGCGTGCCGGGTGTCGATGCGGACGGTGTAGATGAAGCGCGTCAGCTCCGGGCCGGCGAGGCGGCGCGCCACGACCTGGGTGCTGTCCGGAGGGACGGCCAGCCGCGGCATGACGGCGACGCACAGACCGGAGGCCACGAAGCCGAGCACGGTGTTGAAGTCGTCGCCGTCGTATTCGAGGCGGGCCTGGAAACCCGGTGTCCTGGCCATCTGGGCGAGCAGCTCCAGGCGCAGCGCTGCCTCCGGAGCCGCGATCCAGGTCTCGGACGCGAGGTCGGCGAGGTCGATGACGTCCCGGTGGGCGAGGGGATGGTCGGCCGGGACGACCGCCACGACCGGATCACGCGCGACCAGCGTCCGGCGCAGCGTCCGGGGCGGTGGCATCGGGATGAAGTCGTAGTCGTAACTGAGGGCCAGGTCCATGTCTCCGCGCTTGAGCCGGCCGTAGCCGGCCTCGGGCTCCACCTGGGAGAGGCTGACCCGGACGTCGGGATACGCCGCGTGGAGCTCCGCCAGCGCCCGGGGGACGATGCCGGCGGCGGAGGAGGCGAACGCCCCGAGCCTGATCCGCCCGGCCGTTCCCGCGCGCATCGCGTCGAGTTCCAGGGACGCCGCGGCCAGCGCGCTCCGCACGCGCTGTTCGGCGTCGAGGAGGACGGTGCCGGCCGGGGTGGCGCGCACGGGGCGGCGCTCGATCAGGATGAGGCCGGCCCGGCGTTCGAGTTCGGCGATCTGCTGCGAGACGGCGGGCGCGCTGTATCCCAACTCGCGTGCGGCGGCGTTGAAGGAGCCGTGGCGGATGACGGCTTCGAGGGTGGCGAGCAGCCGGGGGTCGAGTCTCTGCACGGAGTTAAGGCTCACTTATCTGTCGCGAAGATGTCTTTTCTTGTGCTTAAGCATGAACGGCAGCAGGATTCTTGCTCGCGGCCCGGATGCACAAGCCTCCGCCCCCGGGCCGGCGCCCCACCCCACCCCCGCCCCCGCACTCGCCGGGCGCGTCCGCGTGCCCTGCGGGCCGTGCACCCCCTCCTGCGCCGCCCGCCCGCGCCGCCACCGCCGGGCGGGCCGCAGGAGACGGCTGTCGGCCGTCGACCCCCGCTCCCGAAAGGACGTGGTATGCCCAAGCCACTCATCGGCCTCACCACCTACCTCGCCCAGGCCCAGTGGGCGGAGTGGGAGTTGCCCGCGGCACTGCTGCCCGCGGCGTACGTCAGCTGCGTCCAGGCGGCGGGCGGCCGGGTGGTCCTGCTGCCACCGGACGCGCCGGAGGCCGCGCCCGACGTCGTGGCCCGACTGGACGCGATCGTCCTGACCAGCGGCGAGGACCTGGATCCCGAGCTGTACGGAGCGCAGCCGCATCCGTGCACGGGGCCTCCGGTCCGTGAACGCGACCGCTGGGAGCGGGCCGTGCTGGCCGAGGCTCTGGCGCGTGACATGCCGGTGCTCGGAGTGTGCCGCGGGATGCAGCTGATGAACGTGCACGCGGGCGGCACCCTGATCCAGCACCTCCCCGAGACGGTGGGCCACCACGGGCACAACCTGCACGGCGGCCACTTCGCCCCCCACGCCGTCACCACGGTGGCCGGGACGCGGATCGGCGCGCTCCTTCCGGGGACCCGCCAGGTCGCCACGCACCACCACCAGGCGGTGGACTCCCTCGGGGCCGGCCTGGTCGTGGGCGCGCGGACGGCGGACGGCACCGTCGAGGCGATCGAGAGCACCCGGCACCGCTTCGCGGTCGGCGTCCAGTGGCATCCCGAGATGGCCTTCGACTCGGCGGTGGTGCACGCGCTGGTGGCCGCGGCCCGGTCGGCTCCGGCCGCCGCCCCCGGCGGTGCCGGCGAGCGGAAGGTGCGGGTCCGGCCGGGTTCACCCCAGGTCACCGGCACGGCTCCGGTGTCTTGACACCGTGGTGTTCCAAGCCCCAGGATCAGCCCGTGAACCTGTCAGACAGCCAGACAGGTGGTGCGGTCCCCCCGCGGCGCGTCAGCGCCATGGAAGCGGTGTTCGGCCACCTGCGCAGCGCCATCGAGCGCGGTCAGTACGCCGTGGGGGACAAGCTCCCCTCGGAAGCGGAGCTGTGCCGGACGCTGGAGGTCAGCCGACCCGTGCTGCGGGAGGCCCTCCGTGCCCTGCAGGCCATGGGCCTGACCGTCTCGAAGACCGGCAAGGGCACCTTCGTCGTGGCGAACACGGTCGAGGACCCCACCTTCGGCGACTACGCGGCCAGCGACCTCCTGGAGGTGCGCCGGCACGTCGAGATCCCGGTCGCCGGCTACGCGGCGCTGCGCCGGAGCCCCGAGGACCTGGACCACCTGGCCCACCTGCTCGACCGGATGGAACGGGAGACCGACACCACCGCGTGGGTCGCCCTGGACACCGTGTTCCACCTGGCGGTGGCCGAGGCCTCCGGCAACCCGGTGTTCCGCAGGGTGATCGAGGAGATCCGTGACGCACTGGCGCGTCAGTCGACCTTCCTCAACGAACTCGGCGGTCGGCGCGAGCAGTCCAACTGCGAGCACCGCGCGATCGTCGAGGCCCTGATCGACGGTTCCGAGTCCGACGCCGTCGAGGCGATGTCCCACCACCTCCACCGCGTGGAGGCCACCCTCACCGACATCGTGCGCCCCCAGCGCGCGGACACCTCAAGAGAAGGCAGAGCCGAGGCGTGAGCGAGCAGTTCCTCAAAGACGAGAAGCGCCCCACGACCCGTCACGTCGACGCCGGAGACACCGGCTACAGCAAGTCCCTGAAGGCCCGGCACGTCAACATGATCGCCATCGGCGGTGCGATCGGCACCGGGCTGTTCCTCGGCGCCGGCGGACGGCTCGCCGACGCCGGCCCCTCCCTGTTCGTCGCGTACGCCATCTGCGGCGTCTTCGCGTTCCTGGTGGTGCGGGCGCTCGGCGAGCTCGTCCTGTACCGCCCCTCCTCCGGTGCCTTCGTCTCGTACGCCCGGGAGTTCCTGGGGGAGAAGGGCGCCTACACCGCCGGCTGGATGTACTTCCTCAACTGGGCGACCACCGGCATCGCCGACATCACCGCCGTCGCCACGTACACCCACTACTGGCACCTGTTCTCCGACGTCCCGCAGTGGGTGATCGCGCTCATAGCCCTGGCCGTGGTGCTCACCGTGAACCTCATCTCGGTGCGGATCTTCGGCGAACTGGAGTTCTGGTTCGCCATCGTCAAGGTCGGCGCCCTGGTCGTCTTCATGGGCATCGGGATCTTCCTGCTCGTGACCCAGCACCCGGTCGACGGCGCCGTGCCCGGCCCGTCCC
The DNA here is from genome assembly GCF_042873275.1 of Kitasatospora sp. NPDC004745. Classification (NCBI taxonomy): domain Bacteria; kingdom Bacillati; phylum Actinomycetota; class Actinomycetes; order Kitasatosporales; family Streptomycetaceae; genus Kitasatospora; species Kitasatospora sp. NPDC004745. The sequence continues at coordinate 92,138 of NZ_JBIALK010000030.1, read as the reverse complement.
TGATCACCGACAACGGCGGGATCTTCCCCAACGGGCTGCTGCCGATGCTGCTGATCATCCAGGGCGTCGTCTTCGCCTACGCCTCCGTCGAACTGGTCGGCGTGACGGCAGGGGAGACCGAGAACCCCGAGAAGATCATGCCGAAGGCGATCAACTCGATCATGTGGCGGGTGGGCCTGTTCTACGTCGGCTCGGTCGTGCTGCTGTCGATGCTGATGCCGTGGAACCGGTACACCTCCGGCCAGAGCCCGTTCGTGACGGTGCTCTCCCACATCGGTGTCCCGGCGGCGGGCAGCGTGATGAACCTGGTCGTCCTCACCGCGGCGATGTCCTCGCTCAACTCCGGCCTCTACTCGACCGGCCGCATCCTGCGCTCCATGGCCGTCAACGGCTCGGCTCCGCGCTTCACCGCACGGATGAGCCGCACCCAGGTGCCCTACGGCGGCATCCTGCTCACCAGCGGCATGTGCGTCCTCGGCGTCGGCCTCAACTTCGTCGTCCCCGCAGACGCGTTCGAGATCGTGCTCAACCTCGCGGCCATCGGCATCATCGCCACCTGGGGCATGATCATGCTCTGCCACCTCCTGTTCTGGCGGAAGACCACGTCCGGCGAACTGACCAGGCCCGAGTACCGGCTGCCCGGCTCGCCCTGGACCGAACTCGTGACGCTGGCCTTCCTCGTCACCGTCCTGGTCCTCATGTACGCCGACGGCGGCGCCGGACGCACCACCGTGCTGTGCGTACCGCTCATCGCCGCCGTCCTCGTCGCCGGCTGGTACGCGGTCCGCGGGCGCATCGCGCGCGTCGCGGCCGGAACCGACGACTGAACCCGGGTGGCCCGGGGGATCCGCGGGCCCACCGCGCCTCCGCCCGGGCCACCGCCGTCAGGCACCCAGGTCAGCAGCCCCAAGCCATCACGATCGAGGCAACCATGCTCACCAGCCTTCTCGCGGACGCGCCCGCGATCCGCGAGCCCCGCCACGTCCCCCTCGCCCACGTCACCCGAGGCGGTGTGGTCGAGAGCACCCACCACGGCTCCGTCGTCATCCTCGGCGGCGACGGCGAGGTCCGGTTCCAGCTCGGCGACGCGGAGGCCGCGTGCTTCCCGCGATCGGCCCTCAAGCCCGTCCAGGCCGTCGCCATGGTCCGGGCGGGACTGCCGCTCGACGGTGAACTGCTCGCCGTCGCGATGGGCAGCCATTCCGGCGAGGAACGCCACCTCGCGGCCGCCCGGCGGATCCTGACGCTCGCCGGTCTCACCGAGGACGACCTTCGCAACGTCCCCGACCTGCCGTACGACCCGGCCGTGCGCGACACCTGGATCCGGGAGGACCGCCCGCCCTCCCGCATCGCCCAGAACTGCTCCGGCAAGCACGCCGCGATGCTCCACCTGTGCCGGCTCAACGGCTGGCCTCTGCAGGACTACGACGCCCCCGGGCACCCGCTCCAACGGATGATCGCGGACACCGTGGAGGACCTCACCGGCCAGCGCATCGCGCACGCCACCCTGGACGGCTGCGGCACCCCCCTGTTCGCCGTCTCCCTGCACGGACTGGCCCGCGCCGCCGCGCGCATCGCCACCGGCGCACCCGGGACCCCCGAGTTCCGGGTGGCGGCCGCGTTGCGCGAACACCCCGAGATGGCCTCCGGTGCGGGGCGGGACGTGGCCCGGCTGATGCGCGCGGTACCGGGGCTGCTCGCCAAGGACGGTTTCGAGGGCGTCCAGATCGCCGCGCTGCCGGACGGCCGCGCCGTCGCCCTGAAGATCGCCGACGGGGCGAACCGGGCGCGCGTCCCGGTGGCGGCGGCCGCCCTGGCGCTGGCGGGCGTCGACCCGCGGCTGCTCACCGCATTCGCGGGGGAGCCGGCGACCGGCGGCGGCCGGCCCGTCGGCGGCGTGCGGCCGGTGACCGCGCTGGACCCGTCCGCCCTGCTCGCGCGCCCGTGACCCGACCCACCACTGCCAGAAGAGGACCCGCCCAGCCATGACCGCCGCCACCCGTAGCGAACACGACCTGCTCGGGGACCGGGACGTCCCCGCCGACGCCTACTGGGGCGTCCACACCCTGCGCGCCACCGAGAACTTCCCCATCACGGGCACGCCCATCTCCGCCTACCCGCACCTGATCGACGCGCTGGCCGCCGTGAAGGAGGCCGCCGCCCTCGCCAACGAGGAACTCGGCCTGCTGGAACCCACGAAGGCCGCCGCGATCGCCACCGCCTGCCGCGAGATCCGCGGCGGCAAGCTGCACGACCAGTTCGTCGTGGACGTCATCCAGGGCGGCGCCGGCACCTCGACCAACATGAACGCCAACGAGGTCCTCGCCAACCGGGCGCTGGAGCTCCTGGGACACGCCAGGGGCGAGTACCGCCACCTGCACCCCAACGAGCACGTCAACCTCGGCCAGTCCACCAACGACGTCTACCCGACCGCCGTCCGGATCGCGACGGTCTTCGCCGTGCGGGGCCTGCTCGACGCGATGGCCGTCCTCCAGGACGCCTTCGCCCACAAGGCCGTCGAGTTCCGCGACGTCCTGAAGATGGGCCGCACCCAGCTGCAGGACGCCGTGCCGATGACGCTCGGCCAGGAGTTCTCCGCCTTCGCCGTCATGCTCGACGAGGACCGCAGCCGGCTCGCGGAAGCCGTCCGGTTGATCCACGAGATCAACCTCGGCGCCACCGCGATCGGCACCGGCCTCAACGCTCCCACCGGGTACGCCGAAGCCGCGCGGCGCCACCTCGCCGGCATCACCGGGCTGCCCCTGGTCACCGCGGCCAACCTGGTCGAGGCCACCCAGGACTGCGGCGCGTTCGTCCAGATGTCCGGGGTGCTCAAGCGCATCGCCGTCAAGCTGTCCAAGACGTGCAACGACCTGCGGCTGCTGTCCTCCGGGCCGCGCGCCGGCCTCGGCGAGATCAACCTGCCGCCGGTGCAGGCCGGTTCGAGCATCATGCCGGGCAAGGTCAACCCGGTGATCCCGGAAGTGGTCAACCAGGTCGCCTTCGAGGTGATCGGCAACGACGTCGCGATCACCATGGCCGCCGAGGCGGGGCAGCTGCAGCTCAACGCCTTCGAGCCGATCATCCTGCACTCGCTGTCGGAGTCGATCACCCATCTGCGCGCCGCATGCCTCACCCTCGCCGAGCGGTGCGTCTCCGGCATCACCGCCAACACCGAGGTGCTGCGCGCGACCGTCGAGAACTCCATCGGGCTGGTGACCGCCCTGAACCCGTACATCGGGTACACGGCCGCCACCGACATCGCCAAGGAGGCCCTCGCCAGCGGCCGGGGTGTGGCCGAACTCGTGCTGGAGCGCGGCCTGCTCCCGGCGGAGCGGCTCGCGGCCCTGCTGCGGCCCGAGGTGATCGCCGGCAGCGGCGTGGCCGTGGTCTGAGACCGTCGCCGGCGACGCGGCCGGCCGCCGTCCGACGGTCCGGCTCGGGTCGGAGTGTGGTCGCCGGGGCACCCGCGCTTGCGCGCGGGTGTCCTGGTGGTGGTGTGGGCGTCGTGTGGCTGGTGGGGTGGGTCAGTGTTGGAGGGTGAGGAGGGCGGGGCGCCAGGGGAGTCGGTCGTAGGGGCCGGTGGCGTTGGGGGCTTTGCCCTGGTAGAGGAGTTGGAGGTGGCAGGGGTCGATGGTCATGGTCTGGTCGGGGTTGGTGCGGACGAGGTCGCCGTGGCTGATGTCGTTGGTCCAGGTGGCGCCGCTGTTGGCTTTGCCGGCGAAGGGGTTGTTCTCGGTGGCGGCTTGGGGGGTCCAGGTGCCGTTGAGGCTGGTGGTGGTGAAGGAGCGGAAGTAGCGGTGTTCGTCGGTGCCGCGGGCTTCGACGATCATGAGGTACTGGTTCCGGTCCTTGACCTTGTAGACCTGGGGTGCTTCGAAGAGGTTCTTGACGGTGTCGGTCATGACGGTGGTGTAGGAGGAGCCGAAGTTGCCGGGGAAGTTGTCGATGGGCATGCTCGCCCGGTAGATGCTGCCGTTGTCGCCGGCGAAGAAGAGGTACATGTTCTGGTCGTCGGCGATGAGGGTCTGGTCGATCGGGGCGGCGCCGGGGATGGTGCCGGTGAACAGTGGTTGGGGGGCGGACCAGCCGTTGGGGTTGGTGGGGTCGTCGGAGGTGCGGTAGATGAAGGGCCACTGGCCCCACTGGTAGGCGAGGACCCAGGTCTTCTTGGGGGCGAAGTAGAAGAGGGTGGGGGCGACGGCGTTCTGGTTCATCGCGGTCTGGGGGGCGGTGGCCATGTCCGGCCAGTCGGTGAACGGGGCGAACGCCATGGAGCCGTAGGAGGATCCCGAGACGTTCGACGCGTAGACGAGGTGTTTGCCGTTGTAGACGACGTCGGTGAAGTCCTTCAGCGCGCCCCAGCCGTTCGCCGGCTGCGCGAGCGCGCCCGTGGACGACCACCGGTACGTCGACGGCAGTGCGCACGAGCCGCCCGTCGGCGCCGGCGTCGACGAACCGGACGGCTTGAGGCTCCAGTGCTGGTTGGCCGCGCCCCAGGAGTCCCAGATCTGGACGGCGGTGCCGTTGGCGGTCTGGTTGCCGGGGGTCTCCAGGGCCCGGCCGCTCGCGGCGTTGGTGAGCGTGTACGAGCCGTCGCTGTTCCGGGTGGCCTTCCAGCGCTGGTTGGCGCCGCCGGTGGAGTCCCAGACCTGCATCCGCGTCCCGTTGCCGGTCCGGCCGCCGGGTTCGTCCAGGACCCGTCCGCTGGCGATGTTGGTCAGGGTGTAGGAGCCGTCGTCGTTCCTGGTGGCGCGCCACTGCTGGTTGGTGGCGCCGCTGGCGTCCCAGACCTGGAGCGGGGTGCCGTTGCCGTTCCACCCCGCGGGCTCGTCGAGGACGCGACCGGAGGCTCCCGCCGCGGAGAGCGTGTAGACGGTGCCGGAGGTGATGCCGCCGTCCGTGGTGCCGCCGCCGGCGCTGCCCAGGGCGGTGAGCACCGCGTCGTAGGCGCTCTTCCGGTTGCCGTTGTCGTCGAAGAGCAACGGGTTCTCGCCGGTGCGCCAGGAGTCCCTGTCGCGGATGCCCCACACGGTCGTGCCCGTGCAGCGGGGGACGTCGAGGCAGGCCTGGACGGCGTCGCGGTACGCGGTGGCGGACGCCTGGGCGACGTCCAGTTCGGTGATCTGGACGTCGACGCCGAGCGCGGCGAAGTCGGACAGGGTGGTACGGAAGCTCGCAGGCGGGCCGCCCGCGCCGAAGTGGCTCTGGAAGCCGACGCAGTCGATGGGGACGCCGCGGGACCTGAAGTCCTTGACCATGGCGTAGACGCCCTGGGTCTTGGCGTCCGACCGGTTCTCGATGTTGTAGTCGTTGTAGCAGAGCTTGGCCGCGGGGTCGGCGTTCCTGGCGGTGCGGAAGGCCTCCTCGATGAAGCCGTTGCCGAGCACGTTCTGGAACACCGAGGGGCGGTGCTGGCCGCTCCCGCCGTCGGCGAACGCCTCGTTCACCACGTCCCAGGCGTAGATCCTGCCCTTGTAGTGGGCCATCTCCTGGGTGATGTGGTTGTTCATCACACCGCGCAGGGTGTTGGCGTCGGTGATGGAGGAGACCCAGTCGGGCAGCTGGGAGTGCCAGACCAGGGTGTGGCCGCGCATGCGCTGGCCGTGCCCGGAAGCATGGCCGACGATCGCGTCGGCGGGGGCGAAGTCGAACGATCCGCGCGAGGGCTCGACGGTGTCCCACTTCATCTCGTTCTCCGGGGTGACCATGGTGAATTCCCGGTCGAGAACGGTGGAGTACGTCGAGTCGCCGAGCCTCCCGGCGGCGACGGCCGTACCGAAGTAGCGGCCGCTAGCGGCCGCCGCCGGGCCCAGCGCGGTGGGCTTGCCGGCGTTCGGCGTCCGTGCGGCCTGGGCGATCAGCGGTACGGCGGTACCCGCGGCGGCGAGCACCACGGCGGCCGCGATCAGACGGCGGGTTGCCGGACGGCGGCGATGGGAGCGGTTCTGGTCTGGCAAGGGCTTGTCCTTCTGAGCGGGCGGGCCTTGGTGCGGCCCTGGTTACCCGTCAGTTGCCGCCCTGGGGGGAAAGGTTGCCGGGCCGGGGAGGACATTTCGTCGACCGGGAGAGTGGTGCGGCCCTCACGGAGTGACGCCACCCCGCCCGCCGACCCCGTGGGGCCGGCACACCGGGCGGGCCTCAGCGCGCCGGGCCGAACCCTCCCCAGACCGAGGCGGGGCCGCCGGCCGACTGGGCGTCGACCCGGTAGCCGTCGTTGGCGGCGCTGCGCACGCCGGTGGCGTGGTTGAACTGGCCGGCGAACTCGTGCTGCCCGACCGGAACCGTGCGGCCCGGCTTCAGCACCCAGCGGTAGAACAGCACGCCGCCGGACTCCTGGACGGTGACCGTGAAGTCCTCGCTCGGAAGCGTCCGCCAGTTCCCGGTGTCCCGGACCTCGCCGGTCTGGGCGATCCGTAGCTCGACGGTGAGCGAGGTGAGCGGCTGGGTGGTCCTGAGGACGAGGTCCTGCTGGGCCCAGTACACCGTGCTGTGGGAGTCGACCGATCCCTCCGACCACAGCGCACCGTTCACGGGGTGGCTGCTGGCCGAGGGGGTGGGGCGCGGACTGCCCGGGGTGGTGGCCGGGGCGGGTACGGGGGGCGGGGTGACGGTGCCCGGGGCTGCCGGGGTCGGCGAAGGGGTGACCGTCGGGGACGGGGTCGCGGTCGCAGTCGGGAGCGGGCCGGCCGGGGTGGTGGTGACGGTGTCCGGCTGCAGCGGTGTCCGGACGATGCCGGCGACGGCCAGGCCGCCGGTGGCCAGGACGCCGGCCGTGGCGAGGGCGGCGAGGGCGGCTCTGGGCCACGACCTCATGACCGCCGGCGCGCGGTGGCGGACGGAGGGGCCGGCCGCTCCGCGCTCGACGCGGGCCAGGATCCGTGCGCGGTCGGGCCGGTGGGCTTCGGCCGCTTCGCGCAGCTGCCGGGTGATGTGCTCGTTCACCGTACGTTCCTCCTTCCTGTCGCCAGTTCGCCGACCGCTCGTGCGCCGAGTGCGCGTTCCAGCTCGGCCATCGCCTTCGAGGTCTGGCTCTTCACCGTACCGACCGAGATGCCCAGCGCCGCGGCGGTGTCCTTCTCCGACAGGTCGAAGGCGTGGCGCATCACCACGCACGCCCGCTTGCGGAACGGCAGCCGGTCGAGCGCCGTCCGGACGTCCAGCACGGCGGCCACGTCCGGGCCGTCCGTTCGCTCGGGTGCGCGGGACCAGAACAGCAGCACCCGGCGCCGCTCGCGGATGGCGCTGCGGATCCGGGCCCGGGCCATGTTGGCGACCACCCCGCGCGCGTAGGCGAGGGGGTGGTCGGCCGCGCGGAGCCGGTCCCAGCGTCGCCACAGCGCGATCAGGGCGTCCGCGGCGAGGTCGTCGGCCGCGTCCGCCTCGCCGGTCAGGAGGTGGGCGAGACGGGCGAGTTCGGAGTAGTGGCGTTCGAAGAAGTCGTGGAACTCCGCGGACGCGTCATCGAGGAGCATTTCCCCCGGTCGCCCTCTCCCTGCAATGTGAACGTTAACAATGGGCGCGAGCGTAGCAGTGCCCGTCTCCGGCGCGGAGCGGGGGCTGCCCCGGAGGGGGAGCGGCGACGGCCGGCGGGCGAGCGGCGCGTTCAATGCCGGGCGAACTGGACTCGGGTCGGCTGGACGACGTCCGGCTTCACCGCGATCCCGTCGACGGTCAGCTGTTCCCCGTAGACGTCGGTGACCCTGACCGATCCGCCGCACCCGCCGCCGTCGGGGGAGCGGAAGTAGTTGTCGTCGGCGCGGGACAGCTGCCGCCAGCCGCCCGCGGCGCGGACCTCCAGCGTCGCCACCGGGTTGCGGTGGCCGATCACCTGGATCCCGCACCACCACTGGCTGGACCCGGTCTTGTACCGGATGGACATGGTGTCCGGCGCCGTGGCCGGGCTCAGTACCGTCCAGGTGACCGGCAGGCGGCCCACCGAGGGATCGGCCAGCTTGGCGAAGGCCTCGTGGCTGAGGTCGAGCTGCCCGGGCGCGCAGGGCAACGGGCACTCGTTGACGATCCGCACCGTGATGCTCGCCCCGTCGGCGGCGTGGACGCGTACGACGGCCCCGCACGCCCTGGACGACTCGTAGTCGGTGTGGTTCATCGCCGCGACCATGAGGTCACCGGACGGGCCGAACGAGCAGGCACCGTTGCCGTCCGCGGCGTCGTAGGAGGTCGCGACGCCCTGGTAGTCCGCGCCGGGCTTGATCCGCCCGGCCGGCGACGCCGTGGCGGGTGCGGGGCCGGAACCGCCGGCGGCGACCGACGGTGACGGGGTGGCCCTGGCGGACGCGGACGCGGAGGGGGTCGACGGTCGGGGTGTGGGACTGGCCGAGGGCGACGGCGTGCGGGTGGCGGCGGGCGCGGAGCCGGTGGCCGACGGCGGTGCCGTCGAGGGCGTGGGGTCGGCCGGGACGCCGGTGCCGGGAGGCATGCTGGGCTCGGTGGCCGCGGCGGACACGGCGGCCGGCTCCGTCGCACCGGCGTCGTTCCCGCCGCGCGGCAGGAGCGCGAAGGCCAGACAGACCAGTACGCCGACCGCCACCAGTGCCAACGGAATGCCCATCACCAGCCGGCGCGTGCGGTTCGCCTGCCGGGCGGCGTGCTTCGTTGCCCTCATTCCCGTCCATTCGGTAGATCGACTCGACGTTCCACCGCCCAGTGGGCGCCGGGAACGGGAAGGTTGCCGCGACGGCGCGGGTTTCTTCGCGGCGTTCTCCCGGGGCCGGTCCGGGGCGGGCGGTGCGGATCCCCGCCCGCCCCGGGGCCGGGCCGGTCAGGACGGGTCGCCGTAGACCACGCCGCGGCCGTAGCCGCCGAGGTACACCCGGCCGAAGACGTCGGGGTCGCCGGAGACGACGTTGATGACGCTCCCGCCGAACTGGTGCTGGTCGTCGTTGATCCGGGCCCACGTCGAGCCGCCGTCGGTGGAGCGGAACAGGCCGATGACGCCCTTGACCTTCCCGCTCAGGTACAGGGCCTGGTAGCCCGCCCCGGGCGCCGCCTTGCCGAAACCGACGGCGCCCGCCTGCTCGACGCCGTCGAGCCTGCGGAACGTCGCCCCGCCGTCGGTGGAGTGCCGCAGCCCGTTGCCGCCGCCGGCGATCCACAGGTCACCGGCGACGCCCGGGACGGCCTTGAGCGGGCCGTCGCCCAGTCCGGCGGCCCGGGCGGTGAAGTGCCGCCCACCGTCGGTGGAGGCGTAGAGGGTGCCGCCGCTGAGCGCGTAGAAGGTGTTCGCCACCGAACGGTCGGCCACCACGGCCGCCTCCCCGGGCAGGCCGGAGACCGCGGTCCAGGACGTGCCCCGGTCGGTCGAGAGGAACGGCGTCCGGCCCGCCGGGGTCCACACCACGGTGCCGCCGTCCGCCGAGACGGCGGTGGAGCCGCCGCCCGCGTCGCCCACCGGAGCGGCCGCGAAGGGAGCCCAGGTGACTCCGCCGTCGGCCGACCAGGCGCCGTGCTGCGCGCTGCCGAGGCCGACCCGCACCATGAACTCCGGCTTGCCCTGGGCGAAGTCGATGCCCGTGGTGTTGGTGAACAGCGGACCGCTCAGCGCCTTGGCGGGGACCTTGGTCAGATCGTCGTGCCGGAATCCGCCGATGTCGCCGAGCGCGCTGATCAGCGGGAGGCCGGGCGGCTTGACCAGGCCGAGCGTCGCGGTCTCCTCCAGCCCCCTGGCCGGGACGGTCCAGTGCGTCGGCCGCCCGCCGTCGGCCGCCGTCACGTCGCTGCTGCCCCACATGCCGGAGCCGGTTCCGTAGAGCACGTGCCCGGAGTCGTAGGGGTCGATGGCGAGCGCGCCCATCCAGTGCCCGATGCCGGTGCCCACGTAGGGTGCCGCCGAGTTGTCGCGTTCCGAGGTCGCCCCGAGGGCCTTCCAGGTGGCGCCGCCGTCGGTCGAGCGGTACAGCTCGTCGGAGGGCCACCAGCGGTCCATGGTGGTGACCATCACCGTGGCCGGGTGCTGCGGGTCGACCGCGAGGCCGGCGAAGCCGTAACCACCGCTGGACGGCGAGACGTTCTTCCAGGCCCCGGTGGAGGGCGTGTACTTCCACACCGAGCCGGCCGTCACCCCGTTCGGGCCGGGCGCGTTGGTGTACGTCAGGTAGAACGAGCCGTCGCCGGACAGCACGCCGTGCTGCGGCAGCTGGCCGGTCGGTTGGCCGGGGACGGCCTGCCAGGTGGCGCCGCCGTCGGTGGAGCGGTACAGGGAGGTCGACCTGTCGGCGACCCCGACGTAGACCGTCCTGCTGCCGGACGGGCCGAAGGTCACGAAGGACAGGCCGACACCGCTGCTCGCGCCGTCCTTGACGGGGAAGGCGGTGACCTGGCTCCACGTCACGCCGTAGTCGGTGCTGCGCCAGAGGCCGTTCTTTCGGGTGCCCAGGTAGAGCGTGCGGTGGTCGGAGGGGTCGACCACCAGCCGCTCGCCCATGGACCGGCCGTCCTCGTTGCCGCCCAGTTTGAAGGGCAGGTCGGTGCGCTGGAACGTCCGGCCCTGGTCGGTGGAGCGGAGGATCGCGCCGTTGCCCGCCCAGTCGTTGGTGTAGGTGCCGCTGGCCAGGTACAGCCGGTCCGGGTCGACCGGGTCGGTGGCCAGGCTCTCGATCCCGAGCAGGTTCCAGTCGGCGCCGCCGATCCAGTCGGTCAGCGAGGTCCACTGCCCGGAGGCGGCGTCCCAGCGGTACGCGCCGCCGATGTCGGTCCGGGCGTACAGCAGGTCCTTCCGGGCGGGGTTGAAGACCAGTCCGGTGACGAAGCCGCCGCCGACGATCTGTGCGTTGTGCCAGGTGTACCCGCCCGCGCCGGGCACCTTCACCAGCTTCCACCGCTGATTGGCGCCGCCGGTGTCGCCGTACTGGATGAGCGGTACGCCCTCCTCCTCGCCTCCGCCGCAGACGTCCAGCACCAGGCCGCTGCCACGGGAGACGAACTTCACCGCGCCGTCGCCGACGTCCTGCATCCGCCACTGCTGGGAGGCGGCGGCGTGGTCGCTCTGTTGCTCGACGGCGGCCACGGGCCGGGAGGAGCCGTCGTGCACTCCGAGGACCTTGTGGGTGCCGCGGTTCTCCAGCTCGTAGTAGCCGTCCCCCACCAGCCGCAGCCTCCACTGCTGGCTCGCGGCCCCGGCCACGCGGTTCGTCTGCCGGGCCCGGGCACCGTCGGCCGCGTCCGCACCGGGCACGTCCAGGGCCTTGTCGCTGCGGACGGACACCAGCGAGTAGTACGCGTCGGGATCCACCGACGCCGCGTCGGAGTCGGCCTGCACGAAGAGCAGGTACGGGCCGAGCACGCCGGGCACGCCCAGTGCCAGGCCCAGCGTCGTCCAGCGCCGGCGGTGGCGCCCGCGGGGACGCCGGCCGCGACCGGTCGCCGTGGGATCCGTCTCGTTCATGGGGGGCTCCTTGCTTCGGCCCCGCCGAGGCGACCCGGCCCGGCTGGGCGGCCGCGTGCGGCGGTCGGCGGTTGAGGGGGACGGCCCGGGGGACGTTCCGCCCTCGGTGTCGTCTGTCAGTTGCCGCCGGTCCAGGGGAGGTTGCCGCCCGCCGGAAGGAATCCCGGCACGTGCCGGCACTGGTCGTGCTCGCCCCGGTGCCGGCGGCCCGCCGAACCCCTCGGAGGGGCCCCTCGCCGGAGAGCATCCCCTCGGGCGCCGGCACGGGGGACAGGACGGGCCGCGGTGCGTGCGCACCGCGGCCCGTCCCCGTCGAGCGGTCGGTCAGGAGCCGGCCCGGCGCTTGTTGTAGACGTCGAAGCCGACGGCCGCGAGCAGCACCAGACCCTTGATGACCTGCTGGTAGTCGGTGCCGACGCCGACCAGCGACATGCCGTTGTTCAGCACGCCCAGCACCAGACCGCCGATGATCGCGCCGAGGACGGTGCCCACGCCGCCGCTGGCGGAGGCGCCGCCGATGAACGCGGCGGCGATGGCCTCCAGCTCGAAGTTGATGCCGGCCTGCGGGGTACCGGCGTTGAGGCGCGCGGCGAAGACCAGGCCGGCGAGCGCCGCGAGGACGCCCATGGTGGTGAAGGCGAGGAAGACGACCCGCTTGCTCTTCACCCCGGACAGCTTCGCCGCCGCCTCGTTGCCGCCGATGGCGTAGGTGTGGCGGCCGATGATCGAGTTGCGCATCAGGTAGCCGAAGCCGACCAGCAGCGCGCCGAGGATCAGCAGCACGATCGGCACGCCGTGGTAGCTGGCCAGCAGCAGGGTGAAGGCGGCCACGGCCGCGGTGATCACGCCGAGCTTCGCCAGGAACAGTCCGATCGGAAGCGGCTCCAGCCCGTACGAGGCGGCCTGCCGCCGGCCGCGCACCTCCTGCAGGATCGCGACGGCCAGCACCGCGAGGCCCAGCAGCAGGGTGAGGTTGTGGTAGTCGGTGTGCGGGCCGACCTCGGGCAGGAAGCCACTGCTGATGCTCTGGAAGCCCTTCGGGAACGGCGCCACCGACTGGCCCTGCAGGATGATCTGGGTGCCCCCGCGGAACAGCAGCATGCCCGCCAGGGTGACGATGAACGAGGGGATCCCGAGGTAGGCGATCCAGAAGCCCTGCCAGGCGCCGGCGAGGGCGCCGATCGCCAGGGCGACGAGCACCGCCACGGGCCACGGCACCTGGTGCTTGACCATCATCACCGCGGCGGCGGCCCCGACGAAGGCGGCCAGTGAGCCGACCGAGAGGTCGATGTGCCCGGCGATGATGACGATCATCATCCCGATCGCCAGGATCAGGATGTAGCCGTTCTGCTGGATCAGGTTGGTGATGTTGAGCGGTTGGAGCAGGATGCCGTCCGTCCAGATCTGGAACAGCAGCACGATCAGCGCGAGCGCGACCAGCATGCCGTACTGGCGCACGTTGCCCTGCACCGCGCGGGCCAGGACGGAGCCGATGGAGGGGCTCGGACCGGTCTGCGGTGCCGTCGGGGACGAATCAGGGATGATCTCGGTCGGGGCCATGCCTTACACCTGCTCGTTGCTGGAGGCGGCGCTCATGGTCATGAGCCGCATGAGGGTTTCCTGGGTGGCGTCGCCACGGGCGACCTCGCCGGTGATCCGGCCTTCGGCCATGGCGTAGATCCGGTCGCACAGACCCAGGAGTTCGGGGAGTTCGGACGAGATGACGAGCACCGCCTTTCCCTGGGCGGCGAGTTCGGCGATGACGGTGTAGATCTCCGCCTTCGCGCCGATGTCGATGCCGCGGGTGGGCTCGTCGAGGATCAGCACCTCGGGCTCGGCGAAGATCCACTTGCTGAGGACGACCTTCTGCTGGTTGCCGCCGCTGAGCGTGCCGGTCCGGGTGAACACCGTCGGGGCCTTGATGTTCATGGTGCGGCGGAAGGACTCGGCGACCTTGGCCTCCTCGTGCCGGTCGACGCGGCCGTGGCGGGCGACCTTGCCGAGCGCGCTCAGCGAGATGTTGCGGCTGATGTCGTCGATGAGGTTGAGGCCGAGCTGCTTGCGGTCCTCGGTGACGTAGGCGATGCCGTGCCCGATCGCCTCGGGGACGGTCCGGGTGCGGATCTCCCGGCCGTGCAGCCGGACCCGCCCGGCCGCCCACCGCCCGTACGAGCGGCCGAAGACGCTCATGGCCAACTCCGTGCGGCCGGCGCCCATCAGGCCGGCGATGCCCACGATCTCACCGCGCCGCACGCTCAGCGAGGCGCCGTCCACCACCATGCGCTGCTGGTCGATCGGGTGCCGCACGCTCCAGTCCTCGATCTCGAACGCGACCTCGCCGATGTCGGGGGTGCGCTCCGGGTACCGGTGCTCCAGGTCCCGGCCGACCATGCCGCGGATGATCCGCTCCTCGGAGATGCCCCCGGGGCCGATCGCGATGGTCTCGATGGTCCGCCCGTCGCGCAGGATGGTCACGGAGTCCGCGACCCGGGCGATCTCGTTCAGCTTGTGCGAGATGATGATGCAGGAGATGCCCTGCGCCTTGAGTTCGACGATCAGGTCGAGCAGCTTGCGGCTGTCCTCGTCGTTCAGCGCGGCCGTCGGTTCGTCCAGGATGAGCAGCTTGACCTTCTTGGCCAGCGCCTTGGCGATCTCGACCAGCTGCTGCTTGCCCACGCCGAGGTCGGCGATCCGGGTGTGCGGGCTTTCGGCGAGGCCGACCTGACGGAGCAGTTCGGCGGCGTGGCTGAGCGTGCGCTGCCAGCTGATGATGCCCCGGGAGGCGTGCTCGTTGCCGAGGAAGACGTTCTCGGCGATGGACAGGTACGGCACCAGCGCCAGTTCCTGGTGGATGATGACGATGCCGCGCTGCTCGCTGGCCCGGATGTCCTTGAACCGGCAGGGCTCGCCCTCGAAGAGGATCTCGCCCTCGTAGCCGCCGTGCGGGTGGACGCCGCTGAGCACCTTCATCAGGGTGGACTTGCCGGCGCCGTTCTCACCGCAGATGGCGTGCACCTCGCCGGCGGCGACGCTCAGGTTGACCTCGGAGAGCGCCTTCACGCCGGGGAACGACTTGCTGATCGACCGCATTTCGAGAACGGGTCCAGCCATGGTTGTGCGTCCGTATCGTTCGGGGCGGTGCGGGCCGGTCCCCCGGGTGCCGCACCGCCGGTTCGGCAGGGCCCCGCGGGCTACTTGAGCTGGTCCGCGGTGTACTGGCCGCTGTCGACCAGGACCTTCTGGTAGTTGTCCTTGTCGACGCTGACCGGCTGCAGAAGCTGGGCCGGGACGGTCTTGACGCCGTTGTCGTACTGGTTGGTGTCGTTGACCTCCGGCTTGCCGCCGGTGAGCAGCGCGTCACCCATCTGGACGGCGGCCTTGGCCAGCTGTCGGGTGTCCTTGTACACCGTCTGGGTCTGCTCGCCCGCGATGATCGACTTCACCGAGGCCAGCTCGCCGTCCTGGCCCGTGACGACGGGCAGCGACTTCGCGGTGCCGTAGCCGACGCCCTTCAGGGAGGAGATGATGCCGATCGAGATGCCGTCGTACGGAGAGAGCACGGCGTCGACGTGGGCGCTGGTGTACGACTTGCTGAGGAGGTTGTCCATCCGGGACTGGGCGAGCCCGCCGTCCCAGCGCAGCGTGGCGACCTGGTTGAACTCGGTCTGGCCGCTCTGCACGACCAGCTTCTTCTGGTCGATGTACGGCTTGAGGACGCTCATCGCGCCGTTGAAGAAGAAGGTGGCGTTGTTGTCGTCAGGAGAGCCGGCGAAGAGCTCGACGTTGAACGGGCCCTTGCCGTCCTTGAGGCCGAGCTTGTCGGCGATGTAGCCGCCCTGGAGGACGCCGACCTTGTAGTTGTCGAAGGTCGCGTAGTAGTCGACGTTCGCCGTGCCGCGGATGAGGCGGTCGTAGGAGATCACCGGGATGCGGGCGTCGGCGGCCTTCTGCAGCACGTTGGTGAGGGAGGAGCCGTCGATGGCGGCGATCACGAGCAGCTTGGCGCCCTTGGTGATCATGTTCTCCACCTGGGAGACCTGGTTCTCGACCACGTTGTCGCCGTACTGCAGGTCGGTCTTGTAGCCCTTGGCCTGGAATTCCTTGACCATGTTGGTGCCGTCGTTGATCCAGCGTTCCGACGACTTGGTCGGCATCGCGATGCCGACCAGACCGCCCTTGGCGTCCCCCTTGGCCGCACCGTCGCCGCCGCCGTTGGCGCTCTGGCCGCAGGCCGCCAGTGAGAGCACCAGGCCCGCGGCGACCAGGCCCGCCGAAATTCTCCGCACAGTTCCTCCAGTGGTGTTCCGCGACCGGCACAGCGCGTCCTCTGACTGGGCGGCTGGTAGCGGTCGGGCGAGGCCGGCCGGGAGCGGTCCCTCGGGCTGTGGGGCGTCGGGGTGGCGGCCGCCCTGGCCTGGCGTTACATGAGTGTTAACGCTCACATCTGTTGGAGTCAAGAGGGTTCGGGGCATCGTTGGGTCCCCGAGATCTGGCGTCGGCTCCCGGGCGGTCGCGGCCGGGCGGCGCGCGTCGCAGGCGGCGGATCGGGCGCGCCGGCGGCGGCGCCCGCGGGCGGTCGGGCCGGCGCTCGGGCGCCGCGGGCGCGCCCGCCCCGACGCGGGTAGGCGGGGCGTCGGGGCGCCCGTCGAGCCGCCGCCTCCGCCGGCCGGGGGCGAACCCGTGCGCGCGCCCGCTGTGCCGCGCCGGTCGGTTGCCGGCGGCCCGGGCGGTCGGGCGCGAAGAGTGTCGCGCCCCTCGACCGAGGGTGACGGAACGCCCCGGGGCTGGTCGCGTACTGTGGGCGGCAGCCGAGGAGGGGAGAGCCCGTGGGAACCGAGAGTGCCGGGACGGAACACCGCCAGCCCGTGATGGCGGACGTGGCGAAACTGGCGGGCGTGTCCCACCAGACGGTGTCCCGGGTGCTCAACGGCGCCCCGCACGTGCGGCCGGACACCCGGGAGCGCGTGCTGGCCGCCATCCGCGAACTGGACTACCGGCCCAACTCCGCCGCCCGCGCCCTGGTCACCCGCCGCTCGCAGACCCTCGGCGTGGTCAGCTTCGAATCGACGCTGTACGGA
The DNA here is from genome assembly GCF_042873275.1 of Kitasatospora sp. NPDC004745. Taxonomy (NCBI): domain Bacteria; kingdom Bacillati; phylum Actinomycetota; class Actinomycetes; order Kitasatosporales; family Streptomycetaceae; genus Kitasatospora; species Kitasatospora sp. NPDC004745. The sequence goes on along the minus strand of NZ_JBIALK010000030.1, from coordinate 75,656 downwards.
CCGGCCTCGATGCTGGACGGCATCGAGCAGGCCGCTCGAAGCGCCGGATACTTCGTGAGCGTGACCAGCCTGCGCTCCCTCGACGGCCGGTCGGTCCAGGAGGCCGTCGACCGGCTGCGCGACCAGGGAGTGGAGGGCGTCGTGGTGATCGCGCCGCAGACCTCCGCCGTCAGCGCCGTGGCCCGGCTCTCCAGCTCGGTGCCGGTCGTCGCGGTCGGCTCGGGCAACCAGACCCAGGTGCCCATGGTGTCGGTGGGCAACCGCTTCGGTGCCGGCCAGGCCACCGGGCACCTGCTCGACCTGGGTCACCGCACCGTGCACCACCTGGCGGGGCCGGCCAACTGGCTGGAGAGCCAGGACCGCGAGGAGGGCTGGCGCAGCGCGCTCCAGGCGGCCGGGGCCCCCGTGCCGGAGGTCGAGCGGGGCGACTGGAGCGCCCGCTCGGGCTACCAGGCCGGGTTGCGGATCGCGCGACTGCCCGATGTCACGGCCGTCTTCTGCGCCAACGACCACATGGCCCTCGGTCTGCTGCGCGCCCTGAACGAGGGCGGCCGGTCGGTGCCCGAGGAGATCAGTGTGGTCGGCTTCGACGACATCCCGGAGGCCGCCTACTTCATCCCGCCGCTGACCACGGTGCGACAGGACTTCGGCGAACTCGGCAGGCGGGCGCTGGAGCTGCTGCTGGGGGAGCTGGAGGGCGATGCGAGGTCCGCCCCGAGCCACGTGCGGATCCAGCCCGAGCTGGTGCTGCGCCGTAGCGTGGGCCCGGTCGTCCGCCGTTGAACCGCCGGCGCCGCCCGCCGCGCTGACGGCCCGGGCCGACGGACGCCCGGCGCTGGAGCGTCCCTTGACACGTTGAATGTTAACGCTCACAATTTCTGTGAGCGTTAACACGAGCGAAACGCCCACCCACTCCGCCGGCCAGGCGCCACCATGTCCCGCTTCTGGGCGTCCGGCCGGTGGTCCATCGTTCCGCCCTCCTGAGGGGGAGGCCGCGGAACGGAGCCTGTCGCCGGTGAGCTGCCCCCTGCCCCGGCCGCGGATCCACCGGCGGCAGGCGACACCACAGGTGTGTCGCCCCAGTGCCTGGTCCCCGTACGAAGGATGACGACGTGACCGTGAATCCCGCTGCCCCCGACCCGGAGAGATACGTCGTCGGGATCGACTTCGGCACCCTCTCCGGCCGCGCCGTGGTGGTCCGCGTGCGCGACGGCGAGGAGGTCGCCACCGCCGTCCACGAGTACCCGCACGCCGTCATCGAGCGCGAACTGCCGGGCACAGCAGAGCCGTTGCCGCCAGACTGGGCGCTGCAGCACCCAGGGGACTGGCGCGAGGTGCTGCAGACCGCAGTCCCGGCGGCACTCGCCGCCGCCGGCGTCGACCCCGCGCACGTCATCGGGATCGCCACCGACTTCACGGCCTGCACCGTCCTGCCGGTACTGGTCGACGGCACCCCGCTGGCCGAGACGGCCGACTGGGCGTCCCGCCCGCACGCCTGGCCCAAGCTCTGGAAGCACCACGCCGCCCAGGCCCAGGCGGACCGCATCAACTCCCTGGCCCACGCCCGGGGTGAGAAGTGGATCTCCCGCTACGGCGGGCGGATCTCCGCGGAGTGGCAGTACGCCAAGGCCCTCCAGGTCCTCGAGGAGGACCCGGCCGTCTACACCGCGACCGAGCGCTGGATCGAAGCCGCCGACTGGATCGTCTGGCAGCTCACCGGCGCCGAGAGCCGCAACACCTGCACCGCCGGCTACAAGGGCATCCACCAGGACGGGAGCTACCCGAGCGAGGACTACCTCGCCGCGCTCCACCCCGGGTTCGCCGACTTCGCCCGCACCCGCCTGGAGCACCCGCTCTCCCCGCTCGGCTCCCGGGTCGGCTCGCTCACCGCGCAGGCGGCACGGTGGACCGGCCTGCGCGAGGGGATCGCGGTCGCCGCCGGCAACGTCGACGCGCACGTCGCGGCACCGGCCGCCCGCGCCGTCGACAACGGCCAACTCCTCGCCATCATGGGCACGTCCACCTGCCACGTCGTCAACGGCGCGGCGCTCGCCGACGTCCCCGGCATCTGCGGTGTGGTCGAGGACGGCATCGTCGCCGGCTCCTACGGCTACGAGGCCGGGCAGAGTGCCGTCGGCGACATCTTCGCCTGGTGGCTGCGCCAGGGCGTCCCCGCGGACTACCTGGCCGAGGCCGAGGCCGGCGGCGAGGACCTGCACCGGCTGCTCACCCGCAAGGCCGCCGCCCAACCCGTCGGCGCGCACGGCCTGGTGGCACTCGACTGGATGAACGGCAACCGGTCCACGCTGGTGGACCACCACCTGTCCGGCGTGATCGCCGGGCTCACCCTGGCCACCCGCCCCGAGGAGATCTACCGGGCCCTGCTGGAGGCCACCGCCTTCGGCACCCGCGTCATCGTCGAGGCCCTGGAGCAGGGAGGGGTCCCCGTCACCGAGTTCATCGTCACCGGCGGCCTCAAGAAGAACGCCCTGCTGATGCAGATCCACGCCGACGTGCTGCGCCGCCCGGTCTCGGTCGCCGAGTCGGAGCAGGGCCCCGCCCTCGGATCCGCGATCCACGCCGCGGTCGCCGCCGGGGCGTACCCGGACGTACGGACCGCGGCCGAGGCCATGGGCCGGGTGCGGCGGGGCGCGTACCAGACCGATCCGGCCGCCGCCGACGCCTACGACCGGCTCTTCGCCGAGTACCGCGCCCTGCACGACCACTTCGGTCGCGGGGCCGACAAGCTCCTGCACCGTCTGCGCGACATCCGCAACGCCGCCCTCACCACACCGAGCGAGGCCCCGTGAACGCGACCGACACGACCGTCGACGCCATCCGCCGCCAGGTCAGCGACCTGCATCAGGAGCTGGTCCGCTACAACCTGGTGGTCTGGACCGCCGGTAACGTCTCCGCCCGCGTCCCGGGAGCGGACCTGCTGGTCATCAAGCCCAGTGGCGTCTCCTACGACGACCTGTCTCCGCAGAACATGATCGTCTGCGACCTGGACGGCAACGTCGTCGAGGGAGCCCACGCGCCGTCCTCGGACACCGCCGCGCACGCCTACGTCTACCGCCACCTGCCCGAGGTCGGCGGGGTGGTCCACACCCACTCCAGCTACGCCTGCGCCTGGGCGGCCCGCGGCGAGGCCGTCCCCTGCGTCCTGACCGCGATGGCCGACGAGTTCGGTGCCGAGATCCCCGTCGGCCCGTTCGCGCTGATCGGCGACGACTCGATCGGCCGGGGCATCGTGGACACCCTCAGAGGCCACCGTTCACCCGCCGTGCTGATGCAGAACCACGGTGTCTTCACCATCGGCAAGGACGCCAGGGCCGCCGTGAAGGCCGCCGTGATGTGCGAGGACGTCGCCCGCACCGTCCACCTCTCCCGCCAGCTCGGCGAGCCCCTGCCGATCGCGCAGGCCGACATCGACAGCCTCAACTTCCGCTACCAGAACGTCTACGGCCAGCCCCAGGCCGGATGAGGAGCCACCCCATGAAGAAGCCACTGGAGGGCCGCCAGGTCTGGTTCCTGACCGGCAGCCAAGGGCTCTACGGCGAGGACACGCTGCGCCGGGTCGCCGAGCAGTCCCAGCGGATCGCCGAGAGCCTGGACGGCGACGCCGGTGTCCCGGTCGAGATCGTCTGGAAGCCCGTCCTCACCGACGCCGCGGCGATCCGGCGGATCTGCCTCGAGGCCAATTCCGCCGACGACTGCATCGGCCTGATCGCCTGGATGCACACCTTCTCCCCGGCGAAGATGTGGATCTCCGGCCTGGACGCCCTGCAGAAGCCGCTGCTCCACCTGCACACCCAGGCCGATGTCGAACTGCCCTGGCAGACCATCGACATGGACTTCATGAACCTGAACCAGGCCGCCCACGGCGACCGCGAGTTCGGCTACATCCAGTCCCGCCTCGGCGTGCCGCGCAAGACCGTCGCCGGACACGTCAGCGACCCTGCCGTCGCGGCCCGGATCGCCGCCTGGGCCCGCGCCGCCGTCGGCCGCGCCGACCTGCGCAGCCTCAAGCTCGCCCGCTTCGGCGACAACATGCGCGACGTCGCCGTCACCGAGGGCGACAAGGTCGAGGCCCAACTGCGCTTCGGCGTCTCCGTCAACACCTACGGCGTCAACGACCTCGTGGCCGCCGTGGACACGGCGGAGGACGGCGACGTCACCGCCCTGGTCAAGGAGTACGAGGACGACTACCGCCTCGCGCCCCAGCTGCGGGCCGGCGGGGAGCGCCACGAGTCGCTGCGCTACGCGGCGCGGATCGAACTCGGCCTGCGCGGGTTCCTGGAGCAGGGCGGCTTCCGGGCCTTCACCACCAACTTCGAGGACCTCGGCGGGCTGCGCCAACTGCCCGGCCTCGCCGTTCAGCGGCTGATGGCCGACGGGTACGGCTTCGGCGGTGAGGGCGACTGGAAGACCGCCACCCTGCTGCGCACCCTCAAGGCGGCCTCCACCGGCCTCCCCGGCGGCACCTCCTTCATGGAGGACTACACCTACCACCTGGAGTTCGGCAGCGAGCTGATCCTCGGCGCCCACATGCTGGAGGTCTGCCCGAGCATCGCGGCCGGTACCCCCTCCTGCGAGATCCACCCGCTCGCGATCGGCGGGCGCGAGGACCCCGTCCGGCTGGTCTTCGACGCCGAACCCGGCCCCGCGGTGGTGGTCGGCCTCGCCGACCTCGGCGACCGCTTCCGGCTGGTCGCCAACGAGGTGGACGTCGTCGCGCCGCCGGCGCCGCTGCCCAACCTGCCCGTGGCCCGCGCCGTCTGGAAGCCCCGCCCGGACCTGCACACCTCCACCGAGGCCTGGCTGACGGCCGGCGCGCCGCACCACACCGTGCTCTCCGGCGCCCTCGGCACCGAGGAGCTCGAGGACCTCGCCGAGATGCTCGGCATCGAACTGCTGGTGATCGACGACGACACGAACATCCGTCGGTTCACCAAGGAACTGCGCTGGAACCAGGCCTACCACCGCCTGTCCCAGGGGCTGTGAGACCCCGGTCCAGCACCGGCGACGCCCTCCCGCCCGGCGGGCGTCGCCGTTCCCCGCAGCCCCGCGAGCAACGGAGTGATCCCGTGTCGAGTGACGCACTCGTGTCCGAGGGCGAACTGACCGTCTCCCAGGACGCCTTCGCCACCCTGCCCGACGGCCGGTCGGTCACCCGCTGGACCGTCGGTTCCACGGAGGGCGTCACGGCCGAAGTGCTCGACCTCGGCGCTCGCCTCCAGGCCCTCCACGCGCCCGACCGGAACGGTCGGCTCGCCAACGTCGTCCTCGGCTGCGACGGCGTCGACGACCTCCTCGGCGGCGCCGCGTACTTCGGTGCGACGGTCGGCCGCTACGCCAACCGGATCGCCGGCGGCGTCCTACCGGTCGCCGGAACGACGCACCGGCTGCCGACCCAGGCCGACGGCCACACCCTGCACGGCGGTCCGGACGGCTTCGCGACCCGCCTGTGGGAGGGCGTCCCCGTCCGGGAGGGGAGGCGGGCCGGAGTGCGGCTGCGCCTGCACAGCCCCGACGGGGACGAGGGGTTCCCGGGAGCACTCACCGTCGAGGTGACGTACCTGCTCGACCCGGCCGGCGCGCTGTGGATCGGCTACCGGGCGACCACGGACGCCCCGACGGTCGTCAACCTCACCAACCACGCCTACCTCAACCTGGCCGGCGAGGGCGGCGGTACGGTGCTCGACCACCGGTTGGGGGTGGAAGCCGCGGGCTACCTGCCGGTGGACGGCGGACTGATTCCGCTCGGCCCGGTCACGTCAGTCGCCGGCACGCCCTTCGACCTGCGCGAGCCGGCGGTGATCGGCGAGCGGGTCACCGACGGGGACCGGCAGGTCCGCATGGCCGGCGCCGGCTTCGACCACAACTGGGTGCTTGCCGGGAGCGGCTTCCGGCGGGCCGCGGTGCTCAGCCACCCGGCAAGCGGCCGGCGCGTCGAGTGCCTGACGACGGAACCGGGCCTCCAGGTCTACACCGGCAACCACTTCGACGGCTCGCTGACGGGCCGCTCCGGCCGTCCGTACCCGGCGTACGCCGGCATCGCGCTCGAGACGCAGCACTTCCCGGACTCGCCGAGCCGTCCCGCGTACCCCTCCACCGCCCTGCGCCCGGGCGAGGAGTTCCGCTCGACGACCGTCTACCGCTTCTCGGCGGAGTAGCGCGCGCCGACCCGGACGACGGTGAACCCGGCCGCCGTCGTCAGGTCGAGGTCTTCCTTCAGCCGTTCGTACGGTTGGTACCCGCGGTAGTAGGCGGCGCCGAACAGCACGCGCGGGGGCTGCGAGACCATCGGCACACCTCGGAACGCGGGGAGCCCCGGCCGCGGAGGCCACCGGTCAGCCGGACGCCCGGGCCGCCGTCGCGCGCGAGCAGGGCTTAGGGCCAATACCGGTGACTTTGGTGTGGTTCGGTCGTTGGGTGGAGTGTGCCAAGGCCTGGACAGGTGAAGTCGCCGGCGAGTGAGCGGACCGGGGGCACCATCACCACCGGCAACCACTTCGACGCCTGGGCCCGGGCCGGGATGCCCCTCGGCACCATGAACTACATGATCCTGGCGACCGAGGGTTACCGGAGCAGCGGAAGCTCCGACGTCACGGTCGACTCCACCGGCACGGGCGGTGGCGCCGGCTGCGCGGCGACGCTGTCGGCCGGTCAGTCGTGGGGCGACCGCTACAACCTCGACGTCGCGGTGAGCGGCGCGAGCACCTGGACGGTGACGATGAACGTGCCGTCGCCGGCCAAGGTCCTGTCGACCTGGAACGCTGCCGCGGGGTTACCGGATTCGCAGGTCCTGGTGGCCAAGCCCAACGGCAACGGGAACACCTTCGGGGTGACGGTCCAGCCGAACGGCAACTGGACCTGGCCCACCGTCACCTGTGCCGCGGCCTGACGCGCCCCTGCCGACCGCCTCCCGCCGCACCCCTGCCCCGAACTCCGCCACCGGATGGGCCTGCTGACCCGGACCGAAAGCGCCTGCCGGCCCGTTCCCCCCTCCCCCAGGACCCCGGGCCACCGGCCACCCCGGCGGCCGGTGGCCCGGCCGGTTCGGCACCGACGGGCGAACGCCGTGCCGGCCGGACCGCAGGCCGGGGGAGAGCCGGCCGTGCCGTTCGCGCCGGCCGAGGTTTCCGGCGGGGTTCGTCCCGCGGGGCCGAGCGGTTAGCATCCGTCCCGTACGGCCGGATCACAGCAGCGGAGTTCGCCCGGCGGGGCGTGCAGGAGGACCTGGTGACAAGAGTGGCGACCCTGGCCGAGATCGCGCAGGAGGCGGGCGTCTCGGCACCGACCGTCTCGAAGGTCCTGAACGGCCGGGCTGACGTCGCCCCGGCCACCCGCGAGCGGGTGGAGAAGCTGCTGCGCCGGCACGGCTACCGCCGGCGGGGCGGGGACAGCCGGACGAGCCCGCTGCTCGACCTGGTCTTCCACGAGCTGGACAGCTCCTGGGCGACGGAGGTGATCCGCGGCGTCGAGAACGTGGCGCGCGAGGAGGGCCTGAGCATCGTGCTGTCCGAGTCCGCCGGCCGGCCCACGCCTGGTCAGTCCTGGGTGGACGGGGTGCTCGCCCGCCGGCCGACCGGTGTCCTGCTGGTGCTGTCCGGCCTGGAGCGCGCGCAGCAGGACCAGCTGACGGGCCGCGGCATCCCCTTCGTGGTGCTGGACCCGGCGGGCGACCCTGGCCGGCAGGTGCCCGCCGTCGGTACCACCAACTGGGACGGCGGCCTGGCCGCCACCCGGCACCTGCTCGACCTCGGTCACCGCCGGATCGGCCTCATCGGCGGGCCGGCCAGGATGATGTGCAGCCGGGCCCGGGCCGACGGGTACCGCGCGGCGCTGGACATGGCGGGCATCGCGTACGACCCGGAGCTGGTCCGCGAGGGGGACTTCCACCACGAGGCGGGCCGTCGGATCGGGCTCGACCTGCTGGGGCGGCCGGACCGGCCGACGGCGGTGTTCGCGGGGAACGACCTCCAGGCCCTGGGGCTCTACGAGGCCGCCCGGGAGCTGGGGCTGCGCGTCCCCGAGGACCTCAGCGTGGTCGGCTTCGACGATCTGCCGCTGGCCCGCTGGGTCGGTCCGCCGCTGACCACCGTCCGCCAGCCGCTGACCGAGATGGCCGAGGTCGCGGCCCGCCTGGTCATCGACCTCGGACGGGGGGCCAGGCCCGCCGCCCTGCGGGTGGACCTGGCCACCACGCTGGTCGAGCGGAGCAGCACCGCTCCGCCGCGGGAGGCGGCCGGACCGGTCGGCGACGGGTCGCCGGAGGCGGGGTGACCGCCGGGAGCGCGGGCAGGGCCGGTGCCGGTCGGGAGCTTCAATAGCCGTAGATCATCCTGTAGCCGACCTCCGGCAGGAACTGTCCGGCCGAGGAGCCGCCGCCGACGCCGCAGTTGCCGTCGGACTCCCCGGGGATCTTGATCCAGAGCAGCATCTCGGCGCCGCCGCCGCGCTGTGTGGGGGTGCCGATCCGGCGACCGGCCGGGTTGCACCACTCGCCGTTCGAGCCGTTGCCGTTGCGGCTGGTGTCGACCACGAAGGGCTTGGTGTAGCCGAAGGAGCTCAGGGCGGCGTTGACGGCGTTGCCGTAGGCGGTGTTCTGGCCGGTGGCGAAGTAGTTGGAGACGTTCAGCGAGAAGCCGTGAGCCCCGCTGACACCGGCGGCGGCCAGCTGCTGTGCCATGGCCGGGGCGGCGATCCAGCCGGGGTTCCCGGCGTCGAGGTAGACCCAGGTGTTGGGGGCCTTCGCCTTGAACTGGGCGATGGCGTTCTTCAGCATGGCGTTGCGCTCGGCGACCTGGGCGGACGTCATACAGCTCTCGTGGCCGAGGGCGTCGGGTTCCAGGACGACGAGGGCCGGCCGGCTGCCGACGCCGCTCGCGAAGGCCGCGATCCAGCTGTCGTAGGCGCCTCGGCTGCCCGCACCGCCACCGGACTGGCCGGCGCAGACGTCCCGGTCGGGAATGTTGTAGGCGACCAGGATCGGCAGCTTGTCGGCGGCGTCGGCGCGGCCGACGTAGGCGCCGGCGGCCGCGCCGATGTCTCCGCTCCAGTTGCCGAACCAGCGGGCGGCCGGCGTGTTGCCGATGGAGGACCGGATCGCGCCGGCGCGGCCGTCGCCCGGGTTGGCGTCGGCCCAGAGCAGTGCGGAGTTGTCGGGGTCGGTGTAGAAGCCGCTGGTCATGCCGGTGGGGTCGGCGGCATGGGCCGGACCGGCGTTGACGACGGCGAGGGCGGCGGTGAGGGCACTCGCCAGCAGGGCGGCTGCGGTGCGGACGGAGCTGCGCACGGGTCTTCCTCCGGGTGGGGGCGGAGAGTGGAAGCGCTTCCAGTTCGGCCGGTGGGGGCGGGACGCGCTGAGGGGAGGATCGCTCCCAGCTGAGTACATGTCAAGAGGTCGAGCGTCACGTCGACTTGGGCGGAGGCCGAAGCGTCAGGACGTGGAAGCGCTCCCGGACCACGTTTCCGCCGCAGGCCGGGAGGGCGTGGGAGGGCGTGGAATCATGGCGTCGTCCGCCGCCCGCGCGAACCCGAGGAGCAGTCCCTTCCATGCAGCCGCCCCCCAAACGCATGCCGACCCTCGACGAGGTCGCCGAACGAGCGGGCGTCTCGCGATCGGCGGCGTCCCGGGTGATCAACAACGCTCCGCACGTCAGCCGCGCCAAGCGCGAGGCGGTCCAGCGGGCCGTCAGGGAGCTGGGCTTCGTGCCGAATCCGACCGCGCAGGCGCTGGCGACCCGCCGGGTCGGCGCCGTGCTGCTCGCGGTCGCCAGCGACGAGCCGGGCCTGTTCGCCGACCCGTTCTTCGCCGAGGTCGTCGTCGGTGTCAGCGAAGTGCTCGAGTCGACGGACCTCGAACTGATCCTCCTGCTGGCCAACACCCCGCGCGGCCGGGAGCGGTTCGAACGGATGGTGCGCTCCCGCCGGGCCGACGGAGTGATGCTGATGGCGCTGCGCGGCGACGACCCGCTTGCCCGGCTGGGCGCGCAGGCCGACCTGCCGGTGGTCTTCGGCGGCCTCCCGCTGGTCGGCGAGCCACGGTGGTACGTGGACGCCGACAACCGGGGCGGCGGCCGACTGGCCGCCGAGCACTTCGTGCGGACCGGCCGCCGGCGGCCCGTCGCGATCACCGGTCAGCCGGACGCCCGGGCCGCCGTCGCGCGCGAGCAGGGCTTCGCCGAGGGGCTGGCGCTGGCCGGCGTGCCGCTGCTCGGGGTCGAGCCCGGTCACTTCACCGAGGACGGCGGCGCGGAGGCGATGGAGCGGCTGCTCCGCGAACACCGCGAGCCGGACGCGGTGTTCGCCGCCTCCGACGCCACCGCGATCGGCGCCTTGCGGACGCTGAGGCGGCACGGGCTGAAGGTGCCGGAGGACGTCGCCGTGATCGGGTTCAACGATCTGGCGAGTGCCCGGCACTCCAGTCCGCCCCTGACCACCATCCACCAGCCGGTGCGGGCGCTGGGGCAGGAGATGGCCCGGATGCTGGTCGGCGCCCTCGAGGGGCGGGACCCGAGCCCGCTGATCCTGCCGACCCGCCTGGTCGTGCGGGAGTCCGCCCCCGACGGGTCGCCCTGACGGTCGGAGTGTGGTCGCCGGGGCACCCGCGCTTGCGCGCGGGTGTCCTGGTGGTGGTGTGGGCGTCGTGTGGCTGGTGGGGTGGGTCAGTGTTGGAGGGTGAGGAGGGCGGGGCGCCAGGGGAGTCGGTCGTAGGGGCCGGTGGCGTTGGGGGCTTTGCCCTGGTAGAGGAGTTGGAGGTGGCAGGGGTCGATGGTCATGGTCTGGTCGGGGTTGGTGCGGACGAGGTCGCCGTGGCTGATGTCGTTGGTCCAGGTGGCGCCGCTGTTGGCTTTGCCGGCGAAGGGGTTGTTCTCGGTGGCGGCTTGGGGGGTCCAGGTGCCGTTGAGGCTGGTGGTGGTGAAGGAGCGGAAGTAGCGGTGTTCGTCGGTGCCGCGGGCTTCGACGATCATGAGGTACTGGTTCCGGTCCTTGACCTTGTAGACCTGGGGTGCTTCGAAGAGGTTCTTGACGGTGTCGGTCATGACGGTGGTGTAGGAGGAGCCGAAGTTGCCGGGGAAGTTGTCGATGGGCATGCTCGCCCGGTAGATGCTGCCGTTGTCGCCGGCGAAGAAGAGGTACATGTTCTGGTCGTCGGCGATGAGGGTCTGGTCGATCGGGGCGGCGCCGGGGATGGTGCCGGTGAACAGTGGTTGGGGGGCGGACCAGCCGTTGGGGTTGGTGGGGTCGTCGGAGGTGCGGTAGATGAAGGGCCACTGGCCCCACTGGTAGGCGAGGACCCAGGTCTTCTTGGGGGCGAAGTAGAAGAGGGTGGGGGCGACGGCGTTCTGGTTCATCGCGGTCTGGGGGGCGGTGGCCATGTCCGGCCAGTCGGTGAACGGGGCGAACGCCATGGAGCCGTAGGAGGATCCCGAGACGTTCGACGCGTAGACGAGGTGTTTGCCGTTGTAGACGACGTCGGTGAAGTCCTTCAGCGCGCCCCAGCCGTTCGCCGGCTGCGCGAGCGCGCCCGTGGACGACCACCGGTACGTCGACGGCAGTGCGCACGAGCCGCCCGTCGGCGCCGGCGTCGACGAACCGGACAGGCCGGTCCACTTCTGGTTGCTGCCGCCGGTGCACGTCCAGAGCTGGGCCGCCGTGCCGTTGGCCGTCCCCCCGCCGTCGACGTCCAGGCAGAGCCCGGACTCGACGCCGACGACCGTGCCGTCGGCGTTCACCCGCCACTGCTGGTTGGCCCCGCCGCTGCAGGACCAGATCTGCACCTTGGTGCCGGCGGTGGTGGCGTGGTTCGGAACGTCCAGGCACTTGTCGCCGTACACCGTGAGCTGGTTGGCGGACATCGACGTCCACTGCTGGTTGGCACCGCCCCAGCAGTCGTAGATCTGCACGCCGGCACCGTCGGCCCGGCTGGCGTTCGACACGTCGAGGCAGCGGCCGGAGCCCACCCCGCGCAGGGCACCGGTGGTGGCCGCCTGGGCCGGGCCGGCGACGAGCGTCGCCGACAGTGCCACCGCGGCCGCGGTGGCGAGCAGGGCGGACAGCTTCTTGCGACTGGGATTGCGGCTGTGCATGGGGACCTCTCTCTCGGTGGACGGACGGGGCCGTCGCGCACCGCCGCGCACCGCCGCGCACCGCCGTGACCGCCGTTCGTCTCGACCTCATTGCCGTTCCGCGGAGCCGACGCGGTTGTGCGTCACGTCGGCTCCGGGGCGTGGCGGCACTCCGGCGCTGATGTCCGGGAGAGGTCGCGTGCGGGGTCGGGGCGGGAAACCGTGCAGCGGGGACGTGCGGGCGCACGCGTCGTCAGGGTGTTGCGGGCGGACGGGGCAAGGAGTGTGGAGCGTGCGGGACGGCGAGGGTGTGGGTGGGCGCCGGAGCCTCGGACACGTCTGTTAGCGTTCACAATTTACCTGGCAGAAACCTGGGGCTGCCTGGGGGAAATCTCCAGCAACCTCGTGCGGCTTGTCAACACCACGGGCAGGAAAGGGTGTTGACGGGTGCCCTGTCGGACCGTTCCCGGCCACGGGCACCCGCGCGCTCCGGCATGCGCCCGGCGCGGGGGCCGTTGACGGCAGGGGCGGACCGGCGCGACCATCGGTGGTGTTGTTCCGCGGTGGGCGCCGGAACCTCCTCGCGATCTGGCAATCCAGACGGAGAGGTCCCATGCCCCGATCCCGCCCGCTCGTCGCCCGGCTGCTCGGCGTCATCGCCGTGCTCTGCCTCGCGATGGGCCTGAGCCTGCAGACCGCCCCCCGGGCGGCCGCGGCGTCGCTGACCCGGATCACGAACTTCGGCACCAATCCGACCGGGCTGGTGATGAACCTGTACGTGCCGGCGAGTGTCAAGGCCGACCCGCCGATCCTGCTGGCGTTGCACGGGTGTCAGGGGAGCGGCCCCTACCTGTACTCGAGTACCGACTTCGCTTCGCTGGCCGACCGGTACGGATTCCTCGTCATCTACCCCTCGACCAACCCCGGCGGGAGCTGCTGGGACGTCTCCTCCGACCAGGCGCTGACCCGCAACGGCGGCAGCGACCCGGTCGGCCTGATGTCGATGATCACCTACACGGAGCAGCACTACGGCGGCAACGCCAACGCCGTGTACGTGACCGGGCAGTCGTCGGGCGGAATGATGACGAACGTGATGCTCGCCGACTACCCCGATGTGTTCAAGGCGGGCGCGGCGTTCATGGGAGTGCCCTACCACTGCTTCTACACCGGCTCGGTCCGCGGCTGGAACTCGGCCTGCGCCCAGGGCCAGACCTCCAGGACCCCGCAGCAGTGGGGAGGTCTGGTGCGCAGCACCGGCTATCCCGGCTACACCGGGCGGCGTCCGCGGGTGCAACTCTGGCACGGAACCGCCGACGCCATCCTGAGCCACAACGACCTCGGCGAGGAGGTCAAGCAGTGGACCGACGTCCTGGGCGTGAGCCAGACCCCGTCGGCCACGGACAGCCCGGTCGCCGACTGGACCCGCACCCGGTACGACAACGGCGCCGGCGTCACCCAGGTGGAGGCGTACAGCCTCGCCGGCGCCGGGCACGAACTCCCGGTCAAGGGCTCCACGATGGCCGCCGAGGCGATCCGCTTCATGGGCCTCGCGGCCGGATCCTCCGGTGGCGGTACGACCGGCGCGCTGCGTGCGGTGGACGCCGGCAAGTGCCTGACGGGCGCAGGCGCCGCGTCGGGGAGGCAGCAGCAGATCCACGCCTGCACCGGTGCCGCCGACCAGACCTGGACCAGGACGTCCGGTGGCCGGCTGACCGTGACCGTGGGCGGCAGCACGCTGTGCCTGGACGCCGCGGGGCGCGGCACCACGCCCGGCACCGCCGTCATCGTCTGGGCCTGCAGCGGCCAGGCCAACCAGCAGTGGCAGCTGAACTCCAACGGCACCATCACCGGGGCGCAGTCGGGACTCTGCCTGGACGTGGCCGGCCTGGCGACCACCGACGGCACCCCGGTCCAGTTGTGGACCTGCGGCGGCGGCCGGAACCAGCAGTGGACCTTGGGATGAGAACGGGTGGGCACCGGTCAGAGCGCCCGGAGGGGCGGCCGGCGCGCCGAGTCCTTCCGGGGTCCATCGCATCTCTGGTATCTCCGGCGAGCGGGTGACCGGGTGACCAGGGCGGAGCGCGTGGCCACTGGGTGACGCCGAGCGCCTGCAGGTCGCTGCCGGCGGAGATCGCGGTGGGACGGTCGGGGAGCTCCAACAGCCGCTCGGCCTGGGTGAATCCACCTTCGGCGTGGACGTCGCCGAAGGCCGTCAGCTCGGGAGTGGTGCCGAGCCCGGCCACGGACATCGCGGAGCGGTAGCCGTCCAGCCGGGCCAGGGAACAGAGCATGTCCTCGGGGCCGGTGACGATGGCGATGCGCCGGTGGCCGAGTTCGATCAGGTGCCGGGCGGCGGCGAGACCGCCGGCCCAGTTGGCCGAGCCCACCGAGGGCACGTCCGGATCGGGGTCGCCCGCCGGGTCGATGATCGCGAACGGGGCGGAGCGCGCGCGCAGTTGGCGCTTGAGTCCGGGCGGCAGGCTGGAGACGACCGTTCCGTCACCCTCGGCAGGAGGGGTTGACCCGAAACATCCCCGCAACCTACCGTCCCGGGCAAGCGAAGTTTTCGACGTACAGCCCGAAACTTTCTGGAGGCTCCTGTGAAGAAACGCGCTTTAGCTGTGGCACTCGGTCTGACGTCGGCCCTGCTCGGGACGAGCGCCTGCGGCAGCACCGGTTCCTCCGCCGCCGGCGGGGCCTCCGGCACGATCCACGTGCTGGTCTACGGGGACGCCGGCAACACGGTCGAGAAGCAGATCGTCGAGACCTTCAACAAGACGTCGAAGGTCAAGGCCGTGCTGGACACCATCCCCGGCGCGGACTACCAGGCCAAGCTCAACACCGTCATCAACACGCCCCAGACGCCGGACGTCTTCTTCAACTGGGGCGGCGGCAGCATCCAGCCCTACGTGAAGTCCGGCCTCCTGCTCCCGCTGGACGACATGATCGCCGCGGACCCGGGGCTGAAGAGCAACTTCCTGCCGTCGGTGTTCGCCACCGCGGTGATCGACGGCAAGTCCTACGGCGTCCCGATGCGCGGCACCCAGCCCGTGCTCCTCTTCCACAACAAGAAGGTGCTGGCCGACACCGGCCTGAGCGTCCCGAGGACCTGGGACGAGCTGCTGGGCGCCGTCCAGACGCTCAAGGCCAAGGGCGTCACCCCCTTCGCCCTCGGCGGCGGCGACCAGTGGCCGACGCTGATGTGGTTCGAGTACGTCTTCGACCGTGTCGCGGGCCCCGAGCTGTTCCAGAAGGCGCTGTCCGGCGACAGGAGAGCCTGGGAGAGCGAGGACGCCGGGAAGGCCCTGGGCATGCTCAAGCAGCTGGTCGACGCCGGCGCCTTCGGGTCGAACTTCGACTCGGTCAAGTTCACCGACGGCGGTTCCCCGGCCCTGCTGGCCAAGGGCAGGGCGGCCTTCGAGCTGATGGGCTCGTGGGAGTACGCCACCCAGCAGGACGGCAATCCCGACTTCGCCAGGAGCCGGCTCGGGTACAGCGGTTTCCCGGGCATCGCCGGTGGCAAGGGGGACCCGGCCAACGTGGTCGGCAACACCAACAACTTCTACTCGGTGCTGAAGAAGAGCAAGCACCCCGAGGCAGCGGCGGCCTTTCTGAAGCTGATGTACTCCGAGGAGTTCGTGAAGGCGCAGCTGGCGATCGGCAACCTGCCGACCACCACCAACACCGAGCAGTTCCTCGGCACCGCTGCCGACCCCGGCTACTCGAAGTACCAGTACGACCTGGTCAAGGCCGCCCCGTCGTTCCAGCTGTCCTGGGACCAGGCGTACCCGCCTGCCGCCAACACGCCGATCCACACCGCCGTCCAGCAGTTCTTCGACGGCAAGCTCGACGTGGACGGCTTCGTCAAGGCCATGCAGGCCCTCCCCGCCTCCTGAGACGAGTCGCGATGAGTGCTCTCTCCTTCCCCTCCCGGTCCGGCCGCCGCCTCCGGGCGGAGGTCCGGACCGGGGTCGGGGTGACCCGCCCTGGTCTCGTCTGGGCGGTGCCCGCCACCATCTTCTTCCTGCTCTTCGCGATCGTGCCGTTGGTGCTGGTCGCGGTGCTCTCCTTCACCAGCTGGAACGGCGTCGACGCCCCCCGGTTCAACGGCCTCGCCAACTGGACCGGGCTGCTGCACGACCCGGTGATGACGCAGAGCATCCGGCTGACCCTGGTGCTGACCTCGGCCGGGGCGGTCGTGCAGACCCCGGTGAGCATCCTGCTCGGCGTGTGGGCGGCGGGCCACCAGCGCAATCGCGCCGTGCTGTCCGCGATCTTCTTCGTCCCCCTGCTGCTGTCCGCGACCGCCGTCTCGGTGGTCTGGCGAGCGATCCTGGACCCGAACTTCGGGGTGCCCTCGCAGCTGGAGTGGCTCTTCGGCGACGGCAATCTGATGGGGAGCCAGACCGGTGCCGTCGCGGTGCTCACCTTCGTCGGCATGTGGCAGTGGACGCCGATGCACGCCCTGCTTTACCAGGGCGGGGCACGGGCGATCCCGCAGGTGCTCTACCAGGCGGCGTCGATCGACGGCGCGGGCAAGGTGCGGCAGTTCTTCCACATCACCCTGCCGCACCTGCGCAACACCATGATCACCTCGGTGATCCTGATGCTGGTCGGCGGCCTCACCACTTTCGACACCGTGCTGATCCTCACCCAGGGCGGCCCCGGCACCGACACCACCAACAGCGCCTTCCACATGTACCGGCAGGCGTTCAGGAGCTTCGACTTCGGCGCGGGCTCGGCCATCGCCCTGGTCCTCGTGCTGGTGGCCACCCTGATCTCGCTCGCCGTCGTGCGGCTGTCCGGCTACGACAGGATGCGCGGCACCACGGAGGGACTGTGATGCGACGGCGCCCCAACCTCCTCGCCGGGCTCGGCTCCTCGCTGTGGCTCCTGCTGGTCGGCTTCCCCCTCTACGTCCTGCTGATCTCGACGTTCCGCACCCGCGCCGACTACTCCTCGCAGGGGCCGCTCACCTTCCCCTCCGAGCTGACCGTGCAGAACTACGTCGACGACTTCTCCAACGGCTTCGGCCGGGACTTCCTCAACACCCTCCTGGTCACCGTGTGCGTGGTGGCGATCGTGCTGCTGGTCGTGCCCCCGCTCGCCTACGCGATCGTGCGGGCCCGGGGCAGGACCATCGCCACGGTCTTCCGGATCTTCCTGCTGGGTCTGGCGATCCCGGCGCAGGCCGTGATCGTGCCGATGTTCTACGTCATCAGCAAGGCCGGACTGTACGACAACCTGCTCGGCGTCATCCTGCCCACCGCGGCCTTCTGCCTGCCGGTGTGCACGCTCGTCCTCACGGGCGCCATGCGGGACATCACCGGCGAGCTCTACGAGGCCATGGCCATGGACGGCGCGACCCCCTGGCGGGTGTTCTGGCAGCTGGTGGTGCCGTTGTCGAAGGGCGGCCTGTCGTCCGTCGTGGTCTTCGCCGCCCTGCAGGCGTGGAACGGCTTCCTGTTCCCGCTGATCCTCACCCAGTCGGACAGCACCAAGGTCATCACGCTCGGCCTGTACGACTTCCAGACCGAGCACGGCGTCGACGTGCCCGGTCTGCTCAGCGCCGTGGTGCTGTCGATGCTCCCGATCTTCGTCGTCTACCTGTTCGCCCGGCGGGCCCTGATCCAGGGCCTGATGGGCGTCGGAGGAAAATGACCGGCCACCTGAACCCCGCCACCCCGTCCGCGGACCGGACCGTTCGATGGCGGGACCGCGCCCTCGGCCCCGAGGAGCGCGCGGACGCCCTGATCGCCGAGATGACGCCGCGGGAGAAGCTCGCCCAGCTCGTCGGCGTCTGGGTCGGTGCCTCCGACGAGGGCGGGGAGGTCGCCCCGCACCAGCACGACATGGAGGAACCGCCCGACCTGGACGACCTGCTGCCGTCCGGGCTGGGCCAGCTGACCCGCCCCTTCGGCACCGCCCCCGTCGACCCGGCGCTCGGCGCGCTCTCGCTCGCCCGCAGCCAGCAGCGCATCGCCGCCGCCAACCGGTTCGGGATACCGGCCGTCGCGCACGAGGAGTGCCTGGCCGGCTTCGCGGCCTGGGGCGCCACCGCCTACCCCGTACCGCTCTCCTGGGGCGCCACCTTCGACCCGGAGGTGATCCGGCGGATGGCCGCCGCGATCGGCCGCGACATGCGCGCCGTCGGTGTCCACCAGGGCCTGGCGCCGGTCCTCGACGTGGTCCGCGACGCCCGCTGGGGCCGGGTCGAGGAGACCATCGGCGAGGACCCGTACCTGGTCGGCACCGTGGCCACGGCCTACGTCCAGGGCCTGGAGTCCGCGGGCATCGTCGCCACCCTCAAGCACTTCGCGGGCTACTCCGCCTCGCGCGCCGGACGCAACCTCGCCCCCGTCGGCATGGGCCCCCGCGAACGCGCCGACGTGATCCTGCCGCCGTTCGAGATGGCCGTGCGCGACGGCCGGCCCGGCTCCGTCATGCACGCCTACACCGACACCGACGGCATCCCGTCCGCCGCCGACGAAGCCCTGCTGACCGGCCTGCTCCGGGACACCTGGGGCTTCGAAGGGACGGTGGTCGCCGACTACTTCGGCATCGCCTTCCTCAAAGTGCTGCACGGCGTCGCCGGCGACTGGGCCGAGGCCGCGTCGCTCGCCCTGGCCGGCGGCGTCGACGTGGAACTGCCCACCGTCCAGACCTTCGGCGAGCCTCTGCTGCACGCCGTCGAGGACGGCACCGTCCCCGAGGCGCTGGTCGACCGGGCGCTGCGCCGCGTCCTGGCGCAGAAGGCCAGGCTCGGCCTGCTGGACGAGGACTGGGACGCCGTCCCCGCGGCGCTCGCCGGGCTCCGGCTGGACGACCCGCAGGCGCTGCGCGGCGCTATCGACCTGGACCGGGCGGAGAACCGCGCCCTGGCCAGGGAGATCGCCGAACGGGCGATCGTCCTGCTGACCAACGACGGCACCCTGCCGCTGCGCGCGCCTCGACTGATCGCGCTGATCGGCCCCAACGCCGACACCCCGACCTCCGTCCTCGGGTGCTACTCGTTCCCCGTGCACGTGGGCAGCCAGCACCCCGAGGTCCCGGCCGGCATCGAACTGCCCACGCTGCGACAGGTGTTGGCGACGGAGTTCCCCGGCGGCGAGATCCGGACCGTCCCCGGGGCCGACATCGACGGCGCCGACACCTCCGGCTTCGCCGAGGCCGTGGAGGCGGCCGGGTGGGCCGATGTGGTGATAGTCGCCCTCGGGGACCGGGCCGGACTGTTCGGCCGCGGCACCAGCGGTGAGGGCTGCGACGTCGAATCCCTCGACCTGCCCGGTGTCCAGCAGCAGCTGCTGAACGCCCTGCTGGACACCGGCACGCCGGTCGTAGCGGTACTGCTGGCCGGGCGGCCCTACGCCCTGGGCCGGGCCGTGACCGAGGCGGCGGCCGTCGTGCAGGCCTTCTTCCCGGGCGAGGCCGGTGCCGAGGCGGTCGGCGCCGTGCTCAGCGGCCGGACCAACCCGTCGGGCCGGCTGCCCATCGGCATTCCGGCCCGGCCCGGGGTCCAGCCCTCGACCTACCTGGCGGCCCGCCTGGCCGGACCGAGCGAGGTCTCCAGCACCGATCCGACGCCCGCGTTCGGATTCGGACACGGCATCGGCTACACCACCTTCGGCTGGACCGACCTGGAGGTGGAAGGGGCCGTCGCTGCGACGGACGGGACGGTGGAACTGTCCTTCACCCTGCGCAACACCGGGGACCGCAGCGGCAGCGAGACCGTCCAGCTCTACCTGCACGACCCCGTAGCCAGCGTGGTCCAGCCGGTGCAGCGGCTGATCGGGTACAAACGGATCAGCCTCGACCCGGGGAAGCGGACCCGCGTCCGGATCACCGTCCCGGCCGACCTCGCCTCCTTCACGGGGCGTGCCGGCCGCCGCGTCGTGGAGCCGGGAGAGCTGGAGCTGCGGATCGCCGCGTCCAGCACCGACGTCCGGCTGACCGCGACGGTCCGCCTGGAAGGGCCGGCGCGGGTCGTCGACCACACCCGGCGCCTGCACGCGGAATTCCGCCTGGTCTGACCGGTTCGAGCCGCGGCTGCCCCCCGGTGGCACCGACACCGTCGGTCCCGGGTCTTGACGGTCCGCCGGGGCGCCCCTAGGGTCACCGATCGGATCGGTCGTACGGTCGAAAGTTTCGAACCGGGGTCGTGGTGGCCCGGCCTGTCCCTCCCAGCTCCACCGCACGTCCAGCTCTTTCCCCACCCGAGAAGAGAAGGGACCACGCCGGTGCCTGTCCGCACGTTCCGCACCCCCCACCCGAGGCGCTCCCGCCGCGCCCTCGGCGCCCTGGCCGCCTCCGCCACCGCCGCCGTGGTGGCCGCGGCCACCCTCCTCCCCGCCGGGCAGGCCGGCGCGGTGGCGGGCAGTCTGCGCACCCTCGCCGAGGCGAAGGGCGTCTACTTCGGCACCGCGATCGGTCAGGGCGACCTGAACAACGCCGCCCTGACCACCGTCGCGGGCGCCCAGTTCGGCATGCTCACCCCGACCAACGAGATGAAGTGGGAGACCGTCGAGCCCTCGCCGGGCGGCTTCGACTTCGGCCCCGGCGACCGGATCGTCGCCTTCGGGCAGGCCCACGCGATGAAGCTGCGCGGCCACACCCTGGTCTGGCACAGTCAGCTTCCCGCCTGGATGAACAACCTGCCGGGCAGTCAGGTGCAGGCCGCGATGCGCAACCACATCATCGCCACGGCCGGCCACTACAAGGGCAAGCTCTACTCCTGGGACGTGGTGAACGAGCCCTTCAACGAGAACGGCACCTTCCGCGACGACCCCTTCCACCGAGCGATGGGCAGCGGCTACGTCGCCGACGCGCTGCGCACCGCCAAGGCCGCCGATCCGGGCGCCAAGCTCTACCTGAACGACTACAACATCGAGGGACTGAACGCGAAGAGCGACGCGATGTACGACCTGGCGAAGTCGCTGAGGAGCCAGGGCGTCCCGCTGGACGGTGTCGGCTTCCAGGCGCACTTCGTCGTCGGCCAGGTTCCGTCGAGCCTGAAGGCGAACCTGGAGCGTTTCACCGCGCTCGGCCTGGAGGTGGCCATCACCGAGCTCGACGACCGGATGCAACTGCCCCCGGACAGCGGCAAACTGGCCCAGCAGGCGCGCGACTACGCGAGCGTGGTCACCACCTGCCTGGCGGTCAGGGGCTGTGTCGGCCTCACCCAGTGGGACGTCGGCGACGCCGACTCGTGGATCCCCGGCACCTTCCCCGGCGAGGGCGCCGGCACCATGTACGACAACGCCTACCAACCGAAGCCCGCCTACCACGCCTCCGTCGACGCCCTCGGAGGCTCCGCCTCGAACCCGTCGCCGAGCCCGACCCCCACGCCGACTCCCACCCCGAATCCGACCGACGGTGTCGCCTGCGCGGTGACCGCCGAGCCCAACGCCTGGAACACCGGCCTGACCGAGAACGTGACGGTCACCAACAGCGGCTCCAGGGCCGTCAACGGCTGGGCGCTGTCCTTCACCCTGCCCGCCGGGCAGACCATCACCGGCGCCTGGAACGCGGCGGTCGTCCCCGCCGCCGGCCGGGTCACCGCCCGGAGCCTCGGCTACAACGGCACCATCGCCCCCGGCGGCTCGGTCTCCTTCGGATTCCAGGCAAGCCACACCGGCAACGCCGGCCCCGCCGGCCAGTTCAGCCTCAACGGGGTCGCCTGCAGCGCGGCCTGACCCGCCGGATCCGCTCGCCCCCACACCCACCACCCCTTCGCCCCGGCGCTCCGTGCGGCGGGGCGAGGGGCTGCCAGGACGGGTGCCGTCGGCGGTCGACATCGACGTCACGCCGCGCAGGAGCCCGCTGCCCGCGTTCCGGATGCGCCGGGTGCCGGCCGGGATGAACCGCCACCGGTTCGTCGCCGAGGCGGTGTCCGAGTTCGGCGCGTCAGGGCTGCCGGGGG
Source organism: Kitasatospora sp. NPDC004745 (assembly GCF_042873275.1). Lineage (NCBI taxonomy): Bacteria > Bacillati > Actinomycetota > Actinomycetes > Kitasatosporales > Streptomycetaceae > Kitasatospora > Kitasatospora sp. NPDC004745. The sequence goes on along the minus strand of NZ_JBIALK010000030.1, from coordinate 53,660 downwards.
TGCGAGAAGTGTGACATCCGACCTTCCGGCAGGTGTCACGTCCATGGCTCCGGGTGCGGGATCCCGCCCAGGGGTGCGATGAGGCAGGCCTGTTGTCCGTGCGGGATGTCTTGACGCCTTCTCCGCGGGTGGCGATAGTGGTGAGTCGCTTGACGGGGGACGCTCACCTCCGTGCGCGTCCCGGCATGCCCGCATGTGCAGCCGCAGATTGTTAGCGTTAACAAGACTCCCCTTCCCCCCACCCGTGCGCAGGGAGCTGTTATGACGTATCGTCAGTTGATCCGCCGTGCCCGGAAGGCCGTTCCGGGGGCCGCCCTGACGGCCGCCCTCACCGCCGGCTTCCTGACCGGCACCGCCACCACCTCGCAGGCCGCCACCCAGGGGCCCTGCGACATCTACGCCGCCGGCAGGACGCCCTGCGTCGCCGCGCACAGCACCACCCGCGCTCTGTACGGCTCCTACGGCGGGCCGCTGTACCAGGTCAGGCGCGGCACGGACAACGCGACCAGGGACATCGGCCCGCTGGGCGCCGGCGGCTACGCCGACGCCGCCGCACAGGACGCCTTCTGCGCCGGTACCCGCTGCGTCATCACCGTGATCTACGACCAGTCCGGTAAGGGCAACCACCTCACCCAGGCGCCGGGCGGCGGGGCGGCCGGTGGGCCGGACGACCTGGCCAACGCCTTCGAGGCGCCGGTCACCGTCGGCGGGCACAAGGCATACGGCGTCTACGTGGCTCCCGGGACGGGTTACCGGAACAACCACACCACCGGCGTCGCCACCGGTGACCAGCCGGAGGGCATGTACGCGATCTTCGACGGCACGCACGTCAACGGCGGCTGCTGCTTCGACTACGGCAACGCCGAGACGAGCAACAACGACGACGGCAACGGCACCATGGAGGCCCTCTACTTCGGCAGCAGCAAGGGCTGGGGCTGGGGCAGCGGAAACGGCCCCTGGGTCATGGCCGACCTGGAGAACGGCCTGTTCTCCGGCGTCAACCGCGGCTTCAACGCGGGTGACCCCAGCGTCGACAGCCGGTTCCTGACCGCGATGCTCAAGGGCGGCCCGAACCGGTGGGCCATCCGCGGTGGCGACGCGCAGTCGGGCGGCCTGTCGACCTTCTACAACGGCGTGCGCCCCACCGCCGGCGGCTACAACCCGATGAAGAAGCAGGGCGCGATCATCCTCGGCATCGGCGGCGACAACAGCAAGTGGGCCCAGGGCACCTTCTACGAAGGCGTGATGACCTCGGGCTACCCGTCGGACGCCACCGAGAACGCCGTCCAGGCCAACATCACCGCCGCCGGTTACACCAGCGGCTCGACCGGCACCGGAACCCTCACCCCCGGCTCCCGGATCTCCCTGCAGGCAACCACCGCGCCCTGCTGCACCTCCCACTACCTGCGCCACGACGACGCCGACACCAAGGTCGTCATCTCCAGCCTCAACTCCTCCAGCTCGGCCACCGACAAGGCCGACGCCACCTGGATCGTCCGCGCCGGCCTGGCCGACAGCTCCTGCGTGTCCTTCGAGTCCGCCGACAGCCCCGGCCGGTTCCTGCGCCACTTCAACTACCAGCTGTACCTGAACGTCGACGACGGCGCGGGTGCCTTCGCCCAGGACGCCACCTTCTGCCCGACCAAGGGCAACAGCGGGACGGGCACCTCCCTCCAGTCCGTCAACTTCCCGACGAAGTACCTCCGCCACTACGACTACACCGCCTACGTGGCGTCCAACGGAGGCGCCAACAGCTGGGACAGCACCACCAGTTGGGCCGACGACACCAGCTGGACGATCGCCCAGCCCTGGAGCTGAGCCGACTCGCCCGGCGGACGGGGGCGGGGCCCGAGGGGCGGGTCCGCCCCCGTCCGCCGTTGCCCTGCCGCCCCCGGGGCCGGTGGCGTGCCCGATCTCCGCCCGCCGCCGGTGGCGGGGAACGGGCGTCGAGGCCGCGTGTCCGGAGGCCGGGGCCGGTCGGTCGGATGGCCCTGTCGAGGGGGCGAGGGGGTGCGGTCGGAGCGGTCCCGGGGGCGGGAACCTCCTCCGACGGATGATCAACTCCTGAGTATGCGGCGGAATTGACGAGCAGTCGGGCTGCCGCGGGCGAGGCGGTCAAGATTGGGTAACGGGGCCCGGGGGCCTTGCCGGTTCCGATTGTGAGCGTTAACAATCGGTCTCGAGCGAAACGGTGCCGATACCTCCCGTTCATGTGGGCCGGTGCTGTTTTCGCGCGATCGACGATCCCGAGAGGAAGTCCCACCATGTCCAAGAGAGCTGCGGCGGCCCTGGTCGCCGGTGCGATGGTCACCGTCCTCACCGCGTGCGGGTCCGGCGGTGGCGGGGGCTCGGCCGACAAGGGGGCCGGCCACAAGCTCGTCGTGGGCTTCTCGCAGGTCGGCGCGGAGAGTGGCTGGCGCACCGCGAACACCAAGTCGGTCCAGGAGTCCGCGAAGAGGGCGGGCATCGAGCTGAAGTTCTCCGACGCGCAGCAGAAGCAGGAGAACCAGATCAAGGCGATCCGCTCGTTCATCCAGCAGAAGGTCGACGTGATCGCCTTCTCGCCGGTGGTGGAGTCGGGGTGGGACACCGTGCTGAAGGAGGCGAAGGACGCCAGGATCCCGGTGATCCTCACCGACCGCGCGGTGGACTCCAAGGACGACTCGCTCTACGTCTCCTTCCTCGGCTCGGACTTCGTCGAGGAGGGCAAGAAGGCCGGCGACTGGCTGGTGAAGGAGTACCAGGGCAAGTCCGACGAGGTGAACATCGTCGAACTGCAGGGCACCACCGGCTCGGCGCCGGCCAACGACCGCAAGTCGGGCTTCGGTGACGTGATCAAGGCGGACGCGAAGTTCAAGGTGGTGGCCTCGCAGACCGGCGACTTCACCCGCGCGAAGGGCAAGGAGGTCATGCAGGCCTTCCTGAAGGCCCAGCCGAAGATCGACGTGCTGTACGCGCACAACGACGACATGGCGCTGGGGGCCATCCAGGCGATCGAGGAGGCCGGCAAGAAGCCGGGCACCGACATCAGGGTCATCTCGGTGGACGGGGTCAAGGACGCCTTCACGGCGATGACCCAGGGCAAGATCAACGTCGATGTGGAGTGCAACCCCATCCTCGGCGACCAGCTGATGGACCTGGTGAAGAAGGTCAAGGCCGGCGAGCAGGTGCCGAAGCGGATCAAGACGCAGGAGGGTGTCTTCACCCAGGACCAGGCCGCTGCCGCGCTGCCGACCCGCCAGTACTGAACGGGCCCGTCCGCCCGGGGAGTGATCGGCGGATCACTCCCCGGGCGGACCGGGTCGCACGAGGAGAGGAGAACCGGGGTGCGTCAGCAACCGGTCCTGGAAGTGCGGGGGCTCCGCAAGGAGTTCCCCGGGGTGGTGGCGCTGGACGGGGTCGACTTCCGGCTCTTCCCCGGCGAGGTGCACGCCCTGATGGGGGAGAACGGCGCCGGGAAGTCCACGCTGATCAAGGTGCTGACCGGGGTGCACCCGGCGGACGGCGGCGAGGTGGTGCTGGCCGGAGAGCGGGTTCGGATCGCCGGTCCGCTGCAGGCTCAGGAGGCGGGCATCAGCACCGTCTACCAGGAGGTGAACCTCTGCCCGAACCTGTCGGTGGCGGAGAACATCTTCATCGGTCGCGAGCCGCGCCGCCTCGGCCTGATCGACTGGGCCGAGATGCGCCGCAGGGCCGCCGAACTGGTCCGGACGATGGAGCTGGACGTCGACGTCAGCGCGCCGCTGGACAGCTACTCCATCGCCGTCCAGCAACTGGTGGCCATCGTCCGCGCCGTTGGCGTCTCGGCCAAGGTGCTGATCCTGGACGAGCCCACCTCCAGCCTGGACCGTGAGGAGGTCAGCCAACTCTTCACCGTGATGCGGCGGTTGCGCGACCAGGGCGTCGCCATCCTGTTCGTCTCGCACTTCCTCGACCAGATCTACGAGATCTGCGACCGGATGACGGTGCTGCGCAACGGGCGGCTCGAGGGCGAGTACCTGACCAGCGAGCTCGACCAGGTCGGCCTGGTCTCGCGGATGATCGGGGCGGAGCTCGCCGGGCTCGACCGCCTCGCCGGCGGCCACCGGCGCGAGCGCTCCGTACCGGCCACCGGCCGGCCCTTCCTGGAGGCGGAGGGCCTGGCCCGGCAGGGCGCCGTGGCCCCGTACGACCTCGCCATCAGTCCCGGTGAGGTGATCGGCCTGGCGGGCCTGTTGGGATCCGGCCGGACCGAGGCCGCCAGGCTGCTGTTCGGCGCCGACCGCAAGGACGGCGGCACGGTGCGGATCGACGGTACCGAGACCGACCTGCGCAGCCCGCGCGACGCGATCGCGCACGGCATCGCGTACTGCTCGGAGAACCGCAAGACCGAGGGCCTGGTCGGCGAGCTCACCGTCCGGGAGAACATCGTGCTGGCGATGCAGGCGGCCCGCGGCTGGACCCGTCCGCTGTCGCGCACCGTGCAGGACGCGCTGGCGCTGCGCTGGATCCGGGCCCTGGACATCCGCCCGGGTGATCCCGAGGCGCTGGTCCGCAACCTCAGCGGCGGGAACCAGCAGAAGGTGCTGCTGGCCCGCTGGCTGATCACCGACCCCAAGCTGCTGATCCTGGACGAGCCCACCCGCGGCATCGACATCGGCGCCAAGGCCGAGATCCAGAAGCTGGTCGCGAACCTCGCCGAGGAGGGCATGGCGGTGCTGTTCATCTCCGCCGAGCTGGAGGAGGTACTGCGGCTCAGCCACCGCGTCGGGGTGCTGCGCGACCGCCGGATGGTCGCCCGACTGCGCAACGACGACGCCCTCACCCCGGAGCGCGTCCTGGCCACCATCGCGAGTGGAGCGGAACGATGACCACGGCCCCGACCACCGGGAGGGGCAGGGCGGTGACCCGGTACCGGCTGTTCTGGCCGGCCGTGGTGCTGGCCCTGCTCCTGCTCGGCAACCTCGCGTTCACCCCGGACTTCTTCGCCGTCCACCTCAAGGACGGCCACCTGTACGGCAGCACGGTCGACATCCTGCACTTCGGCGCTCCACTGATCCTGGTGTCGCTCGGCATGACCCTGGTGATCGCCACCGGCGGGATCGACCTCTCGGTCGGCTCCACCGTCGCCATCGCCGGCGCGCTGGCCTGCCTGCACATCAGCGAGGCGGCCGACCCGGCGAGCCTCGGCACGGTGCTCGGCGCGATCGGCATCGCGCTCGTCACGGCGGTGCTGCTGGGTGCCGCGAACGGTGTGCTGGTGGCCCGGATCGGGGTACAGCCGATCATCGCCACCCTGATCCTGATGGTCGCCGGCCGCGGCGTCGCCCAGCTGATCACCGACGGTCAGATCATCACGATCACCAGTGAGCCGTACAAGCTCATCGGCGGCGGCTACTGGCTGGGGATGCCGTTCGCGATCCTGCTCAGCGGGCTGGTCGCGCTGCTCGCCGCGCTGCTCACCCGCTCCACCGCGCTCGGCCTGCTGCTGGAGTCGGTCGGCGGCAACCCGGTGGCCAGCCGGCTGGTCGGGATCCGGGCGATGCGCCTGGTCGGCCTGGTGTACGTGTTCAGCGCCCTCTGCGCGGCCGTCGCCGGCTTGATGGTCTCCTCCAACGTCTCGGCGGCGGACGGCAACAACGCCGGTCTGTGGATCGAGCTCGACGCCATCCTCGCGGTGGTGATCGGCGGGACGTCGCTCAACGGGGGCCGCTTCTCGATCGGCGGCACGGTCCTCGGCGCGCTGATCATCCAGACCCTCTCGACCACGGTCTACACCATCGGTATCCCGCCGGAGACCACGCTGGTCTTCAAGGCGTTCGTCGTGATCACGGTCTGCCTGATCCAGTCGCCGAACTTCCGTGCCAAGGTCGCCCGGAGCGGAGCCGGGCGCCGGAGCACCGGCCGGCCGCGCCCTGCCACCACCACCAACCGGGAGGTCGGCGCGTGAACGCCAACGCCCTGCTGACCAGAGTGCGCGGACAGATCCCGCTGCTGGTCACCTCCGTCCTGCTGGTGTCGATGTTCACCGCCGGGTCGGTGCAGTACGACGGGTTCTTCTCCGGGCAGGTGCTGCTCAACCTGCTGATCGACAACGCCTTCCTGCTCGTGGTCGCGGTCGGGATGACCTTCGTCGTGCTGACCGGCGGAATCGACCTGTCGGTCGGCGCGGTGGTGGCCCTGTCCACCATGGTCTCCGCCTGGCTGGTGGAGCGGCAGGGCTGGCCGCCGCTGCTGGTCATCCCGCTCGTGCTGGTGATGGGCACGGCCGGCGGCTGGGTGATGGGATGGGTGATCCACGCCTTCGAGATCCAGCCGTTCATCGTGACACTGGCGGGCATGTTCCTGGCCCGAGGCCTGTGCTACATGATCAGCATCGAGTCGATCTCCATCACGGATCCGTCGTACACCGCGATGGCGCAGACCCGCATCCCGCTCGGGGACCTGTTCGTCTCGCCGAGCGTGGTCATCGCGCTCCTGGTGGTGGCGGCCGGATTCGTCGTGCTGCACTACACCCGGCTCGGCCGGAACGTGTACGCGCTCGGCGGCAGCGAGCAGTCCGCCCTGCTGATGGGCCTGCCGGTGGGACGGACCAAGACCACCGTGTACGCGATCAGCGGCTTCTGCTCGGCGCTCGGCGGTGTGCTGCTCACCTTCTACATGCTCTCCGGCTACGGCCTGCACGCGGTCGGCCTGGAGCTGGACGCGATCGCCGCCGTGGTGATCGGGGGCACGCTGCTCACCGGCGGCTCCGGCTACCTGCTGGGCACCCTGCTGGGCGTGCTGGTGCTGGGACTGATCCAGACCATCATCAGCTTCCAGGGCACCCTCAGCTCGTGGTGGACCAGGATCGTGATCGGCGGGCTGCTGTTCGTCTTCATCGTCCTGCAGCGTCTGATCACCGCCCGCCGGCGGTAGCGCACAGCCCCGGGCGCGGCCGCGTCACCGCGTGCGCACCGACGGCGCTCCGGGGCGGCGCGCGGCGGGAATCGTCGGACGAGCCCCGGGCACGGGCCCCTCGTCGACGGCGGTCCACCGGGATGGTCGGGCCGGAGCCGCGGGCTGCCGGGAGAGCACCGAGAGCCGGGTCGTGCACGCGCACGACCCGGCTCCCGTGGTCGGTCGTCAGTGGGCGCCGAGGAGGTGTTCGAGGGCCAGCTGGTCCAGCTGTTCGAAGGCCATGCCGCGCCGGGCGCCGGCGTCGACGTCGAACTCCTCGAAGGCGGAGCGGTCCGCCAGCAGCCCGGCCAGGCCGTCCTCGGCGGTGGGGAGGGCGAGTTCGGGCAGGCGGGACGCGGCGAGCGCGGCGCCGACCTCCGGGTCGGCCCGGAAGGCGCGGGAGCGCTCGGCCAGCAGCAGGTAGTTGCGCATGCAGCCGGCCGCCGAGGCCCAGACGCCGTCGACGTCCTCGGTGCGCGGCGGTTTGAAGTCGAAGTGCCGCGGGCCGTCGTAGCCGGCCGACTCCAACAGGTCGACCAGCCAGAAGGCCTGCCGCAGGTCTCCCGCGCCGAAGCGCAGGTCCTGGTCGTACTTGACGCCGGACTGGCCGTTCAGGTCGATGTGGAACAGCTTGTCGTGCCACAGCGCCTGGGCGATGCCGTGCGGGAAGTTCAGCCCGGCCATCTGCTCGTGGCCGACCTCCGGGTTGAGGCCGACCCGCTCGGGCCGCTCCAGCGCGTTGATGAACGCCAGGGCGTGGCCCACCGTGGGGAGCAGGATGTCGCCGCGCGGCTCGTTGGGCTTGGGCTCGATCGCGAAGCGCAGGTCGTAGCCCTGCTCCTCGACGTACTCGCCCAGCAGGTCGAAAGCCTCCTTCAGTCGGTCGAGTGCGGTGCGCACGTCCTTGGCCGCGCCGGACTCGGCGCCCTCGCGCCCGCCCCAGGCGACGTAGACGGAGGCGCCGAGTTCGACGGCCAGGTCGATGTTGCGGACGGTCTTGCGCAGTGCGTAGCGCCGTACGTCGCGGTCGTTGGCGGTGAACGCGCCGTCCTTGAAGAGGGGGTGGGTGAAGAGGTTGGTGGTCGCCATCGGGACCTTCAGCCCGGCGGAGTCCAGCGCGGCGCGGAAGCGCTTGACGGTCTCCTCGCGGGTCGCGTCGTCCGCACCGAAGGGGATCAGGTCGTCGTCGTGGAAGGTGACGCCGTAGGCGCCGAGTCCGGCCAGGCGCTGGACGGTCTCGGCGGGGTCGAGGGCGGGGCGGGTCGCGTCGCCGAAGGGGTCGCGCCCCTGCCAGCCGACGGTCCACAGGCCGAAGGTGAACTTGTGCGCGGGGGTGGGGACGAGCGGGTCGCTGGACATGGAACGGCTCCGGGTCGCGTACGGAGGGGTGTTTGTCAGGGCTCTCAACAAATTAGTATGCCGGAAGGTCGGAAGGAACCCCCCTGCGGAGGAACGCATGGCTGAGCAACGTGTCGTGATCGGCTTCGACAGCTCGACGCAGTCCACCAAGGCCCTCGCCGTCGACGTCGACACCGGCGCCGTGCTGGGCCAGGGCCGTGCCCCGCACCGGGTCAGCACCGGCACCGGCCGCGAGAGCGACCCCGGGCAGTGGTGGCGGGCGCTCGGCGAGGCCGCGGGCGCGACGGGCTGGGCCGACCGCGTGGCCGCCGTCTCGGTCGCCGGCCAGCAGCACGGCCTGGTCACCCTCGACGCGTCAGGGGCGCCCGTCCGCCCGTCGCTGCTCTGGAACGACGTCCGGTCCGCACCCCAGGCCGCGGCGCTGCGGACCGCGGTCGGTGCGGCGGAACTCGCCCGCCGCACCGGCAGCGTGCCCACCGCCGCGTTCACCGCCGCCAAGTGGGCCTGGCTGCGCGCCGAGGAACCCGCCGCCGCCGACCGCGTCGCCGCCGTCCGCCTCCCGCACGACTTCCTCACCGAGCGGCTGACCGGCGAGGCGGTCACCGACCGGGGCGACGCCTCGGGAACCGGCTGGTGGGGCCCGGACGGCTACGACCTCGACGTCCTCGGCCGCATCGGACTCGACCCGGCCCTGCTGCCGCAGGTCCTCCCGCCGGGCACACGGGCCGGCGTCGTCCGGCCCGGGACGCCGCTGCGCGCGGGCGCCCCGGTGGCCACCGGCACCGGTGACAACATGGCGGCCGCCCTCGGGCTCGGTCTCCTCCCCGGACAGCCCGTGCTCAGCCTCGGCACCTCCGGCACGGTCTACGCCGTCGGCCGCACCAGGCCCGCCGACCCGGGCGGCACAGTAGCCGGCTTCGCCGACGCCCTCGGCGGCTGGCTGCCGCTGGCCTGCACGCTCAACTGCACCCTGGCCGTCGACCGATTCGCCGCCCTGCTCTGCCGGGGCCGCGACGAGGTCGAGGCCGGCGGCACCGTGGTCGTCCTGCCCTACCTGGACGGCGAGCGCACGCCGGACCTCCCGGGCGCCTCCGGCCTGGTCCACGGGCTGCGCCACGACACCACCCCGGGGCAGCTGCTCCAGGCCGCCTACGACGGTGCGGCCCATGCCCTGCTCGCCGCCCTGGACGGCGTGCTGCGCGCGGGCGGCGAGGATCCGGCGGGCGACGAGCCGCTGCTGCTGATCGGCGGCGGTGCCCGCGGGCAGGCCTGGCAGCGGACGGTCCTGCGGCTCTCCGGCCGGCCTGTCCAGGTGCCCGACGCGCAGGAGCCGGTCGCGCTCGGCGCCGCCGCCCAGGCCGCCGCCCTGCTCACCGGCGAGCGCGCCGACGCGGTGGCCCGCCGCTGGCGGACGGCCTCCGGGCCGGTGCTGGACCCGGTGGAGAAGGACGCGGAGGCGCTCGAACTGATCGGCGATACCCTGCGTCGGGCCGGGGCCTTGCAGGGCGCCCCGGCCGAGGACCGGTAGGAGGGCGCGCAGGTGACAGCGGTCGGCACGGTGGAGAGCAGGAGTGCGGAGCACGGGCCCGCGTCGCAACAGGACATGCGGCGGCGGAACCTGGCCGTCGTGCTCGGCGCGGTCGCCGCGCACGGCCCGCTCTCCCGCGCGGACGTCGCCGGGCGCGTCGGGCTGACCAGGGCGGCCGTCTCCTCGCTGGTCGACGAGCTGATCGGCCGGGGCGCGGTGACCGAGGCGGCGGCCACCGTCCGTGGCCGGGTCGGCCGCCCCGGACGGGCCCTGACCGTGTGCGACGAAGGGCCGGCCGGTCTCGGGCTGGAGATCGGCGTCACCCACCTCGGCGCGTGCGTGACGGACCTGCGCGGCGAGCCGCGGATCTGGCGCCGGGTGGAACGGCCCAACGCCGGCCGCCCCGCCGGGCGGGTACTGGCGGAGGCCGCCGCGTTGGGCGCCGAGGTGGAGGCGGAGGCCGAAGCTCTCGGGCTGAGCGTCGCGGGCCGGCTGCTGGCCGTGCCCGGAGTGGTGCCGAACCGGCCCGGCGGACTGGTCGAGCGCGCGCCCAACCTGGGCTGGAGCGGCGTCCGGCTCGCCGACCACTGGCCGGACCCGGACACAGTGCCCGAGCCGGAGAACGAGGCCAACCTCGGTGCGCTCGCCGAGTACTGGAACGCCGGGCGGTCCGAGGAGACCTTCGTGCACGTGTCGGCCGAGACCGGGATCGGTGCCGCCCTGGTCATCGACGGGCGGCTGTTCCGCGGCGCCCGCGGCTTCGCCGGCGAACTCGGCCACCTCCCCGTCCGACCGGACGGCCCGGACTGCGCCTGCGGCGCCCGCGGCTGCCTGGAGCAGTACGCGGGCGAGGCGGCCGTGCTGCGCGAGGCCGGCCTCCCGCCGCACGGGAGCCCCGCGGGCGGTCCCACCGGGACGGGTCCCGGCGACGCCGTCGCCCTGCTGGCCGTACGGGCGGCAGCCGGGCACGCGCCCACCCTGCGGGCCCTGGACCGCGCGGGCCGGGCCCTCGGCCTGGCCCTCACCTCCGCAGTCGACCTCATCGACCCGGACGGTCTCGTCCTCGGCGGCGCCTACGCCGAACTCGCCGACTGGCTGCTGCCCTCCGTGCGCGCCGAGCTGGCCGCCCGGGTCACCGTGCGGCCGTGGGCGCCGGAGGCGCTGCGCCCGTCCGTCCTGGGGCGGCGCGGGCCCCTGCTGGGCGCGGCGCTGACGACGGTTCGCCGCATCATGGCGGACCCGACCCTGCTCCCCGCCGGGTGACCCGCGCCGGCACCACGCCGCACCGCACGGTCAGTCGTGCTCGACCACGACCATGGCGTGCCCGCCCGCCGCTCCGCTGACCGAGCCCGAGGGCGGCGCGGGGAGCACGGCGCGGCGGTCAGCCCGACGCCCGGACGACCAACCGGGTGGGGAGCACCACCGACTCGCCGTGCCCCGGATTCCGGAGCAGCAACTCCATCGCGCGGGAGCCGAGTTCCTCCACCGGCTGGCGCACGGTGGTCAGGCCCGGCCGGCAGCGCGCCGCGACGGGGGCGTCGTCGAAGCCGATCAGCGCGACGTCCTCCGGCACCCGCAGGCCGTGTCGCCGCAGGGTCCGGAGAGCTCCCACGGCCATCTGGTCGGAGGCGGCGAACACCGCGTCCAGCTCGGGGTGCTGGTCCAGCAGCCGCTGCATCGCGTGTTCACCGGAGGCACTGCCGAAGTCGCCGTATGCGACGGCGGGCCGTGCCGAGGACGTCGAGGTCACCGCCTGGCGGTAGCCGGCCAGCCGGTCCGCGCCGGCGGCGGTGTCCGGTGGCCCGGCGATGGTGGCCACCGACCGGCGCCCGGACGCGCACAGGCGTCGCACCGCGTCCCTGGCGCCGGTGAGGTTGTCCGCGTCCACGAACGCCACGGCCCCCGGATCCGGCGGCCGCCCCAGCGACACGACGGGCACCCTGGCCGCGTGCAGCAGCCCGGTGAGCGCGGTGTCCCCCCAGGGGCCGACCAGCAGCACGCCGTCGACGTGTCCGCCGCACAGGTAGTGCACCAGGGGGCGCCGCCGGGAACGTCTCGGCACCGTGAAGACGGCCAGCTCCCGTTCCGCGCCCGGCACGGAGCGCCGTAACCCCGCCAGCAGCCGGACGGGGAAGGTGTCGGCGTGGTACTGCACCGGATCGGCGAAGACCACGACGGCGACCACGCCGGTCACCCGGGCACCGGCCGCCCGGCGGCGGACGTACGCCAACTCGCGGGCCGCCCGCTCCACCCGGGCGGCCACGTCGAGGGAGACCGGGGCGGAGCGGTTCAGCACCCGGGAGGCGGTCGCGGTGGAGACACCGGCGTGCCGGGCGACTTCGGCCAGGGTCGGAGCGGGGCCGTTGCTGGGCGGTGGCTGGGGCATGGGGCCGTCCTGGATCGATCCTCGACACGGGAACTGCACCCCGGACCCGTCACGCGTGCCGGTCCACCCACCGCTGCCAGCTTGGTCGGTTGAACGACCGCCGTCAAGGGATCCGACGCCCTCACCCGCGCTGGTCAGGCACCGCGCCCGCGCGGATCACCTCCGCGTACCACCGGGCGCTGTCCTTGGGGATCCGGCTCTGGGTGGCGTAGTCCACGTAGTACAGACCGAACCTCTTGCCGTACCCGTGCGCCCACTCGAAGTTGTCCATCAGCGACCAGAGGAAGTAGCCGCGGACGTCCGCCCCGGCGGCGATCGCCCGCCGGACGGCGTCGAGGTGTCCGCGCAGGTAGTCGATGCGCTGCGGGTCGTGCACCGTGCCCTCCGGCGTCAGCCGGTCGTCGAAGGCGGCACCGTTCTCGGTGACCATCACCGGCAGCCCGGGGTGTTCGCGGTGGATCCGCAGGAGCAGGTCGGTCAGACCGGTCGGGTCGATCGGCCACCCCATGTCGGTGCGCCGGCCGGGCGCGCGGTGGAAGAGCACGTCGGCACAGCCGGCGAAGGGGGACTGCTCACCGTCGCCGTGGCCCGCGTCGCCCGCGGTCGCCGGGTCCGGGGCCTGGCCGGGCGGCAGGGCGGACGTCACCGTGGGGGTGTAGTAGTTGACGCCCAGCAGGTCGATCGGACGGGCGATCGCGGCCAGGTCACCGTCCTGGACCAGAGCCCGCCAGTCGACCAGGTGCGCCGTGTCGGCGAGCAGGTCGTCGGGGTAGGCGCCGTTCAGCATCGGTCCGGTGAAGACGCGGTTGCCCACCGCGTCGATCCGGCGGGCGGCCTCGCGGTCCGCGGCGGACTCGGTGAGCGGCCGCACCTCGTGCAGGTTGAGCGACACGGCGATCCGCGCCCCGGCGGGCAGCGCCGCGCGCAGTGCGTCGACCGCGAGGCCGTGGCCGAGGTTGAGGTGGTGTGCCGCGCGCAGGGCGGCCGTCCAGTCGGCACGGCCCGGTGCGTGCACCCCGGAGCCGTAGCCGAGGAAGGCCGAGCACCAGGGTTCGTTGAGGGTGGTCCAGATGCCGACCCGGTCGCCGAGGGCGTCGGCCACCAGTGCGGCGTAGTCCGCGAAGCGCTCCGCGGTGGTGCGGACCGGCCAGCCTCCGAGGTCCTCCAAGTCCTGTGGGAGGTCCCAGTGGTAGAGCGTCACGGCGGGCTGGATACCGTGCTCCAGCAGCTCGTCCACCAGGCGCCGGTAGAAGTCCATGCCCCGTTCGACGACCGGGCCGCGGCCGGTCGGCTGCACCCGCGTCCAGGAGACCGAGAACCGGTAGGCCCCCAGGCCCAGTTCGCTCATCAGCCGGACGTCCTGGCGGTAGCGGAGGTAGTGCTCGGTGGCGCGGTCGCCGGTGTCGCCGCTGGCCGTTCGCCCCGGGGTGCGGCTGAAGGTGTCCCAGATCGACGGGGTCCGGCCGTCCACGTCGACGGCCCCCTCGATCTGGTAGGCGGCCGTGGCGGCTCCCCAGAGGAAGCCGGAGGGGAAGGCGGTGGTGTCGACCGGGGCCGATTCGGTCGGTGCGGAAGTCATCGCTGGCTTCTCCGTTTCTCGTAGCGAGGTTGACGTCGCGTCAGTTCTTGACGGCGCCGGCGGTGATGCCCCCGACGACCTGCCTGCCCAGCAGAGCGAACACCAGGAGCAGCGGCGCGGTCCCGAGCAGCGAGCCGGTGAGGATGACGGCCTGGTCGGAGTCGTACGAACCCCCGCCGAGACCCGCCAGCGCGACCTGGACGGTCGGATTGCTCTGACTCAGCGCGATCAGTGGCCAGAAGAAGTCGTTCCAGGACTGCACGAAGACCAGCATGCCGAGCACGGCCATCCCGGGCCGGGCGATGGGCAGCACCACGCTCCACAGGATCCGCAGGCTGCTCGCGCCGTCCATCCGGGCCGCCTCGACCAGTTCGATCGGCAACGCCTCCGAGAGGAACTGCCGCATGAAGAACACCCCGAACGCGGCCACCAGGTTGGGCAGGATCACCGACTGCAACCGGTCGGTCCAGTGCAGCCGGGCCATGATCTGGTAGAGCGGGATGACGCTCAGCTGTGCGGGCACCGTCATGGTCGCCACCACCAGGCTCAGCAGGGCGTCGCGGCCGCGGAAGGGGAGCTTGGCGAAGGCGAAGCCGGCCAGCGTCGCGAACAGCACAGTGCTGGCGGTCACGCAGCTCGCCACCACCACCGAGTTGAGCAGCGCCCGGCCCATGTGGACCTGGTTCCAGGCGATGTCGAGGTTGTGCCACAGGTTTCCGCCGGGCAACAGCGGGGGCGGGGTCTGCGCGATCCGGCTGCCCGAGGTTGAGGCGCCGACCAGTGTCCAGTACAGCGGGAACAGCGAGAGGACGGCGACCAGGATCAGCACGGCGTACGTGAACGGTCCGGCTCCGGTCAGGCCGCGCGCGCCCCCGCGTCGTCGTCCGGTTGTGACGGCCATCGCTGTCAACCCCCGTTCCGGGCGCGGCGGACGCGGACCAGGGCGAGGTTGAGCACGCCGACGGCCAGCAGGAGCAGCAGCATGGTCCAGGCCACGGCGGCGGCCCGGCCCAGGTGGAAGGCGTACCAGCCCTGGTCGTACAGGTACAGTCCGAGCGTCTGGTACTGGTGGGCCGAGCCGCCGCTGTGGCCCGTCGCTCCGCCGCCGAACAGTAGCGGCTCGCCGAAGAGCTGGGTGGCCCCGATGCCGGAGACCACGACGGTGAACAGGATGGTGGGCCGGATGGACGGCACCGTGACGTGGCGGAACTGCTTCCACCGGTCGGCGCCGTCGAGCGCCGCCGCCTCGTACAGGTCGTGCGGGACGGCCTGCATGGCGGCGAGGTAGATCAGCGCGTTGTAGCCCGTCCAGCGCCAGGTGACGATCGTGGAGATGGCGATCTGGGAGGTCCAGGTGCCGCCCTCCCAGTCGACGTGGTCCAGGCCGAGGTGACCCAGCAGCCAGTTGATCATCCCGTAGTCCCGCCCGAACAGCAGCGTGAACACCAGGGTCGCGGCCGCGATGGAGGTGGCGTACGGCGCGAGCATCGCGATCCGGAAGAAGCCGCGGCCGCGCAGGCGGTAGTTCAGCAGGTGGGCCAGACCGAGGGCCATCAGTAACTGCGGGACGGTGGACAGTGCGCCGACGGTCACGGTGTTGCGCAGGGCGTTCCAGAACAGGTCGTCGTGGAGCAGCCGGGTGTAGTTGTCGAGGCCCCGCCACTGCATCTGGTCGGACGTCTGCAGGTCGACGCCGTGCAGGGACACCCAGCCCGTGTAGATCAGCGGGAACAGGCCGAACGCGAGGAAGCAGAGGAAGAACGGCGCGACGTACAGGTACGGCGAGGCCTTGAGGTCCCACCGGTAGAGGCGGGCACGCCAGGGGCGGGGCGGCGGGGGACCGGGGCGTGGTCTGCGGGGGGAAGTGGCGGGGACGGCCTCGTCGAGCATGGGGAAGACCTCTCTGGAGGGCGGGCCGTCCCGGCCGGGCCGGCCGGGACGGCGGGGCCGGGCGTCAGTCGCCCACCTTGTCGTCGATCTCCTTGACCGCGTTGCTCCACGCCTTGGCGGGGTCGCTCTGGTGCTGCTCGATGCTGAGCAGGGCGCCGTTGGTGAGGGTGTCCTTGACCAGGCCGTCCCACTCGCCGATCACGGTCGGCCGGATGGACTGCGCGGTGGCGGCGTAGATCCGGCCGGTGGGCGTGTCGCCGAAGAAGGCGAGCCGGGCGTTCTGCACCTCCGGCTGGCTCAGCGCCTTGGTGTTGGACGGCAGGTTGCCGACCGTGGTGAAGACCTTGGCCTGCTGCGCGGGCGAGGTGAGCCAGGCGGCGAGTGCCGCGGCCTCCTTCTGGTGCTTGCCGGCCTTCGGCACGGAGAGGAAGGAGCCGCCCCAGTTGCCGGCGGCCGGCGGGGAGGCGATGTCCCACTTGCCCTGGTTGGCGCTTCCGGACTTGTCGGCGACGATGGCCGTCATCCAGGACGGGCAGGCGAGGGTGGCGAACCTGGAGTTGGCGAACGCCTGGTACCACGGTGTGTCGAACTGCTTGAGGCCGGCGCTGATCCCGGCCTGGACGGCGCCGGTCGCCAGGTTCCAGGCGTTCTTGACGCTGGGGCTGTTCTTGTAGTCCAGCCGGCCGTCGGCGTCGTCGTACTGGGTGGTACTGGAGGACACCACGGCGTTGAACAGGCCGCCTGCGGAGTCGGTGAAGAAGGTGCCGGCGGGCGCCTTGGCCTGGTACTGCTTGCCCGTCTCCAGGAACCTGGCCCAGTCGCCCTGCCAGAGCTTGGCCACCTCCTCCCGGTCGGTGGGCAGCCCGGCCTGCTGGAAAAGGTCCTTGCGGTAGCAGATCGCCATCGGGCCGATGTCGCTGCCCAGGCCGATGGTGCGGCCGTCCGGCGTGCTGGCCTGCTGCGACTTCCACGGCAGGAAGGCGGCCTTGTCGACGCCGTCCGCCGTGCCGAGGTCGACGAACTTGTCGGCCTGCTTCTTCACCACCTGGGCGATCCGGCCGACCTCGACGGCCTGGATGTCGTCCAGACCGCTGCTGGAGGCGAGGTGGGTCTGCAGGGCGGGGTAGTAGTCCGTCTCCTGTTCGACGGTGTGCTCCACGACGGTGATGCCGGGGTGCTCCCGCATGTAGGCGTCGAAGAGGCCGGCCTCCTTGTATCCGAACGTGCCGTAGTCGCCGATCGTCAGCGTGATCCTGCCGCCGGAGGCCGATGTGTCGGAGCCGGAGCCCGAGCTGCCGCACCCGGCGACCAGGAGGGCGCACAGCGCGGCGGTCGCGGCGCTCAGCAGGGGCTTGGGCAGCTTGCGCACGGGGAGGGGGGCGGTGGCTCTGCCACCGTGAGTGGTGCCGGGGTTCCGCATGGCCGAATCTCCTTGTCCAGGCTGGGGGCATGGCCGTGTCGCGCGGTGGGGCGACGGAACGGTGCTCGGAACGTGGTGGGAGTGCGCGTCGCGCGACGGTGGATCGAGGCTGAAGTGGGAGCGCTCCCACATCGATGTGGGAAGATTGCGTTGCCGCGCGAGGCATGTCAAGGGAGTGCAACGGCTCCGTTACTGGACCGTGTCGTCCGAGCTCCCTCGCCGCGGTCGTCGCCGTCCGTCGTCGCCCGGGAGAAGGATCATGACTCCAGCCGCGCAGCAACCGCCCGCTGCCCGCCCCACCCTGGAGGCGGTGGCAGCACGGGCGGGGGTGGGCCGGGGCACGGTGTCCCGGGTCGTCAACGGCTCGCCCAAGGTGAGTGCCAAGGCCCGCGCGGCGGTCGAACAGGCCATCGCGGAACTCGGCTACGTCCCCAACCAGGCGGCCCGCTCCCTGGTCACGTCCCGGACCGACGCCGTCGCGCTGGTCGTCCCCGAGAGTGTCGCGAAACTCAGCTCCGAGCCCTACTTCTCCGACATCATCACCGGGGTGTCCGCCGAACTCGCCGGAACTGACCTGCAGTTGCTGCTGGTGCTGGTGCGCGACGAACGCGAGCGGGAACGGCTGACCCGCTACCTCACCGCCCGCCGGGTGGACGGCGTCCTGCTGGTCTCGGTGCACCAGGACGATCCGCTCCCCGAGCTGCTGGAGCAGCTGGAGCTGCCCGCCGTCCTCGCCGGCCGCCGGTCGGAGCAGGAGCCGCTGAGCTACGTGCTGGCCGACAATGCGGGCGGTGCCCGTGCGGCCGTCCGGCACCTGCTGTCCCGCGGCAGGACGGCCATCGGGACCGTCACCGGGCCGCTCGACATGGAGGGCGCCGTGGCACGCCTGGCCGGCTACCGCCAGGCGCTCGCCGAGGCCGCGGTACCGGCGGACGAGGGGCTCGTCGCGCACGGGGACTTCACCGAGCGCGGCGGCCGCGAGGGCATGCGGGAGCTGCTCGCCCGCCAGCCCGACCTGGACGCCGTGTTCTGCGCGTCGGACCTGACGGCGGCGGGTGCGCTGCGGGCGCTGCGCGAGGCGGGCCGGCGGGTGCCGCAGGACGTCGCCGTGGTCGGTTTCGACGACTCCGTGGTCGCGCGGCACACCGAGCCGCCGCTGACCAGTGTCCGGCAACCCACCGAGGAGATGGGGCGGTTGATGGTCAGGTCGCTGCTCAAGGAGATCGCCCAGCCGGGCCGGTTCCGCCGGCAGACGGTCCTGCCGACGGAACTGGTGGTGCGGGAGTCCTCGTGAGCCGGTCCGGCCGGGGCCCTACGTGCCGGCCAGGTGGGCGCGGTAGCCGGCGCCGAAGGCCGTCGGCGTGCCGTCGTAGGAGCTGATCAGCGACGGGCCGCTGCCGCAGTCCCAGGTGTTCCAGGTCCAGGCGAGGTAGGAGACGCCGTGCTGGTCCAGCCAGGGCAGCAGGGTGTCCAGGTAGCCGTGTGCGCAGTCGTTCTCGCCCAGCTCGCCCGCGACGACCGGCACCCGGTCGGCCAGCGGGGCGATCTGGCCCTCCCAGCAGGAGCTGCTCCGGCACGCGTTGAAGTTGTACGAGTGCCAGGACGCGGCCAGGTTGTGCAGCGGGTCGGCGGGTTGGTGCGCGGCCCACTGGGTGAGGTCGTTGGCGTACTCCTGGCCGCCCAGCAGGAGGACGTTGTCGGCGCCGGTCGAGCGCACCGCGTCGACCATCGCCTGCATCCCGGCGACCTGGTAGCCGATACCGGGGCAGGTGCCGCCGTCGCGCCAGCAGGCCCAGCCGCTCTCCGCGCTGCCGGTGGCGCGCGACGGGTACGGCTCGTTGAACAGGTCCAGGACGACCGCGTCGTCCCCCTTGAAGGTCTGCGCCGCCGACGTCCAGAAGGGGATCGCACCGGCGGCGTCCGGCATGGGCTTCTGGCAGGTGGCGTTGGCGTCCGGGCAGCCGGAGGACGGCCCGGTGTAGACCCCGTCGCTCCAGTGCAGGTCCAGGACCGCCACCAGGCCGTTCCGCTCCAGCAGGTCGACGTAGCTCCGCACCGCGCCGATGTAGGCCGGACCGGCGTAGGCGGGGTCGACGTCGGAGTGGCCGAGCCAGCAGTCCTCGTTGAGCGGTATCCGGACGGCGTTGACGTGCCAGGCCTTCATCGCGGTGACGGACGCCTGGTCGGCCGGGCCGTCGAAGAAGCCGCGGCCCTGGACGCACATGAACTCGGCCCCCGACCGGTTGACGCCGTGCAGGGTGATCGGCGTGCCGTCGGCCTTCGCCAGTGTCCGGCCCGAGACGTGCACGGCCGGGGCCCGCCCGTCCGGCGGCGCGGAGGTCGGCGTGACGGTCGGCGTGGTGGTCGGGGTGGGGGAGGGGCTGGGCGACGGGCTCGACCGCGGCCCGCAGGGGGTGCCGTTGACGGTGAAGGCGGCGGGGGCGGTATTGGTGGCGCTGTAGGTGAAGTTGGCGCTGGTGGTGTAGCCGGAGCCGGGGTTGATGGTGGGGGCGTAGTCGGGGTTGGTGACGGTGACGGTCTGTCCGGTCTGGGTCCAGGTGCCGTTCCAGCCGTTCCGGAGGGTCTGGTTGCCGGAGTAGGAGTAGCGGAGGGTCCAGCCGTTGACGGGGGTGGTGCCGGTGTCGGTGATGGTGACGTTGGCGGTGAATCCGCTGCCCCAGTCGTTGACGGCGTAGCTCACGTCGCAGGAGGGGCCGGCGGCGGGGGCCGGGGCGGAGGCGGCCGCCGAGGCGGTGAGGGGGAGCACGGCCAGGGCGGCGCACGCGGCGGTGGCGGCCGCGAGTGCGGCGGTGCGGGGTGGGGCGGTGCGGGCGGTACGGGACATGCCGACTCCTCGTGGGTGGGGGCCGGGGCCGCTGGTGCGGCCCCGGCCGATGAGGTCAGCTCGCGGTGCGGTGTCGACCCGCGGTGCGGGTCAGCTCGCGGTGCAGCTCAGCGTCGGAGCGGTGTTGCCGCCCGAGTACGTCGCCTGGAAGCCGAAACTGGTGGTGCCGTTGGGTGCCAACGCTCCGTTGTAGGCCTGGCCGGTGGCCGTCACCGCGCCGCCGCTCTGGGAGGTGACGGCGTTCCAGCTGTTGGTGATCTGCTGGTTGCCGCCCCAGCTCCAGGTGACCGTCCAGGACTTGGTCGCCGTGCTGCCGGTGTTGGTGACGGTCACGCCGGCCGTGAAGCCGCTGCCCCAGTCGTTGCCGACCGCGTAGCCGGCGGAGCAGCCACTGCTGCCGCCGCCACCGCTCGACGTCGTGGTGCCCGTCACCGCGGCGGAGGGGGCGGAGACCTTACCGGCCGCGCCCAGCGCCGTGACGGTGTACTGGTAGGCGGTGGCGGGGGAGAGCCCGGTGTCGGTGTAGCCGGTGGCTGCCACGGTCGCGACCTTGGCCCCGTTCCGGTACACCGAGTAGCCCGTCACGCCGGCGGGGTCGCTGGAGGCCGTCCAGCTGAGCGACACGCTGGTGCTGGTGACGCCGGTGACGGCCAGTCCGCCGGGGACGGTCGGGCCGGTGTCGCCGCCGGAGCCCCCGCCGAACGCCGGGTAGGCGTTCTGCACGAGCTGCCGGAACTGGGCCGGGAACCACTGTCCGGCCGGGATGTTGCTGCCGGGGATGGAGTCGGTCGGGTAGGTGTTGCCGTTGCCGTCGCTCTGGGTGCCGGCCGGGTCGCAGTGCGGGTCGCCGTGGGGGTGGGAGGCGTCGGGGTAGTCGCCGTCCGACTCACCCGGCGGCTTGACCCAGAGGAACGCGATGATCGGGCTGCCCGTGCCGTACGGCTGGGACCGCGGGCGTTCCCCGATGCCCGCGCCGTTGATGTTGCACCAGTCGCCGCGGAAGGGCTTCTGGTCGACCTTGTTGGCCGCGACGTACGCGTCCACCGTGGTGGGGGCGGAGTTGAGCGCGGCGGGCCGGGCCGGGCCGCCCCAGCCGTTGCGCGAGGTGTCGACCAGCATGCCGATGCTGCTCGGGAACCCGTTGGAGACCAGGGTGGAGTACATCGCCGTGGCGTAGTGGTACTCGTCGAACACCGGGTTGTACTGGTAGAAGTTCGCCGACTTGAGCGGCTGCCCGCCGATCGCCAGGTCGGGGTTGGTGAGGAACGGCTCGGTGAGCGGGGTGGTGTTGGCGGTGTCGCTGACGAAGCCGTCGATGCTGGCGAACCCGGCCGTCGTGGCCTGCGCGACCTTGGCGTACTCCTTGCCCGCCGGAACCATGTTGGTGGACCAGCCGAGCCAGCCCGCGTGCCCGATGTCAAGGTAGTTGTACACGTTGGGGATCGCGTGCAGCTTGTTGAGCGTGTACTCGATGCCCGACTCGTAGTACGGGGTGGCGGTGGCGCAGGTCGGCTTGGACTGGTTGGTCACGGCGTTGGGCAGCGAGTCCGGCTCGATGACGGCGGCGATCCGGATGCCGGCGTACTTCGGATCGGCCAGCACGGCCGCGATCGGGTCGATGTACTGGGTCTCGTAGGTGTTCAACCCGGCCGCTGTGGCCGGGAGTTCGCCGTTGGAGGCGATCGCGGCGCAATCCCGGCCTGGCAGGTCGTAGACGACGACCTGGAAGACGACCGGCGCGGACCCCTGCTGCTGGGTGAGCGCGTGGTCCAGATGGGCCCGGAGGCCGAGGTGGGCGCTGTCGCCGGCGATCGCGCCGATGCGGTCCATCCAGACGGCGGTGGAGTTGGCGGCGACCTGGGACTCGAGGCCGCCCAGCGTGCCGCCGTCGGCGGAGGCCTGGGCCTTGACCTCGGCCCCGAAGTCGGGGTTGAGGTAGCCGGTCGCGCCGGCGAACGGGTTGGCGACGTGGACGGTGGCCGCGGGGGCGGCGTGTGCGGGGGCGACGGCGCCGATGCTCGGCAGCAGGCCGGTGGCGCCGAACAGCGTGGCGGCCGCTGCCGTGCGGAGTCGACGCAGGACGGTTTGAGGCACGTCCGGGTCCTTTCGGAAGGGTGGGGTTCCTGACGGGATCGCGAAGAGTGGTGGGAACGTGCCCATTCGGGGCACGGCGATCCCTTCACATAAAGCCAGGACGCGAGAAACGGCGTCAATAGTCGCGGGAGCGCTCCCATAAGACGCTGTAACTTACACGCCGCGCCGTCGGGCGGCCCGCCGCCCCCGGGCGGGACGGAGCAGCAACCGCGGCACCCGCAACGAGACCCTGGCCACGTTGCCGGAGCGGATCTCCGGACGCACCCCGAGGGCCCGGGTGTGGCGAGGGCTGGCCGACGCGGACGCGGCCGGGCGGACCGTCGCCGAGCGCGAGGCGATCCACCGGGCCCTCGTCGCCCGGGACGCGGACCTCGTCCGGGCCGCCGCACCGGTGCACGTCAACACCACCGAGCGCCGACTGCGCGACCGCCCGGCCGAGGGGGAACGGATCCCCGTCGGGCCCCGGCCGCTGCCGGACGTCGGGCGTTCCTGACCGACGCCGACCGGCGGCACCGACCGCGGGGCACCGGCCGGCGGCGACCGGTCGCAGGCACCACGCGGGGGCACCGCCCGGGCGCGCCGCTACGGCCGGTCGGGCGGGGGAGGGATCGTCGCGGTGTCCGGTGCCGGTTCCGGCCAGACCAGCAGGACGGGACAGGGCGCGTGGTCGACGACGAAGCGGGTCGCGGGGCCGAGGCTGTGCGGCCCGAGTCGGGTGCGGTCGCCGTCGCGCGCGAGGACGAGCAGCTCGGCGCCCCCGGCCGCCGCGACGACCTCGCGTTCGACCCGTCCGGTGCGCTCCAGACGGGTGCAGGGGAGGCCGAGGCGGTCGGCGGCGGCGTCCAGGAGGTGTCGGCCGGAGGCCGCTGCCAGGCTGTCCACCCGGCTGCCGGGGTCCCGCTCGCGGTGACCGCGGCCGAGCAGCCCGGCGAACGCGCCGTGCGCGACGCCCGCCACCTCCTCACCGCTGACGTGCAACATGACGATCTCCGCGCCCCGCGGGGCGTGCGTTCGGGCGGCGTCGACACAGGCGGGCCAGGTGCCCTCGGCGATCCAGACGACGACGGTCATGGGCTCATCCTCCTCATGCTCCGACGATCTGCAGGGATCCCCACAGTGCCACCACGGCCAGGAGCAGTGCGGCGGGCACGACGAGCAGTCCGAGCCGGGTGAACTCGCCCAGGCCGATGTCGGTGTCGTGCTCACGGACGATGCGCCGCCACAGCAGGGTGGCCAGGGAGCCCGCGTAGGTGAGGTTGGGGCCGATGTTCACCCCGAGCAGGACCGCCAGGACGGAACCGGCGCCGGACGGGACGGCCAACGGCAGCAGCACCAGGGTGGCCGGCAGGTTGTTGATGACGTTGGCCAGCACCGCCGCCAGCGCGGCCGTGCCGAGCAGGGCGGGCAGCGAGGTGCCGTGCGGGACGAGGTGTCCGAGCGCGGAGGCCAGCCCGTTGTCGACGACGGCCCGGACCACGATGCCGAGCGCCAGGACGAAGGCCAGGAACGGCACGGCGGCCGAGCGCACGACCGCCGCGGGGGTGGTGCGGTGCTGGGCGAGCGCCCGGGCGGCCAGCACCAGGGCGCCGGCCAGCGCCGCCCAGGCCGGATCGATCCCGAGCACGGAGGCCAGGACGAACCCGGCGAGGGTGCCGGCCACGGTGACCAGGGCGAACACCGGCAGCTCCGGTGCGGTCACCTCGCCCGCGGCCGGGGCGCCCGCGGCCAGGTCGGCGGCGAAGAACCGGCGCAGCACGACGTACTCGACGGCGATGGCCGCCAGCCACGGCAGCGCCATCAGCGCGGCGAACCGGGTGAAGGTCAGTCCACTGGCGGCGAAGGCCAGCAGGTTGGTCAGGTTCGAGACGGGAAGCAGCAGTGAGGCCGTGTTCGACAGGTGGGTGCAGGCGTACAGGTGCGGTTTGGGGCGGGCGCCGATCCGGGCGGCGGTGACGAACACCACCGGCGTGAGCAGCACGACGGTGGCGTCCAGGCTGAGCACCGCCGTGATCACGGACGCGACCGCGAACACCTGCGCCAGCAGCCGCCGCGGACTCCCGGCGGACGTCCGGGCCATCCACGCTCCGCAGGCGCGGAACAGGCCCTCGTCGTCACAGAGCTGCGCCAGGACGAGGACGGCGGCGAGGAAGCCGATCACCGGCCCCAGACGCTCGGCCTCGGCCGCCGCGTGCGCCGGCGAGATCGCGCCGGTGGCGATCACCAGCCCGGCGGCGGGGACGGCGACCACGGCCTCCGGCCACCCCCACGGCCGCACCACCGCGCAGACCAGCACCAGCACCAGCAGTCCGAGGGACAGGGCCTCGGCGAACGACGTACTCAGGGTCTTGCTCCTCGCAGGCGGCGGTGATGACGCCCCCCATCGAAGCAGAGCCACCCGGACCACGGCGCGTCGGCGCAGCCCGACCGCTCGGGCGCCGCCCGGGAACGGGAGCCGGGCGGACGTGCGACGTGCCGAGACCGACGACGGATCCGCCGGGAGCGGTCGGTGCGCCGCCGGCCCTTCCGTTCCCGCAGGTCCCGCGCCCGGGGCCCGGTCCGGGCCCTGTGGCACGATGCCCGCAGGCCGGTCGCCAGGGACGGCCCGCGCCGCGCCCACCCGGAACGAGGGGCGGGCGGCGCCCGCACGCAGGAGAGGACCCGACATGTCCGAGACCATCCCCACCAGCCCCGCCCGGCCTGCCGCGGGGCCCGTCTTCCGCACCGCCACCCTCGCCGACGTGCCGGCCCTGGTCGAGCTGGTCGAGTCCGCCTACCGCGGCGACGCCAGCCGGGCCGGCTGGACCACCGAGGCGGACCTGCTGGAGGGTCAGCGCACCGACGCGGACGGCGTCGCCGAGGTGATCGGCCACGCGGACGGGGTGCTGCTGCTGGCCGAGCGCGACGGCGAGCTGGTGGCCTGCTGCCAGTTGGAGCACCGTGGCGACCGCGCCTACTTCGGCATGTTCTCGGTGCGCCCCGGTCTGCAGGGCGGCGGCATCGGCCGGGCCGTGCTCGCGGAGGCGGAGCGGCTGGCCGGGGAGGAGTGGGGCGTCGACGAGCTGGAGATGAGCGTGATCGAGCAGCGCGCCGACCTGATCGCCTGGTACGAGCGGCGCGGCTTCCGCCGGACCGGCGTCTTCACCCCGTTCCCGTACGGCGACGAGCGGTTCGGTATCCCGCTCCGCTCCGACCTGCGGTTCGAGAAGCTGACGAAGGTGCTCAAGCAGGCCTGAGCGGCCGGGTGCGGGCGCGCCGGCTCGGGCCCCGGTCGGCGTCCGCTCGACCCGCGATCGGGGCGTGATGCCACGTCAACTCAGTGACCAGGGGCGATGCGGAGATGTCATACCTCGTTCATGATTGGTCTAGGCCAATGTGAGAGGCTGAGGGCGAACGGCCACGTTCCGTCCCATGCCCAGGGGGGCCATCTCCGCATGCCCGTACTCCATGGCACCGCCATGCCCGCACCCGACCCCGGTCCGCGCCTGATACCGGCCGACCCCGGTCTCCGACTGCCCAGCCCACCCGGCGACGAGGAGCTCTACTGGTACTTCGGCCCGCAGCGCCGCTGGGTGCTGCTCTGCGCCACGCTCTCCTACGCGGGAGCCACCGCCACCCTCGGCCTGTTCGCCCTGAGCCGGCCGCTGCTCTGGCCCTTCCTCGTGCTCACCGTGCTCAACGCGGCCACCTGGCTGCTCTCGCTCACCGACGGCCAGCGCGCCCGCCGCTACACCCGCGACTCGCACGACCTGCTGATGCGCGCCTGGCAGCCCGCCCGCCACCCGAGCGTCGACCTGCTGCTGCCGACCGCGGGCGAACCGCTGGCCGTCCTGGACAACGCCTACCGCCACACCGCCGCCGTCCGGTGGCCCGGCGAACTGACCGTCCTGGTCCTCGACGACGCCGCCCGCCCCGAGGTGCGCGAACTCGCCGAGTCCTACGGCTTCCGGTACCGCGCCCGCCCCGACCGCGGCCGGTTCAAGAAGGCCGGCAACCTCAACCACGGCCTGGCCGAGGGCAACGGCGAGATCGTCGCCGTCCTGGACGCCGACTTCTGCCCCCGCCCCGACTTCCTGCACCACCTGGTGCCCTACCTCGACAACCCCGAGGTCGGCATCGTGCAGAGCCCGCAGTGCTTCGACACGGACGCCGACATGTCCTGGCTCGAACGCGCCGCGGGAGCCACCCAGGAGATCTTCTACCGCTGGATCCAGCCCTCCCGGGACGCGCAGGACGGCACCGTCTGCTGCGGCACCAACGCGCTCTACCGGCGCGCCGCACTCATGCGCGTCGGCGGCTTCGCCGAGATCGACCACAGTGAGGACCTCTACACCGGCCTCTCGCTCGCCCGCGCCGGGTGGACCACCCGGTACGTGCCCGCCCTGGTCGCCAAGGGCATGTCGCCCACCGGCCTGCCCGCCTTCATCAGCCAGCAGTACCGCTGGTGCCTCGGCTCCCTGGCGCTGGTCGGCGACCCCGGCTTCCGCCGCGGACCGCTCTCCCGCTCCGCCCGGCTCTGCTTCTGGAACGGCATCCTCGGCTACGTCACCAGCGCGGTGAACGTCTTCGCCGTCCCGCTGCCCGCCCTGATCATGCTGTTCTTCGCCCCCGACGAGATCGAACCCTGGCAGGTCCTGCCCTTCCTGCCGCCGATCTGGGTCGCGCTCGTCCTGCTGCCCGCGATGTCCCGCACCCGGTGGCGCTTCGAGGTCACCCGGGTCCAACTCCTCGGCGGGCTCTGCCACGTGGTCGCGATCGCGCACGCGCTGCGCCGCCGCAGTGCCGACTGGGTGCCCACCGGCGCCGTGTCGGGCGGCAGCTCCCTCGCCCGGACCGTCGCCCGGATCGGGGTCGGCTGGCTCGGATTCGTCGTCCTCGCCGGCGTCGCCGGACTCGTCCGCGCCGCCGCGCTCAACGGCTGGCAGCCCTACTGGGCGCTCGCCGCACTGCTCGCGCTCACCGCGTACACCATGATCCCGCTCATCCGGTCGCTCCGGCCGCTCCTGCGCGGCGGCAACGGGGCCACCGTCGGGGAGGTCGCCGCACCGTCGCGGCGGCGCTCGGACCTCGGCTTCGGCCGCGCGGAGGCGGTCGCCGTCACCGCCGTGCTGCTGCTCTGCGGGCTGCTCGCCTCCGGCTGGGCCGATCCACTGGTCTTCTGACGGCCTTCTGATGGCCCTCTGACGGTCTTCTGATGGTCTTCTGACGGACCGGGCGGCCCCGGCCGCCGCCGTACCGCCGGTCCTGGCCCTGGTCCTGGTCCTGGTCCTGCGGTACCGAACCTGCAGCGTTGCGCAGCGTCGCGCACCGTCCCTCCTCCCGTGCCGCGCACCACCGCGTGCCGCACCCGAGCGTTCCCTTGCGCGTCGCCCCACCGGCGCGGACCTCGCCGCCCGGCCGCCCCATCGGCCCGGCGGCCCAGACCACCGCTGCCAGCCCTGCAAGGAGCACCGCCGTGTCAACGGCCGTCCCGTCACCGTCCTCGTCCTCCGATCCTTCGTCCTCCGCACCGGCCCCGGGCTCCCGGGCCCCGGACGCCCCGGCCCCCGCCGTCCCGTCCGCCGTCGAGCTGCTGCCCGGCGTCGTCCGGGTGGACCGGCAGGCCGCGCCCGACCGGCGGCCCACCGCGGAGGCCGTCGCACCGCCGCAGGCCCGCCCCCGCAACGCCTTCCGCCCCGACATCGAGGGGCTGCGCGGCCTCGCCGTCCTCGCCGTCCTCGCCTTCCACGCCGGCGTCCCCGGCCTCTCCGGCGGCTACGTCGGCGTCGACGTCTTCTTCGTCGTCTCCGGCTTCCTCATCACCGGCCTGCTGGTCGGCCGCCCGCTCGGCCTGTGGGACTTCGCCGCCCGCCGCGCCCGCCGGATCCTGCCCGCCGCCGCCACCGTGCTGGTCGCCACCGCGGCCGCCGGCGGCGCCCTGCTCGACCCGCTGCGCGGCACCGACCTCGCCCGCGACCTGATCGCCGCCGCCGGGCAGTTCGTCAACTGGCGGTTCGTCGGCCAGCAGACCGACTACCTGGCCGCCGAGCGCGACCCCAGCCCGCTCCAGCACTTCTGGTCCCTCGGCGTCGAGAACCAGTTCTACCTGCTCTGGGGCGTGCTGCTGCTCGGCCTCGCCCGGCACCTGCACGGCCGCCGCCGCACGCTCGCCATCGGCCTGGCCACCGGGGCGATCGGCGTGCTCTCCCTGCTGCTGTGCGTCCGGTGGACGGCCACCTCCGCACCGCTCGCCTACTTCTCCACCGGCAGCCGGCTCTGGGAGTTCGCCGCCGGCGCGGGCGCGGCCCTGCTCGGCCGCGCCCTGGCCACCCGCGCGGACCGGCCCGGCACGGCCTGGACCCTGCGCCTGCTCGGCTGGGCCGGCGCGGCCGCCGTGCTCGTTCCGGTCCTGCTCTACGACCGCAACACGCCCTTCCCCGGCACCGCCGCGCTGCCGCCCGTCCTCGGCACCGCCGCCGTCCTGCTCGCCGGCCCCGCCCACCGGGCGCTCGGCGCCGCCGACGCCGGACGCCTCCTCGCCACCCGACCGCTGCGCGCCGCCGGGCGGCTCTCCTACGCCTGGTACCTCTGGCACTGGCCGGTCCTGACCATCGCCCAGGCCCGCTACGGCACGCTGCCCTGGACCACCCTGGCCGCCCTCACCGCCGCCAGCGCCCTGCCCGCCTGGCTCACCCTGCGGTTCGTCGAACAGCCCCTGCGGTACGGCAGCAGCCCGGCCCCGCGCCGCGGCCTGGCCGTCGGCGCCAGCGCCCTGGTCATCCCGCTGATCGCCGCCCTCACCCTCGGCGGCGGCACCGTCCGCGCGCTCGGCGGCACCGCCGACGCACCCGTCGCCGCCCCGGCCGGAGCCCCCGACGGCCCCGCCCTGCTCGCCCCCGGTACCCGGCTGCTCGGCCTGACCCCGTCGCTGGCCCGCGCCCGGGAGGACTTCCCGCCCGGCAAGGGCTGCGAGATCCCGCTCAACGCCGACAGCAGCCCGCGCTGCCTGTTCGGCGCCGAGGACAGCCCCGACCGGATCGTGCTGCTCGGCGACTCGCACGCCGGCCAGTGGATCTCCGCGGCCCTCGCCATGGCCGAACAGCGGCACTGGGCCCTCGAAGTCCTGGTCAAGCCCGGGTGCCCGCTGGCCACCCTGACCGTGCGCAACAACGTGCTCGGCCGCACCTTCGACGAGTGCGACCGCTGGCGGGAGAACACCCTCACCCGGCTCACCGCCGGGCCCCGGCCGCGGCTGGTCCTGATGGCCGGCCTCAACCGCTACGGCAGCCAGGAGGAACGCGCCCAGGGCTGGACCCGCACCCTCGACCGGCTCGCCGCGCTCGGAGCCCCGCTCGCCTACCTTGGCGACACCCCGATGCCCGGCAAGGACATCCCGACCTGCCTCGCGGCCTCGGACGGCCGGTCGGACGCCTGCTTCTTCCCGCGCGACACCGCCTTCGAACCCGACCCGCTGCTCGACGGTGGCCTCGCCGCCCGCTACGGCGTCCGCACCCTGGACCTCGGCCCGCTGCTCTGCCCCGGCAGCGGCCCGGACTGCCCGGCGGTCCTGGAGGGCGTGGTGCTCTACCGCGACACCGGGCACATCACCGACACCCTGGCCCGGGTCCTGGCACCGCGGCTGGACAAGGGGCTGCTGGCCGCCGGGTGAGGCCGGGGCGGCCGGTCCTGGCGGTGGGACGGCGTCGTGGTCCCGGTGGTGGGGACGCCGTCCCGGTCCCGCGGTCCTGGCCCCGCCGCCCGCCGCCCGCCGGGCTGGTGCCCGCCGCCCGCCGCCCGCCGCCCGCCGCCCGCCGGGCCGGTGCCGGGGCGGCAGGGGTGGCGGGCCGTCAGCCGTAGATGTTGCGGCAGAGCCGGGCCTGCTCGGAGCCGGCCGGCCAGCGGCCGACGCGTTCGGCCTGGTCGCAGAGGGTGCCCGGGCCCAGGGAGGGCGGCGCCGCGCCCGGGGCCGGGGCCGCCGGGGCGGGGCCCTGCCCTGCCGCCGCGGAGGTGCCGTGGGTCGC
This sequence comes from Kitasatospora sp. NPDC004745, assembly GCF_042873275.1. NCBI lineage: Bacteria > Bacillati > Actinomycetota > Actinomycetes > Kitasatosporales > Streptomycetaceae > Kitasatospora > Kitasatospora sp. NPDC004745. Next base: position 23,644 of record NZ_JBIALK010000030.1, on the reverse strand, counting down.
CGCGCCCGGGCGCGGGGTGCGCCCCGGCCTCGGGTGCGGGGTCGCCGCGCGCTGCGAGTCGGCCGACTCGCCCCCGGCCGCCGCGGTCGTCGTCGCGGGTGCCGTCGCCGAGGCGGCCGACGCCGCACCGCTCTGCTCCGACCCGGTCGGGGTCGCCGCGCCGCCGCGTTCCGGCACGGGGGCCGGCAGCGGGGACGGCGCCGGAGTGACGGCCGGCCCGGGTTCCGCACCGGCCGGCAGGGAGGCGGAGGGCGAGGTGTGCGGCAGCGCCACCACGTCCAGGTCGTCACCCGACCCCGGCCCGCACATCGCCAGGACGGCGGCCAGCACCGCCAGCGTCCCGACGGCCCCGGCCACCCGGACCAGCCGCCTCCGGCGGCGGACCGAACCGGTGCCGACCGCGGGCACGGGCCCCGGAACCGGCCCCGGCGCGGGAGCCACGGGCACCGGGGGCGGCTGCCACGCGTCCTGCGGCCACTGCCACTGTCCTGCGGTGGGTTGCCCCGTCATGTCGTCGTCCTTCCAGCGCCGAACCCCCCGCCGTCCCTCCCCTCAGCTCAACGAGCGCGCCGACGCGGGGACATGACCCGGAAGAGGGTTCTGGACGGGCGCCGATTGCCGCCGCGGCACATGCTGGGGGCATGGAGACCAACAGCACGTCCAAGCCCCTCGTCGAGGTTGCCGACTTCCGGACCGACAGCCGCTACCGCCTGGTGCACTTCGAGGGCCACGGCTGGGAGCCGCTCGCCCCGGAGGAGTTCGAGCCCCGGGTCCACCAGCTCTTCCCCGACCTCGACCCGCACGACGCGATCCGCGTCCACTGGGCCGACCGCCCGTGGGAGTGGCCCGCCTGGCACCCCGGTGAGGCGTGAGCCACAGTTCGTTACGCTGTCCGGGTGAGTGTGGATCACTTCTGGCGTCGACTGCCCGGACCGGCCGTCGACACGTGCTCGCCGACCGAACTCGGCGAGCTCGTGCCCGACCGGCACGACGTCCGGTACGACCAGCTGGCCGCCGACGGCCTGCTCCTCGGAGTGCGGAGCACCGCCCGGCTGATGGAACTCGCACTCACCGAGAACGGCCTGCACCCCGACCCGGCCGCGCGCCTGCCCGTCTACGGCGGCGAGCGCCCCGAACCCGCCGCCGCGGGCCCGCTGGTGCTGCGGCCCGAGCAGGTCGCGGCCGCCTTCACCTTCCTCCGGGACTCCGCGCTCGGCGAGCTCGTCCGCCAGCAGAACACCGTGCTGGCCCGCACCGTCGCCCACCTCGGCTACCCGACGCCGTGGTCCGAGACCTGGGCGGCCCGGGTGGTGGCCGACCTGCGGGAACTGCGGGACTTCTTCGCCGACGCGGCCGCGGCCGGTGACGCGGTCGTGGTCCGGGAGTCACGGTGAGCGGGGCGGGGGAGGGCGCGGCCGACGGGCGCGGTGGCAGCGCGGGGAGTGCCGTCAACGGCGGAGGCGCCGTCAACGGCGGAGGTGCTGGGTACGCCGGAAGTGCTGGAAGTACCGGAAGTGCCGGCTACGCCGCCGAAGCGGCGCAACTCGCCGTCCAGTACGAGAGTGTGACCTTCGCGGAGGTCCACCGCGACCTGCTGCAGCACTACCCCGCCCCGCCCGCCGCCGTCCTCGACGTGGGCGCGGGAACCGGCCGGGACGCGGCCGCGCTCGCCGCCCTCGGCCACCCCGTCGTGGCCGCCGAGCCGACCGCCGAACTCCGCGCCCACGGCGAGCGGTTGCACCCCGGACCGGGCATCCGCTGGGTGCCCGACGCACTGCCCGCGCTGCCCCGGCTCGGCGCCGGGGGCGAACGCTTCGACCTCGTGCTGCTGACCGCCGTCTGGATGCACCTCGACGCGGCCGAGCGCCCGGCCGGGATGGCCGTCCTCGCCCGTCTCCTCGCCCCCGGCGGCCGCCTCGCGCTGACCCTGCGCCACGGCCCCGTCCCGGCCGGGCGCCGGATGTTCGACGTCCCGCCGGAGGAGACCGTCGCCCAGGCCGCGGCCCACGGCCTGCGGCTGGTCCACCGCACCGAGCGCGCGGACCTGCACGGCCGCGCCGACGTCCGATGGACGGGCCTGGTCCTGGAACACCCCGCGGACTGAACGGCGCCGGGGCCGCCGGGCACCGTGAACGCGTCGGGGACGACGCCTCTTGCGTCCGATCGTCGTACCGGCTCTAGACTCCGTCCCGTGGCGGATCATCAGAGCGAGACCAGGGCGGCCTACGACGGGGTCGTCGAGCTGTACGCGTCGAAGTTCGCCAACGGGCTGGAGGACCAGCCGTTCGGCCGGGCCATGATCGGCACCTTCGCCGAACTGGTCCGCGCGACGGGCAACCCGCGGGCGGCGGACGTCGGCTGCGGGCCCGGGCACCTGACGGCCATGCTGCACGAACTGGGCCTGGACGCCTCCGGATTCGACCTCTCCCCGGGCATGGTCGACCACGCCCGGCGGGCCCATCCGGCGCTGCGCTTCCAGGAGGCGCGGATGGAGTCGCTGCCGGTCGGGGACGGCGCGCTCGGCGGCGTGCTGGCCCACTACTCGGTGATCCACACGCCGCCGGGGGAACTGCCGGCGCTGCTCGCCGAGCTGGTGCGCGTCCTGGCGCCGGGCGGCCTGCTCCTGCTCTCCTTCTTCGGTACCGAGGGGCCGGCGCCGGTCCGGTTCGACCACAAGGTGACGCCCGCCTACAGCTGGCCGGTGGACCGCCTCGCCGACCTGCTGGCCGACGCCGGGCTGGTCCCCTTCGCCCGGCTGCTCCACGACCCGGCCTCCGAACGGGGCTTCCTCGACGCCCACCTGCTGGCCCGCCACCCGTAGGCCCCGCCGGGGCCCTACCCGGCGTCCGCCCAGGCGGCGGTGGCCCGGCTCCGGTCCCGCCACTGCCGCACGCCCGGGCCGTCCGGATCCCGGCGGCGGCAGAACTCCTCCAGCCAGGCGCACTTGGCGAGCATGGCCCGGCGGCGCACCGGCCAGGGCGGGACGGGGCGACCGTAGGCGCGGAAGAGGTGGTCGAGGTCCCCGCCCCGGTCGGGGTGGTGCATCCGCACGATCCACTCGCACCACGCGAGGTCCTCGACCGGGTCCCCGGCGTGGGCGAACTCCCAGTCCAGTACGGCCGTGACGGCGAAGGTGTCCGGGTCGAGCAGGAGGTTGTTGGGCCCGAAGTCGCCGTGCACCAGTACCGCACCGGGGGCGGTGACCGGCTCACCGGACACCGCCGGGTCGAGCTGTTGCAGGCGGCCCAGGACCAGCCCGCACGCGGCCAGTACGCGCGGCCCGTGCCCGGCGTCCAGGAGGTCCTGCGCGGGCACGCCGGGCAGGTGCCCGAGCGTGAGCGCCGCCCGGTCGGCGGCCAGCACCGGCGGGACGGGCAGCCGCTCCCGGAGCCCGGTCAGCAGCCGCTCCTCGCGCGCCAGCCGGGCTTCGGCCTCCGGGCCGCAGTAGTGCTTCACGACCACGCGGCCGTCGCCCGTGGTGCGGTTGGTGTAGCCGTGCGGGAGGGGTTGCATGCGGCGATCCTCCCGGGAGCGCGGCCGCGGAGCCAGCGAATTGAGGTCGGGTCGGTCCGTCGGCGGTCCGCCACCCGGGTAGGGGAGGGTCTCGTCAGGCCGGGGCCGGAGCTCCGGTCGCCGCCCGGGCTACCGGGTCGGCACCGTCCGTCGGGCGGACCGGCGGGCTCTGCGCCGCCCGTGGCCTATCCGTGCCGGATCACCAGGCCCTGCCGGTAGCGGGCGGTGACGCGCAGGAACCCGACCAGGCCCGCGTAGTGGGCGGACACGTACTCCAGGCCGGACGGGTCCGCCCAGAGGCCGACCGGGTAGACGCCGGCCGCGGCGAGCGCGGCCGCCGTGTCGAGGCCCTCCGCCGTGCCGCCGGTGACGAGCTCGTCGAAGGGCAGGTCGGCCAGCTCCCGGGCGGCCTGCTCGACCCGTTCCGGTGCCAGGGTGTTCCCGTGCGGGGTCAGGCGGTGCCGAAGCCTTCGGCGACGAGGCGGGTGGACCAGTGGCGCAGGGCGGGGAGGAGGGGTGGGTGGGCGAGGCCGGCGGCGGTGGCGAGGCGGTCGGCGGAGGCGGTGTCGTAGCGGTCCTCGGAGAGGAAGGTGAGGGTCTCCGGATCCGCCCCGGTGAGGGTGCGGGGGAGGCGGCGGACCAGGGGGACGGGGATCAGGCCGCGTGGCGGGCGGACGTCGAGGTGGTCGGCGAGGAGGGCGATCAGGTCGGGGAGGACGGGCGTCGCCGGGTCGAGGACGGTGTGCGCCCGGACGGGCGCGTCGTCGTGGGCCGGGGTCGCGGCCAGGAAGCGGGCCAGGTGGTCGACCGTGACGACGGGCAGGAAGGTGCGGCGGGTGCCGGGCAGCAGCGGGAGCCGGCCGCGGTGGAGCTGCCGGACGAGCTGGGCGAGTCCGAGGTACTGCCCGGCCTCGCCGGTCAGCGAGTGGCCGATGACGCTGCTGGGGTTGACGGTGGTGAGCGGTACGCCGAGGCGCGGGGCGGTGACGCGGACGGCGGCGTCGCCGAGCAGCTTGGACGCCTCGTAGGCGCCGAGGCGGGCGTAGCGGGCCGTGGTGGTGCGGGCGTCGAGCGGGTAGCGGGGCTGCGGGTCGCGGCCGACGCGGTAGCCGGAGAGGTGGACCAGGCGGCGCAGCCGCGGCCGGGTGGCGGACCAGTGGAGGGCGTGCAGGGCGCCGTGCAGGTTGGCGGGTTCGGCCTGGGCGCGGGTCAGCCCGAACCGGTAGCGGGCGGCGAGGTTGTGGACGTCGCGGACCTCGGCGAGCCGGGCGTCGTCCTCGGGGGAGAGACCGAGGCCGGGGCGGGTGACGTCGGCGGTGACGGTGGTGAGTGCGGCGTCGTCGGCGTCGTGGGTGCGCAGCCACCGGCGCAGCTCGCCGCCGCGGTCGGGCTCGCGGACGGCGGCCGCGACGGGCTCGCCGCGGGTGAGGAGTTCGAGGACGAGCCAGCGGCCGAGGAAGCCGCCGGCGCCGAGGACGAGGGTGCGGGGCGGTGGCGGGGCGGACGGCATGATGTGCTCCGTAATCTGTAGACCGGTCTGCATATTTTTTGGGCGAGAAGGAGGGGCGGAGCCACCCCGAGGGGGGCTCCACCCCGGATCGACCTACGCCGCGGGCGCCTTCTGCGCGCCGAGCAGGTGGAGGACCGCGTGCTGGGCGTGGTCCAGCGGTTCGCGGCTGCGCCGGACGGACGCCAGCAGGACGGCGCCCTCCAGCAGGGCGAGCGCCTGCCCGGCGGCCGTGGCGGCCGCGGCGGGCTCGAAGCCCTCGGCCTCCAGCCGGTCGGCCAGCACCCGCTGCCAGCCCTCGTACACCTCGGCGCAGACGGCGCGCAGTGCCTCGTTGGTGCCCGCGACCTCCAGGGCGACGGTCGCGATCGGGCAGCCCTTGGTGTAGTCGGAGCCGGCCAGCCGCTCGGCGAAGACCTCGGTGAGGCGGCGGGTCAGCGCTCCGCTGTCGGCGCCCTCGGCGGTCAGGGCGGCGAGCAGGTCCTCGACCTCCCGGCCGGCCTGGACGAGGGCGGCGGTGACCAACTGGTCCTTCCCCTCGGGGAAGTGGAAGTAGAGCGACCCGCGCGGTGCGCCGGTCGCGGCGACGATCTGGTTGAGGCCGGTCCCGAAGTAGCCCTGTGCCTCGATCAGCGTCCGGGTGCCGGCGATCAGCCGGGCCCGCGTCTCTTCTCCCTTGACTCCCATGCGGAAAACAATAGACCGGTCTGCATATTCCTGTCGACGGTTGACGGTCGACGGGTGCCGCACGGTCAGGAGTCGCGGGCTGCCGGGCCGTCCGGGGCCGAACGGCTCCGCGCCGCGTCAGTACCGCGTCAGTACCGCGCCCCGGTCGGGAGGCCCGTCCACCGCAGTTCCTCGGGAAGGTGGCGCAGGTCGTTGAAGAGCGCCACGGAGGCCGGGCGGCCCGGGGCAGCGGGCCGTGGTGCACGACCGTGCGCGCCGGGCCCGGCCCGGGCCGAGGCGCGGCCGCGTCGGGACCCCCGTCCCCGGCACGGCCGCCCGTCGTGGATCAGCCCGCGTGGGCCTCGTCCAGCAGGGCGAGGTCCGCCGGGGAGAGCTGCAGGGCGCCGGCGGCGATGTTGTCCTCGAGGTGGGCGAGGTCGCCGGTGCCGGGGATGGCCAGGACGTGCGGGCCCCGGTGCAGCGTCCAGGCCAGGCGGACCTGGGCGGTGCTGACGCCGTGGGCCCCGGCCACCGCCAGGACCTGTCCGGGCTCGGACCCGCCCGGGCCGGACTCGCGGCCGGATCCGGCGATCGCGTAGAAGGGGACGAAGGCGATGCCCTGCTCGCCGCAGGTCCGCAGCAGCGCGTCCTGCTCGGGCGCGGCGCCGATGCCGTACGGGTTCTGCACGCACACGACGGGGGCGATGGTCCGGGCCTCGGCGAGCTGGTGCGGCTGGATGTTGGAGAGGCCGAGGTGGCGGATCAGCCCGGCCCGCTGCAAGTCGGCGAGGGCGCCGAAGCGTTCGGCGACCGAGTCGGACCCGAGGATCCGCAGGTTCACCAGGTCCAGGTGGTCGCGGCCGAGCTGGCGCAGGTTCTCCTCGACCTGCGCGCGCAGCCCCTCGGGGGTGCGGGCGTGCTCCAGCCACGTGCCGTCGGGGCCGCGTGCGGGGCCGACCTTGGTGGCGATCACCAGGTCGTCGCCGTACGGCGCGAGCGCCCGGTTGACGAGCTCGTTGGCGGAGCGCAGCGGGGAGAAGTAGAAGGCGGCGGTGTCGATGTGGTTGACGCCCAGTTCGACGGCGCGGCGCAGCACCCGGACGGCCTGCTCGCGGTCGCGCGGCACGGCGTGCGGAACGAGCGCCTTGCCGGTCTGCGGCAGTCGCATGGTGCCGAAGCCGATCCGGTGCACGGGGCGGTCGCCGAGGGTCCAGGTGCCGGAGGCGGCGGCGTGGACGGTGGTGGGAGCGGCGCCGGCGGCGGCGGTGCCGGTGGCGGGGCCGGCCGGGACGAGGGCAGGGGTGTGCACGGGAGGGGCGGTGTGGGAGGTCATGCCGTCATGATCTCCACTGCACTACTCTGACCGCCAACGATTCGAACATGTGTGAATCCACGGGGGTGGCATGACGGCCGAGCTGCAGTTCACGGCGGGCGACCTGGCGCGGATGCGCTTCGCGGTCTCGCCGATGTGGGAGGTCGGCCCGAGCCTGCGGCTGCTGCACTCGGGGATCGCCCACCCCGTGCACCGGCCGTGGGCGGAGCAGGTGCGGCCCCGGCTGGCGGCGGCCGGGCCGGAGCGCGGGTGGCTCACCGAGATCGTCCCGCCGGCCGGGTACGTGCCCGACTTCGTCAACCCCGCCCCCACCGGCGCCGCCCCGACCATCGGGAGCGAACTCGCCGCGATCCGGGCCACCCCCGACGCGCAGGTGCGCCGCGACCTCGACCGGCTGGCGTCCCGTCAGGGCGGCCTCGGCCCCCGGCTGCGCGCGCTGCACGCCGACCCGGCGGCGGGCCTGCCCCGGCTGACCGAGGCGATCGAGGCGTACTGGGAGCTCGCGCTCGCCCCGTACTGGGCCCGCATCCGGGCCGTCCTCGACGCGGACGTCCTGCACCGGGCCCGCCAGGTCGCCGAGTTCGGGGCGGCACGGGTCCTCAACAACCTGAGCACCGAGGTGCACTGGTCGGAGGACTGGCTGCGGCTGCGCCGGAGGTCGCGCCCGCTGGCCCCGGGGGCGTCGGGTGCCGGGCTGCTGCTGATCCCGTCCGCCTTCGCCCGGTCGGCGCTGTTCACCCAGGTCGCGGCGGAGCACCCGCCGCAGCTCGCCTACCCGGCGCGGGGGACCGGCCTGCTCTGGGCCGCCCGGCCGGCGACGGGCGACGGCGCCCTCGCCGTCGTCCTCGGGCGGTCGCGGACGCTGCTGCTCACCGAGCTCGACGCCCCGGCCTCCACCACCGAGCTCGCCCGCCGCACGGGGCTGTCGCCGTCGGCCGTGTCCCGCTACCTGACGACCCTGCGGGACGCCGGCCTGGTCAGCGCCCACCGGGCCGGGCGCTCGGTGCTCTACGCCCGGACCGCCACGGCGGAGGCCGTCCTCGCGCCGCTGGCCCAGGGGTAGGACCCGCGGGAGGCCCGCCGGTGGTCCGGCCCCGCGGGATCCACCGGGATGCCCCGGCGTGCCGGAGGGCGTCGGTGCCCTGGAAGAGTACGGGCATGACACCCGACCCTGACGACCGGCAGTGCCCCCGTCCGCGCGAGGTGCTGCGCTGCGCCGTCCTCGACGACGTCCAGGAAGCCGTCACCGGCATCGCCGACTGGTCGCCGGTCGCCGATCGGGTGGAGCTGACGGCCTTCCCCGACCGCTTCGGGTCGCAGGACGAACTCGCCGAAGCCCTGGCGGACTTCGACATCGTGGTGGCCCTGCGCGAACGGGTCGCGTTCCCGGCCCGGCTGTTCGCCCGGCTTCCGCGACTGCGGCTGCTGGTGGCCGCCGGCATGCACCACTCGGTGATCGACTACTCGGCCGCCGAGCGCCGCGGCGTGACGGTCTGCGGGACGTCGAGCTCCGTCACCCCGCCCGTCGAGCTGACCTGGGCGCTCCTGCTGGGCGTGGCGCAGGGCGTCGTGCCGGAGAGCACCGCGCCGCGCGGCGGGTCGCGGCGGAGTACCGCCGGAGCGGACCTGAACGGCCGGGTGCTCGGGCTGCTCGGCCTCGGGAGGGTCGCGGCCCCGGTCGCCCGGATGGGGCTGGCCTTCGGCATGGACGTGGTGGCCTGGAGCCGGAACCTGACGGACGAGCGTGCCGCCGAGGTGGGCGTGCGCCGGGCCGCGAGCCTCGCGGAGCTGCTGGGCGGCAGCGACTTCGTCTCGGTGCACCTCGCGCTCGGCGAGCGCACCCGGGGGCTGCTCGGTGCGGCCGAGCTCGCGCTGATGAAGCCCGGTGCCTGTCTGGTGAACACCTCCCGGGCGGCGATCGTCGACCGGGACGCCCTGTCGGCCGCGCTCACCGGGGGTCGGCTCGCGGGCGCCGCGGTGGACGTCCTCGACGAGCCGCTGCCCGCGGACCACCCGCTGCACACCGCGCCGGGGCTGCTGGCCACCCCGCACCCGGGCTACGGGCCCCAGCACCTCTACCGCCGCTGCTACGGCGAGGCGGTGGAGGACATCGCGGCGTTCCTCGACGGGGAGCCGATCCGGCGGCTGGGCTGAGGGACACCCGCGCCGACGTCCGTCCGCCGGGCCGGGCGCCGCCGCATACTGGCCGCGTGACGAGCGGAGACGGTGGACGAGGACGGGGCACCGACCGGCGCGGGGTGCTGAGGGCCGGTGCGGCGGCGCTGCTGCTGGGGGCGGCGGGGTGCGGCGGCGGGGCCGGGAAGCCGGCGGCGGGCGCGGGTCCGGCGGGGTCGGGGTCGGCGGGCCGGGGGAGCGCTTCGGCTCCGGGGAGCACGTCACCGGGCACGACCGCGGCGTCCGGCAGCAGCGTCGCCCCCACCCCGACGGCGGGCGGCACGTCCGGTGCGACGCCGACCGGTGTGGCGAGCCCGCTGCCCAACCCCCCGCTCTGGCAGCCCGGCCCGTCCGAGGTGCAGCCCGACGTCAAGCGGCGCGCCGTGGAGCTGGTCGCCGCGCTCGGGGCCTGGCCGCCGGGCGGCCAGGGCGTGGCCGCGGCGCGGGCCCGGGTGGCGGCGCTGGGCCTGCCGCCCGCCCTGGCGGACCAGGCCGGCCCGCTGGCGCCGCCGGCGCCGGAGGCGAGCCTGGAGGTGATCGACGCCCAGTACGGCGGGATCCTCGCCGACTCGGCGAGCGTGCTGGTGGTGTGCCGTCAGTGGACCCGCGGGCCCGACGGGTCGGTGGCCGGGGGCGGCTGCACGGTGGACGTCCGGCTGAGCCGGTCCGAGCCGCGCTGGACGGTCACCGAGCTGCACCCGGGGGAGCCGGGCCCGGCCGTGCCGACGCCGCCGCCCGCGGTGGCCCGGGTGTTCGCCGAGCCGAGGATCGAGCTGCCGCCCGGGGCGGCGGCCGACCTGCGCAGCGGCGCCGTGCACGACAGCGTGCTGGAGGCGATGCTGCGGCTGGCCGGCCCGTACACGCTCTCGGTGAGCGTGGTGCGGTCCGGCCATCCGCTGCTGGTGTTCGGCACGACCCGGCCCAGCGACCATCCGCAGGGCCGGGCCTTCGACGTGTGGCGGATCGACGGCCACCCGGTGGTGGACCCGGGGACGTCCCGCGCGCTGGTCGAGTCCTTCATGCGGGACGCGGCGGCCGCCGGGTCGTACAACGTGGGCGGGCCGGTGGCGGTCCGGGGCGCCGGCAACCAGTTCTTCACCGACGACACCCACCACGACCACGTCCACGTCGGGTTCACCGCCTGACCGGGCGGCCCCGGTCGGGCGGCCCCGACCGCCGCCCGACCGGTGACTGACCGGGCGTGCCGCCGCCCGGTCAGCCGGCCGTGCGTCAGTTGACGTTGACGCCGCTCCACGCCGCCGCGATCGCCTTGTACTCGGTGCTGTTGAGGCCGTAGAGGTCCTTGGCCGCGCTCAGCGAGGCGGTGCGGGCGCCCTTGTAGTTGGTGGTGGACGTCATGTAGACGGTCAGCGCCCGGTACCAGATCTTGGCGACCTTCTGGTTGCCGATGCCGGTGACCGTGGAGCCGTTGCAGGTGGGGCTGTTGTAGGTGAAGCCGTTGATGGTCCGGCTGCCGCTGCCCTCGCTGGCCAGGAAGAACCAGTGGTTGCCGACGCCGGAGGAGTTGTGCACGTTCAGCTTGCCGACCGAGCTGCTCCAGCAGTCCGCCGAGGCGCCGTCCAGCGAGGGCTTGTCGAAGCGGCGCAGCCACGGCGGGGTGGACTGGTCGCTGAACAGGTAGTCGGGGGTGTCGACCTTGTTGTTGGCGTACCACTCGACCATCGTGCCGAAGATGTCGCTGGTGGACTCGTTGAGGCCGCCGGACTCCCCGCTGTAGCGCAGGTTGGCGGTGGCGCTGGTGACGCCGTGGGTCATCTCGTGGCCCATGGTGTCGAGGTCGACCTGCTCGGGGTCGTGGCTGCCGTCGCCGTCGCCGGTCATCATGCAGAAGCAGCTGTCGGACCACTGGGCGTTGTCCCAGTTGGTGCCGACGTGCACGAAGACGGTGGCGCCCTTGCCGTCGTTCTTGATGCCGTTCCGGCCGAAGGTGTTCTTGTAGTAGTCGTACGTCCAGGCGGTGTTGGCGTGGGCGTCGACGGCGGCGGTGGAGCGGTCGGTGGAGAACTTCTTCCCGTCGCCCCAGACGTTGGTGGTGCTGGTGAAGGCGGTGCCGGAGCTCGCCTTGACCGAGGCGGCGGCGAGGTTGTGGGCGTCCTTGGTGACGTGGCCGCGGACCGGGTCGGTGAGCGTGTAGCCGCCGCTGGTCTGGGTGGTGTCGATGGTGATGTCGCCGGTGTACTCGGAGTGGCCGGTGCCGGAGGCCTCGTGCTCGGCGTCGTACGACTCGATCTGCTCGCCGGTGGTGGCGTCGGTGACGACCACCCGGCCGGCGGGCTCGCCGTGCTCGCCGGTGCCCTCGACGGTGGTGCGCCAGGCGAGCCGGGGGGAGCCGTCGGCGGCCCAGACGACCAGTTCGGGGCTGCTCACGGCGTCCCTGACGCCGGGTGCGGCGGCGATGCCCTCGGCGGCGCCGGCCTGCGCGGGGACCTTCGGGACGGTGGACTTCACGGCGGCGTCGTGGGCGGCGGCGCGGGAGGAGTCCTTGAGCCGGCCGCGGGAGTCCTGGTGGACGACGAGGTCGCCGCCGACCACCGGGAGGCCCTGGTAGGTGCGGTCGAAGCGGACGTGCTGGCTGCCGTCGGCGTCCAGGACGACGTCCTTGACCACGAGGTCCTGACCCGCGCCGAAGCCGAACGTCCCGGCGTTGCGGGCGACGTTGGCGCGGGCCTGGGCTATCGCGGCGTCGCGGGTGCCGGTGGCCGCGGAGGCGGTTCCGGTGGGAACGGCGACGGCGACGAGGGCGGCGACGACCGCGATGGCTCCGGCCGCGAGGGGGCGGCGGGAGGAGGAGGTGGGGCTCACTCTGACTCCAGTGGGGGTTAGCTGCAGGGAAAAGAGCTGCGACTGAGATTGACGGCGAGCAGTCAGCTGGAGCTAGAGGGAAGGTCATAACTTTGCCAAGTTGTGTCCTGTTCAAATCAAAAATGATCAGAAGTTAACATTGCGCCCACACTCCCGTCGTGACACTCGCTTACGCACACCCGCGCACGGCTCTAGGCTCGGCGCCATGGACGGATGGGTGGGGGCCTGGACCGGCGGGCGGGCGGCGGTCCACGTGGGCAACGTCGCGGACTTCAACGAGCAGTTCTTCGCCCCGGGGATGGACGGCGCCCAACGCGCCCGCCGCCTGCGGCAGGCGCACCACTACGCCTGCCTGGCCGCCTGCTACAGCCCCGAACCGGCCCTGCTGGTGCTGCCCGCGGAGGTCGCCCCGGAGTGGACGGACTGGCTGGCCCGGGAGCTGGAATGGGGCCCGGTCGAGGTGCACCGGGGAGTCTCGCCGGGGAGCACGGTCGCCCGGGCGCTCGCCGGACGGCCGGCCCTGAGGGCACGGATCGCCGGCCTCGGCGGACCGGTGGTCCACTGGGGCCGCACCGCGGACCAGGGCGAGGGGCCCGAACTGGCCGCCGTGCGCCGCTACGAGTCCAAGGCGGCCGCCCACGAGCTGTTCACCGAACTCGCCCCCGCCCACCCGGACGTCCACGTCCCCGCCCAGGAGTGCCCGGGCGGCCGGGGCCGCACCGCCCGCCGGCTGACCGCCCGTGCGGCCCGGGGGCTCACCACCGTCCTGAAGAGCCCGCACGGCGTCGGCGGCTACGGCACCGTCGTGGTGGAACCCGCCGACCTGTTCGCCGCGGGCGGCGGCCGGGCCCTGCTGCGGCGGCTGGTCCGCACCGAAGTCCTCCCGGCCCGGGGCGGGTTGCTGCTGGAGGAGCACGTCGACCCGGGCCCGGCCGCCCGGCTGCGCGACCTCACCTACGACGTGGTGATCGGCTCCGACGGGGCCGTCCACCCGGTCGGCGCCGGGGTCATGGCGGTGGCCGGCACCCGCTACCAGGGCGTCACCGTCGGGCCCGGCGCGGTGCCGGACGCCGCCGCGGGGACGGCCCGCCGGTTCGCCCTCGCGGTGGGGGAGCGGCTGGCCGCCGAGGGCTACCGCGGCTGGTTCGACGTGGACTTCGTCACCGACCGCCGCCGCCGGCTCGCCCCCACCGAGATCAACCTGCGGCTCACCGGCCCGGCCGTCGCCTTCGTGCTGCGGGAACGGCTGGACCGGGTGCGCGGGCCGGGCCACCTCGTCCGCACCCTGGACGCGATGCCCCTGGGAGCCCGCCTCGCCCAGGAGGCGCTCCACGACCACCTCGACCGGCTGCGCCCGGCCTGCGCCCGGCTCGGGGTCACCCTGCTGCCGCTGATCCCGACGGCCGGCCACGACCCGGAGCCCGTCGTCGGCCTCGCCCTGGCCGGGACCGACGCCGAGGCGCTGGACGCGGCACAGGCGCTGCTGGCGGCGGCGAACCACGCCCTGGCCGGGATGTTCGAAGCCCTGCGGTGACGGGCGGTCGGGACGCGCGCGGCCGCCTCGGGCGACCGATCGCCGTTTCGGCGACGGCGCTTCACCCGCTCCGGGCGGCCCCCCGGCGGCCGCCGCCCGCTACTGCTCGCCCACCGGCGGCCGCCAGACCACGAACCGCACCACGACCAGCGCCGCGAGCATCAGCGGGATGTTGAAGGCGAACACCAGCGCCGTCTCGCGCGGCCAGTCCGTGGCGCTGGTGAGGCGGTACAGGTTGTCCTGCGGCCACCAGTTGACCAGCAGCCAGGTGATCGCGAGATGGGTCAGCACGGACAGCCGGTACGGCCGTCCCTGTCGCAGCACGGCCTCGAAGCCGGCGGCGAGGTAGACCACGCCCGCGCCGAACGCCAGGTTCTCGCAGAGGTACAACAGCCTGAAGTACGCGTCGTAGGGGGACGGGACCAGCGAGACGTCGGTGGAGCCGGGGAAGAACTCGTCGGTGATCGCCCACGCGCCGGCGCCGAACAGCAGCACGCAGAAGACCGCCGCGCAGCCGGCGACGGAGCGGCTCTCGGAGCCGCCGCCCCCGGCCTTGCCGCCCGCCTTCCCGCCGACCGCCTTCACCGGGCGCCCGGCGGTGAGCGCGGCCGTCCGCGCGGCGGTGTGCTCCGGCGGTGCGGGCAACGGCAGCGCGGAGCGGTCCAGCTTGCCCGCCCGGGTGCGCGGCAGGTCCGGCACCACCACGACCGCCGAGGGCGCAGCGGCGCCCGGCAGTTCCGCCGCCAGGTGCTGCGAGAGCGACCAGCCGTCGGCGCCGTCCGCGGCCGGTTCGGCCACCGCGTAGCCGACCAGCCGCCGCTGCCCTGGCCGCGGCTCCAGCTCCACCACGGCGGCCTCCCGGACCGCGGGGTGCGAGCGCAGCACGCCCTCGGCCCGGGCGGCCGTCAGCACCATGGCCACCGCCGAGGCCTTGCCGGGGTGGTCGACCGGACCGAGCACGGTGGCGGCCCGGCCGAGGAACTCCAGGACGCCGTCCGGGCGCAGCAGTCCGACGTCCCCGGTCAGCAGCACCCGCCCGTCCGGGTCGAAGTCGGCCCGGACGAAGCGCCGCCGGGTGTCGTCGGGCCGGCCGAGGTAGCCCCGGCCGAGCCCGCTCCCGGCGACGGCGATCTCGCCGGGCCGCCCGGGCGCGACGGGGAGGCCCTTCGGCCCGACCACGTAGACCCGGGTGCCGGGGAAGGGCCGGCCGACCAGCGAGACCCGCTCGCCGCCGTCGGCGACGGCGCTGCCCCGGGCGTCGAAGTAGGTGCTGTCGACGGTGGCCTCGGCCAGGCCGTAGACGTTGAGCACCCTGGTCCGCTCGCCGAGCAGCCGTTGCAGGCCCAGCTGCTCGTCCAGGTACCACTTCTCGGCGCCGACGGTCAGCAGCCGCACCCCGGGCAGGGCGCGGCCGGTCCGTTCGAGGAAGGCGCTCAGCCGGCGCGCGGTGCGCACGTTCAGCTCCACGACGGTGATCCGCTCGTCGGCGACCAGCGCGGGCAGCTCGGCGACGTCGGCGGTGCGGTCCAGGGTGAGGTTGCGCGGGGCGACGACGAGGGCGGCCCCGGTGCACAGGGCGCGCACCCAGTCGGCGGTGAAGACGTCGAACTCCAGGCTCGCCGTCTGCAGGATCCGGTCCTCGGCGGTCAGCCCGTACACCTCGCACCAGCTGCGGTGGGCGGCCAGCAGGTTGTCGTGCCCGATCAGCGCGCCGGTGGGCGGGCCGGTGGTTCCGGAGGTGTAGAAGACGCAGGCGAGGTCGGCGGGGCCGGTGGCCGGGGCGTCGAACGGGCCGTCCGCCGACACGGTCAGGTCCGGGCAGACGACCGGTGCGCCGCCGGCGTCGGCGAGCCGCACCCGGTGGCCCTCCTCGGTGACCACCAGGTCCGGTGCGGCGTCGGTCAGCACGTGCCGCAGCAGCGCGTCCGGCGCGCTCGGCTCCAGCGGCACGTAGGCGGCGCCGGTCTTCAGCACGGCGAGCAGGGCGACGTAGACGCCCGTCCCGCGGCCGAGCGCGACGGCCGCCCGGCCGCCCGGGGCCAGGCCGCGGGACGCCAGGTCGCGGGCGAGTGCGGTGGCCCGGGCGTCCAGCTCCCGGTACGTCAGCTCCTCGGCCCCGCACCGGACGGCGACGGCGAGCGGGGCCAGCCGGGCCTGCTCCTCGACCAGTCCGTGCACCGTGCCGGCCGCCGGCGGTGCCCCGACCGCGGCCTTCCCGACCGCGGGCTCCCCGACCCCCGGGCCGCCCGTCGCCTCCCCCAGCGCGGCGCCGCCCGCAGCCTCCCCGACGGCGGCCTCCCCGACCGCCGCCGCTCTGCCCGTCGGCTCCCCGTCCGTGGTCTCCCCGTCCGTCATGACGGCGCTCCCCTCGTCGCTCCGGAAGCACCGATCATCCTCCCAACTCCGGCCGGGCAAAAGGGTCCTGGCGCGTCCATCCCTCGGACGAAGCGATCTTGCCTGGGGCCCCGGTTGTACTCTGCACGCGGACGGTCGGCGCCGTACCGGCTGGTGCGGCGCCACGCCCGTACCCTGCCCGGTGTCGTGATCGGAGGTCCGCCCCCATGAGTTCGTCCGCCCCGTCCTTCGAGGGCCCACTGCTGCGCACCCGGGACGTGGACGTCGTGCGCGACGGCCGCCACCTGCTGCGCGGGATCTCCCTCACCATCGAGGCCGGCGAGCACTGGGCGCTGCTCGGGCCGAACGGGGCGGGGAAGTCCACCCTGCTCGCGCTGCTCGGCGCGGTCTCCCACCCGACCCGCGGGGAGGTGGACGTGCTGGGCCGCCGGCTCGGCCGGGTGGACATCCGTGAGCTGCGCGCCCACCTCGGGCACGTCAACCCCCGCCACCCGCTGCGCTCCCCGCTGAGCGTGCGCGAGGTGGTGCTGACCGGGCACACCAACACCATCGAGCCGGAGTGGCACCGCAAGGCCGCCCCCGAGGTGCTGGCCCGGGCCGAGCAGCTGATCGAGACGCTCGGCATGGCCCCGATGGCCGACTCCCCGTGGACCACGCTCTCCCAGGGCGAGCGCGGCCGGGCCCTGATCGCCCGCGCGCTGATGCCCAGCCCGCGGCTGCTGCTGCTCGACGAGCCCGCCACCGGACTGGACCTCACCGCCCGCGAGCTGCTGCTGGACAGCCTGGACCTGCTGCGCCACCAGCACCCCGAGCTGGCCAGCGTGCTGGTCACCCACCACCTGGAGGAGCTGCCGGAGAGCACCACGCACGCCCTGCTGCTGCGGGCGGGGGAGTGCGTGGCGGCCGGGCCGGTGGACGAGGTGATGACCACGGGGCTGATCAGCGAGACCTTCGGCCACCCGATCCGGATCAGCCGCCACGAGGGCCGCTGGACGGCCCGCGCGGCCGCCCGCCGGGTGCCCGGGGCGTGAGGCCGTGGGCTGACGGACGGCGGCCCGCGAGGGTGCCCGGGCATGAGGTCGTGGGCTGACGGACGGCGGCCCGCGAGGGTGCCCGGGCATGAGGTCGTGGGCTGACGGACGGCGGCCCGCAAGGGTTCCCGCCACCTGACGGATTGACAGGTGGGGGGCGGTGTAGACGCTGAAATCAGATTTCCCTAAGGTATGCCTTAGCTAAGTGGGTGGGGGGACCGGTGCCCCCGGTTCCCCCGCCCACACTCAGTGCTGCCCAGGTCCACCCTGCCCTCTCCGTTGGAGCCCGTATGTCCGCCCGTCGCCGTACCACTGCAGCCGCGCTGCTCACCCTCGCCGTGGCGACCGCCACCCTGGCGGGCTGCGCGGACAAGAAGGACGACAAGGCGGGCGGCGCCGACGCCGTCAAGATCAACGCCACCGACACCGCCTGCGAGGTCTCCAAGACCACGTTCCCGGCCGGCCACGTCGTCCTCGACATCAGCAACAAGGGCGCCAAGACCACCGAGGTCTACGTCTACGGCGACGGTGACAAGATCATCACCGAGCGCGAGAACATCGGCCCCGGCACCAAGGCCACCATCAACGCCGAGATCAAGGCCGGCTCCTACGAGATCGCCTGCAAGCCCGGCATGGTCGGCGACGGCATCCGCCAGAAGATCACCGTGACCGGCGAGGGCGGCAGCGCCGCCGCAGCCGACCCGCGCCTGGCCACCGCCGTCGAGGCCTACCGCAAGTACGCCCAGGAGCAGGCCGACGCCACCATCCCGGCCGTCGAGGCCTTCGCCGCCGCGATCACCGCCGGCGACGTCGAGAAGGCCAAGTCGCTCTACGCGCCCTCGCGCACCGGCTGGGAGCGCACCGAGCCCGTCGCGGAGAGCTTCGGCGACGTCGACCCCAAGACCGACACCCGCGAGGACAAGGTCGAGGCCGGCCAGCAGTGGACCGGCTGGCACAAGCTGGAGAAGTCGCTCTGGGCCGACGCCAGGATCGGCGACGACGAGAAGACCCTCGCCACCCAGCTGGTCAACGACCTCAAGGACTGGCAGAAGAAGATCCCCTCCGCCGAGATCACCGCGACCAGCATGGCCAACGGCGCCAAGGAGCTGCTGGACGAGGTCGCCACCAACAAGATCACCGGCGAGGAGGACCGCTACAGCCACACCGACCTGGCCGACTTCCAGGCCAACGTCGAGGGTGCGCAGAAGGCCTACGAGCTGCTGAAGCCCGTCGCCGCCGAGAAGGACCCGGAGCTCGCCAAGACCCTCGACTCCGAGTTCACCGCCATCACCGCCCTGCTCGCCAAGTACAAGCAGGCCGACGGCACCTTCACCTCCTACGACAAGGTCACCGAGGCCGAGCGCAAGACCTTCTCCGACGCGGTCAACTCGCTGGGCGAGCCGCTGTCGAAGCTGGCCGCCGCCGTCGTCGTCAAGTAGCGACCCCGGCACCACCGAGCACCGTCCCCACCCCTCCACCGACGCCGTGGCGGCCCCCAAGCGGCCGCCACGGCATCGGCGAGTCAGCACAGAGAAGGATCCACCCGCCGATGGACGCCGAGAACCAGCAGCAGACCGAAGCCCCGGCCGGCACCGACGCCGCCCCCGCCGGCGGCGTCAGCCGCCGGGCCGTGATCGGCTGGGCCGGCGCGGGTGTCGCGCTCGGCGCCGCCGCCGTCGGCTCGGTCGCCGCGGCCACCCGCCAGGACGACCCCGCCCCGGCACCCGCCGCCCAGGCCGGCGCCGAGGTGCCCTTCTACGGCGACAACCAGGCCGGCATCGCCACCCCCGTCCAGGACCGCCTGCACTTCGCCGCCTTCGACGTCTCCGACAAGGCCACCCGCGAGTCGCTGGTCAAGATGCTCAAGGAGTGGACCAAGGCCGCCGCCGCGATGACCGGCGGCCGCGAGGTCGGCACCGGCGCCGCCAGCGGCCTGCCCGAGGCGCCGCCGGACGACACCGGCGAGGCCCTCGGCCTGCCCGCCTCCCGGCTCACCCTCACCATCGGCTTCGGCCCCACCCTGTTCGAGAAGACCGGCCCGGACGGTCAGCCGGTCGACCGCTTCGGCCTCAAGGCCAGGCGCCCCGAAGCCCTGATCGACCTGCCCGCGTTCAAGGGCGACAAGCTCGACCCGCTGCGCAGCGGCGGCGACATCTGCATCCAGGCCTGCGCCGACGACCCGCAGGTCGCCGTGCACGCCATCCGCAACCTGGCCCGCATCGGCATGGGCACCGTCAACATCCGCTGGTCGCAGCTCGGCTTCGGCAAGACCTCCTCCACCACCCCGGACGCGCAGACCCCGCGCAACCTGATGGGCTTCAAGGACGGCACCCACAACATCGCGGGCACCGACACCGCCAAGCTCGCCGACCACGTGTGGGCGGCCCCCGGCGACGGCGCCGACTGGATGACCGGCGGCTCCTACCTCGTCGCCCGGCGCATCCGGATGCACATCGAGACCTGGGACCGCACCTCGCTCAAGGAGCAGGAGGACGTCTTCGGCCGCACCAAGGGCGAGGGCGCCCCGTACGGCAAGGCCAAGGAGCACGACGCGCCGGACCTCAAGGCCATGCCCGCCGACTCCCACGTCGCCCTGGCCCACCCGGACGCCAACAGCGGTCTGATGATCCTGCGCCGCGGCTTCTCCTTCACCGACGGCACCGACGGCCTCGGCCGCCTGGACGCCGGCCTGTTCTTCCTCGCCTACCAGCGCGACACCCGCAAGGCCTTCGTCCCGCTCCAGCAGCGGCTCGCGGGCAGCGACAAGCTCAACGAGTACATCCAGCACGTCGGCTCCGCCCACTTCGCCTGCCCGGCGGGCGTCCGCAAGCCCGGGGAGTGGTGGGGCCAGGCCCTGTTCGGCTGATCCCGACCGCGTTCCCCCGTACCACCTCGACACCCCCCAGGAGCCCGCGTGTTCGGCAACTACCTGATCGGCCTGCGCGAAGGCCTCGAAGCCAGCCTGGTCGTCTGCATCCTGATCGCCTACCTGGTCAAGACCGACCGCCGGGACAAGCTCCCGCCGGTGTGGACCGGCGTCGTCTCGGCCGTCGTGCTCAGCATGGCCTTCGGCGCGGTGCTGCAGTTCGGCTCCTCGCAGCTCACCTTCGAGGCGCAGGAGGCGCTCGGCGGCTCGCTGTCGATCATCTCGGTCGGGCTGGTCACCTGGATGGTGTTCTGGATGCGCCGCACCGCCCGGCACCTGAAGACCGAACTGCACGGCAAGCTCGACGCGGCCGTCGCCATGGGCACCACGGCCCTGGTGGTCACCGCCTTCCTGGCCGTCGGCCGGGAGGGCCTGGAGACCGCCCTGTTCATCTGGTCCGCGGTGCAGGCCACCGGGGACGGCTACAACCCGCTGATCGGCGCGGCCCTCGGCCTGCTCACCTCGGTGGTGCTCGGCTGGCTGTTCTACCGCGGCGCACTGAAGATCAACCTGGCGAAGTTCTTCACCTGGACCGGCGCCATGCTGGTGGTCGTCGCGGCCGGCGTGCTCGCCTACGGCGTGCACGACCTGCAGGAGGCCGGCTGGCTGCCGGGCCTGCACAGCCAGGCCTTCGACATCTCCAGCACCATCCCGAAGGACAGCTGGTACGGCACCCTGCTCAAGGGCGTCTTCAACTTCCAGCCGGACCCGACGGTCCTGCAGCTGGTGGTCTGGCTGCTCTACCTGGCGCCGACCCTCGCCGTCTTCTTCAACCTGTTCGGGGGCCGGGCGAAGCCCGTCGCGGCCAAGCCCGCCGCCTGACCTCCCGCACCCCCGCCCCGCCCCGACCGGCCCCCGCCGGCCGGGGCGGTCGCGCATCCGGCCCCCGGCACCCCGCCGGGGGCCGCGGTACGGGGCGGGGGTGTCCGGGTCGGGCAGGGGTGTGCGGGGCGGGGCCGGGACGCGGCGGAGCCCCGGGAGGTCCTGGACCGCCCGGGGCTCCGGGGTGACGTGAGCGGGGCCGCTACTCGCTCTTGATCGCGCCCAGGATGTCCATCCGGGCGGCCCGGCGGGCCGGCCACAGGGCGGCGAGCAGGCCGATCACCGCGGCCGCGACCAGGAAGCCGAGGATCTGCAGCGGCGGCACCACGGTGGTCATGTCCTTGAAGGAGTCCGCCATCGTGCGGTTGCCCGCCCAGGCGACCAGGACGCCGAGCCCGATCCCGACCACGCCGCCGAACAGCGCGATCAGCAGCGACTCCAGTCGCACCATCCGGCCGATGCCCCGGCGGTCCAGGCCGATCGCCCGCAGCATGCCGATCTCCCGGCGGCGCTCGTAGACCGACATCGCCATGGTGTTGACCACGCCGAGCACCGCGATCACCACGGACATCCCGAGCAGCCCGTACATGACGTTCAGCACGTTGGTGACCATCTGGCGGCTCTCCGCCTTGATGTCCTCGTCGCCCTTGACCGCGATCAGCGGGTTGCCGCCGGTGGCGTCCCGCAGCGCCTGCTTCAGCCCGCCGGTGGCGCCGTCCGCGCCCTTCACCAGGATCCGTTCCAGGCCGCTGCCGGGCGCCGCGTGCGGGCCGACCACGGCGTCGGGGGCGACGAAGCCGGCCGGCGCGGTGTTGGCCTCCAGGACGGCACCGACGGTGAGCGACCCCTTGGTGCCGTCCGGGTAGGTGACCGCGACGGCGTCGCCGACCCGGTAGCCGGTGCGCTCCGAGGTGCCGGCGCTCACCATCAGCCGGCCCTGCTTCAGCGCGTCCGCCGACCCCTCCTTGACCTTGATGGTGGCCAGCCGGTCGATGGTCGCCGCGTCGACGGCCCGCAGGTACTCGGTGGTCGTGCCGTCCGGGCCGTCCGCGGCGGCCGATCCGTGCGTGCCGTGCGTGCCGTTCGCGGCGGTCTTCACCGGGACGGTGCGCTCCACGCTCATCGCGCTGACGCCGGGCGTCCTGGCGACCTGGGTGGCGACCTCGGGGGAGAGCATCGAGAAGTTCTTCATCGCGACGGTGTAGTCGGCCTTGAGGTCGCTCCCGGTGGACTTGTCCAGGGCCTCGTTCACCGAGGCGCCGACCACGGTCAGCGAGGTGATCAGGGTGACGCCGATGGTCAGCGCGGAGGCCGTGGCGGCGGTGCGCCGGGGGTTGCGGACGGCGTTCTCCCGGGCCAGCTTCCCCGGCGTGCCGTACAGCCTGCGCAGCAGCGGGGCGAACAGCGCGATCAGCGGCCGGGAGAGCAGCGGGGTCAGCACGAACACGCCGATCAGCAGCGCGCCCGCACCGAGACCGACCAGCTTGACCTCCTTGCCGCCCACGCCGGCCGCCAGCGCGCCACCGCCGGCCAGGGTGAACAGCAGGCCGATCGCGTTGCGCACCCGCAGGCTCTTCTGGGTGGCGGGCTGCTCGACCGAGCTCATCGCCGCGACCGGGGCGATCCGGGAGGCGCGGCGGGCGGGCAGCCAGGCGGCCAGCACCGTCACCAGGACGCCGACGGCGATCGCGGTGACCACCGTGGACGGCGCGATGATCAGCGGGCCGTCCGGCAGGTTGGCGTCCATCGGGCCGTTGAGCACGGCCTTGAGCCCGACGGCGATCCCGATGCCGGCCAGCAGGCCGCCCACCGACGCGGCGAGGCCGACCAGCAGCGCCTCGATCAGCACCGAGCGGGTGATCTGGCGGCGGCTGGCGCCGACGGCGCGCAGCAGGGCCAGCTCCCGGGTGCGCTGGGCGACCAGCATGGCGAAGGTGTTGGCGATGATGAAGACGCCGACGAACAGGGCGATGCCCGCGAAGCCCAGCAGGAAGGTGCTGAGCATCCGGGTGCCCTGCTCGATCATCCGGTCCTGTTCGGCGGCGAGTTCGCGGCCGGTCCTGGCCTCGAGGTTGTCGCCCTGCGGGAGGGCCTGCTTCACGGCGGCGAGCAGCGCGGCGTCGTCGGTGCCCGGCTTGGCCCTGACGTCCAGCTCGGCGTAGTGGCCGGGGCTGAGGTAGAGCCGCTGGGCGGTGGCGGTGTCGAAGGCGGCGAGCGAGCCGCCGGCCACCACGCGCGGGTCGTTGGTGTGCAGGGTGCCGGTGAGCTTGAGCTCCATCACCGGGCCGTTGACGGCGACGCGGACGGTGTCGCCGACCTTGTACCCGCCCTTGTCGGCGGTCCTGGTGTCGAGCGCGATCTCCTTGGCGTCCTTCGGGCCGCGGCCCTCGACCAGCGGGTAGCGCGGGTCGGTGCCGTCGGCGCCCGGCACGTAGTTGGTGCCGGTGGTGGAGAAGCCGTCGCCGATGAGGGCGCCCTTGCGGTCGGCGATGCCGGCGAAGCCGCTGACCACGCCGCGGGCGTCGGCGGCGCCGGGCAGCGCCGCGACGGCCGTGCGGGTGTCCTCGGTGAGGGAGGGGCCGGCCTCGGCCCGGTCGCCGCGGTCGTAGCCGCGGCCGACGGCCTCGTGGTCGCTGACCGTGACGGCGATGTCGGTGTAGCTCTTGGAGTTCTGGGTCCTGAGCGCGTTGCCGAAGGTGTCGGAGAAGACGAGCGTGCCGGCCACGAAGGCGGTGCCGAGCAGGACGGCGAGCGTCGTCATGAGGAGCCGGCCCTTGTGGGCCAGCACGTTGCGCAGTGCGGTGCGGAACATGGGGGAGTGTCAGTCCTGGGGGGCTCGTGGTTCGGTGGCGTCGGGGTCGAACGGGCTCAGCTGGTGCGGCCCTTGGCGTCGAAGCGGCGCATGCGGTCCAGGACGGTGTCGGCGGTGGGCGTGTGGAGTTCGTCGACGATGCGGCCG
>NZ_JBIALK010000029.1:81627-99741 GCF_042873275.1 Kitasatospora sp. NPDC004745 | reverse complement strand
GCAGGACGGCCGACGGGGCTGGCTGCCGGACCGGTGGGCCGTCACGGCCACCGACCAGCAGGACGCAGTTCAGCAGGTGCAGTACCAGCAGTACCGGCAGTACCAGCAGTACGGAAATGACAGTTCAGTACAGAGGATGAACGGAGGGCGCAAGCGCCATCAGGATCGCCCGGCCCGTGAACACTCGCCCGGGCGGACACCGCAGACCCCAAGGCAAGGACGGTGGTTTCCGGTCACGCATACGCGATCCCCGTACGCCCCCTCCCCCGGGGCGGTGCGGAAGTAACAGGACCGGCCCAGGCCGGTAGATGGTGTTGTTCCCCTTCGGGGCCCCGGAGCCGACACGGCCCCGGGGCCCCTCGACGCGTTCTCCCCGAGAACCAGAGAGGTGCAGTGACTACGACGACCAGCCCCGACACACCCGACAAGCTCGACGACGACGACTACCCCGCCTACACCATGGGCCGCGCCGCCGAGATGACCGCCACCACCCCCGGCTTCCTGCGAGCCCTCGGCGAACACCGCCTCATCACCCCGCTACGCTCCGGCGGCGGCCACCGCCGCTACTCCCGCTACCAGCTACGCATCGCCATGCGCGCCCGCGACCTCGTCGACCAGGGCACCCCGATCGAGGCCGCCTGCCGCATCGTCATCCTCGAAGACCAACTCGAAGAAGCCCTGCGCATCAACGAACAGCTCCGCCGTTCCCAGCGGGACCAGGAGCCCACCGCGGACACCTGACCGGACCAGCACCCCGGCCCGCAGCCGCGGGCGGAGCCGGCACGGTGAAGTCCCGGGCGGCCGAGGTGGAGTTCACGCCGCCGGGCGAGCGAGGCGGGCCCCGGGCCGAAGACGCTCGGCTTCCCGGTGCCGGCCTTCCGCCCGCTCGACCCGTGCTCCTCGCCGGGCGGCGCCCCGGCCGGCACGGACACCGCGCACCGGCCCCGGGAGCCGACTGCCGCCAGGGCCATGTCCGGGCTGTCGACCGCGAACCCCCGGGAGCGTCGCACAGACGCTCCCGGGGGTTCGCGGCACCACGCGGCACCCGGACTGACCTGGGTCCGGCGACGAGGGGGACGGTCGCCGACCGCGGGTCGGTGGGTGGGGAGGGGGCCCGGTTCGGGTGGGCCGGGCTCAGTCCGTGCCCGGTGCGTCCGCGGGGCCGAGCAGTCGGTCGACGAGGAGCTCGGGGTAGCCGGTGGCCGGCAGGTCGATGCCGAAGATCGACCGGACGTAGAACGGTGCGATGAGCTGGTCGAGGATCTGCTCCACGGGTGGCGGGTCCTCGCCCCGGGCGATGGCCCGCTGGCGGATCTGTTCGATGGAGCGCATGCGGCGCTGGAAGTGCTGCGTCCGCTCGGTCTGGTCCTGGGGGTTGTTCGGCATGGACAGGATGACGGCGCGCACGAGGGCGCGGCCCTGGGGGGTGCGGATGCTCCTGACGCTGGCTTCGGCCCAGGCGAGGAGGTCGCCGCGCAGGCTGCCGGTGTCGTTCAGCGGCGAGTCGCGTTCGAGGCGGGTGGTGACCATGTCGGCCAGGAGTGCGTCGAGGCTGCCCCAGCGCCGGTAGACGCTGGTGTGGTTGACGCCGGCGCGCTGGGCGATCGCGGGGATGTTGAGGTCCTCGCCGTCCGGGTCGGAGAGCAGGTCGATGACCGCCTGGTGGACGGCCGTGCGGACCTGTTCGGGGCTCCTGCGGATGCGTGTGGTCGGTTCTTTCGTCGTCACCCCCACATCGTAAGCACAGATGTTTGCTTCGCGCTGCCCGGTGGGTCCCACAGTCTGGCAGGCGACCGGCGCAGCCTTCAGCGCGACGGTGGGGCGTAGCCGTCGCCGTAGCCTCGGCCGCCGGAGAGCGCGAATGCCCGCCGCCTCACCCCTGCCCGGTGTCAGTGCCCGGTGTCGCCAGCCGGAGTGCCGCCCGGTGTGCCGCCCAGCGCGTCGCGCAGGGCGGCGCGGGAGGTGACGCCGAGCTTGGGGAAGACCCGGTAGAGGTGCGAACTGACCGTCCGCGGGGACAACCGGATCCGCTCGCCGATCTCCTTGTTCGTCAGCCCGGTCGCGGCGAGTTCGGCGATCCGCCGCTCCTGCCAGGTCAGCACCGTGGCGTCCGGGGCCGACGGGCCCGACGGGGCCGCAGGCCGGCCGCCGGCCCGGAGTTCGGCGCGGGCCCGGTCCGCCCACGCCGTGCAGCCGAGACGGTCGAACGTCCCGACGGCCAGCGTCAGCGCCTGCCCGGCCGCGCGCGGCTCCCTCAGCCGCCGCAGCGTGATGCCGTAGGCCAGACGGACGCGCGCCACCTCGAAGGGGAAGTCCCCGGCCGCCGGGTGCGCCTCGACGCGCGCGTACATCGCCGCCGCCTCCGCCGCATCCTCCGCGGTCATCGCCAGGCCGCCGTAGGCGGACAGGGCCAACCGGGGCGACGCCTCCGGCAGCCCGGCCTCGCACGCCGCCAGGGCGTGCCGCCGCGCCTGCTCCCGGCGGCCGCTGTACAGCGCCGCCTCCACCAGCTCCAGCAACGCGCGCGGGGCGATCTGGTGGGCATGGCGCTCGAAGCTGCCCGGCGGCGTCATCCCGATGGCGTACAGGTAGGCCGCCTCGAAGTCCCCCTCGGTGAGCGCCACCCCGGTGGCGATCGCCTCCGTGATCTGGGTGAGCAGACCCACCCCGCGCGGACGGGCCCAGGCGTCCACCGCGGACTGCAGCTCCCGCGCGGCACCCAGCCGCCCCCGCCGGGCCGCCAACTGCCCCAGCACCGCCCGGGTGTGGTACGCGAGCAGGACGTGACCGTGCGCGGTGCACAGCTCCAGCGCCTGCTGCCCGGTACGCTCCGCCTCCGCCCACTCGCCGGAGTACATCTGGTCCAGCATCAGCATCCGCAGCATGGTCATCACGCTCGACACCGCGCCCTCCTCCCGCTCCCGCTCGACGGCGTGCCGCAGCTGGACGCGGTACTGGCCCAGCGCGTCGACGTGGGAGGCGCAGACCCCCAGCCGGGCCAGGTCCCACGGCGCGAGGTGCGCCTCGGCGGCGAACGCCCGCTCCAGACGTTCGCGCAGCCCCGCACCGCTGCGCGCCACGGCGCTCGCGTCCCGGTACAGCGCCGTCAGCGGATGCACCCGGTCGCCGAGCGCGTCGAGGATCCGCTCGACGCGCTGCCACAGTGCGGGGTCGCCCGCGTAGTGGGCCATGGTGACCAGCGTGTCGGCCGCCCGGGCCAGGGTGGCCCCGTCGCCTGCCTCCCCCTGAGTGCCGCCGTCCGACCACCGCTCGACCGCCGCCGCCAGCCGTTGGAAGGCCGGCCGGACCGCTCCGGCCCGGACGAAGTCCGCGTGCGCGGAGGTGAGGACGGCTGCCAGCGAACCGGCCGGGCCGGGCTCCGGGTCCGAGCGGTGGAGCAGCCGCTGCGCCTCGTCCAGCAGCGCGGCCTGCCCGGCGAGGTAGGCCGCGTCACCGAGGCGCCGGGAGCGGTCCGCGGGCCGCTCGCTCAGCTCCGCCGCGCGGGTCAGCCAGGCCACGGCGGCCGCCGCGCCACCGCGCCGGGTCGCGGAGTCGGCCGCAGCCTCCAGCACCGCGGCCACCGCCTCGTCCGGGTCGACGACCGCTGCGGCCAGGTGGCCCGCGTGCCGCTCGGTGTCGGCCCGGTGCACCCGGGACAGTTCGGCGTGGGCGGACCGGCGCTCGTCGGGCGTGGCCAGCTGGATGACGGCGGAGCGCACCAGGGGGTGGCGGAAGACGAAGTCACCGAGGGCCGTGTCGACGTCGAGCAGCCCCGACTCGACGGCCGGTTCGACCCCGCGCATCCGGTACCGCGTGGCGTGGACGCGGCCCCGGAGCCGGCCGGCCGCGGCGCCGTCGAGGGCGCCGCGGAGCAGTTCCGCCCGGACGGCGGGGGCCAGGCGCTCGATCCGCGTGCCGTAGAGCTGCTGGAGGCGCCTGGGCAGCGGCACCCCGGGGGTGGCGAGCAGGTCACCGGCGAGGTCGGGCGCGGCCAGGTAGGGCGGCAGCTCGTGCAGGGCCAGCGGGTTGCCCCGGGCGTGCTCCAGGGCGGCCCGCCGCACCCGGGCGTCGAGCCGGGGGTGGCGCAGCTCCAGCAGGCGTCCGGCGGCGTCCTCCGCCAGGGCCTCGACCGGAAGTTCGGGGAGCCGGGCGTGGTCGAAGGCGCAGCGCACCTCGGAGCGCAGCGCGATCAGCATCTTCACCGGGAGGTCCGCCAGCCGGCGTGCCACGAACCCGCACACCTCGACGCTGGCGTCGTCCAGCCACTGGCCGTCGTCGATCAGCAGCGTCAGCGGCCGTTCGGCGGCGGCGAGTGCCAGCAGGTCCAGCACGGCGATGCCGAGGGACAGCACGGACGGCGGCGCACCGCTGCCGCCGCCGAACACCACGTCCAGGGCGGTGCGTTGGCGCGGGTCGAGGCGGGCGGTGCGGTCGAGCAGGGGGTGGAGGCACTGGTGCAGGCCGGCGAACGGCAGCTCCGACTCGGCCTCCACCCCGGTGGCCCGCACGAGTGCGTGGTCCGCCTCGGCCGCCGTGCGGGCCGCGCGGTCGACCAGTGCGCTCTTGCCCACACCGGCCTCGCCGCGCAGCACCAGCGCCCGCCCCTCGGGGGCGGTCACGAACGAGTGCAGCAGGGCCAGTTCGTGCTCCCGGCCGATCAAGGGCGTGTCCGCCGGATTCATGGTCCCCACCTCCGCGCCCGACCGCCGGGTGTGGCCCTGGGGCGGTCGGATGATGATCATCATGTGCTCGGCGTAAGCCTGCCATCCCGAGGGCCCCGCAGCCGCACTCGCGCCCGCAGCTGGGCGGTACGGCCGGGCGTGGCTCGGCGGGCCGCCCCCGTGGTCGCGCTGCCCGTGGTGGCGCCGTGAGCGGTGGATCGGCGTGGGTGTGGCGGTACGGCTGGTACTGAGCGCCTGCCACCGCCCTGGCTGCCCCCGAGGGGGCATGCGCCGACGGATCGGGTCCCGCGGTCAGCCCGAGGTCCCATCCCGGATCGACCCGACCTGTCGGTGGGTCACCCCCTTCGCACCGTACGACGAGCGGTTCCCCGGGACGAGTGCGAGAGTCGATCGCAACCGCCTGCCGCCGGCAGTGCCGGTCCCCCCACACATGGCTCTTACGGTGCCCCGGGTCATCGGGTCGGTCCCTGCTGTGACCGGTCCCAGAACGGCGGATCCCTTGTCGAAACTCCTGAAGCTCGCCGCGGCGTCCATGGCCGGCGCGGCCCTGTGCGTCCTCGCCTCGCCGACGGCCGTGGCGGTGCGTCAGATCGGCACGGCCCCGCCCTGGCCCTCGCCCGGGAGCGGGTCGTGGCCGTTCCCGATCACCCCGCTGAGCAGCCGGCCCCCGTTCCCCTCGGCACCGTCGCCCGGTGCACCGGCCCCGGCGAATCCCGTGGCGCCCTCGACCACGGCGCCCTCGCCACCGTCGCGGACGGCGCCCACCGGACCGACGGGCCGGTGGGACCTGAAGTTCGCCGACGAGTTCGACGGGACGTCGCTGGACCGGACGAGGTGGTCGTACCAGTCGGACGCGGAGGCCGACTGGTCCGCCAACCCCCTGGGCACCGGGAACCCGGGCAACCAGCAGCTCGAATTCGACCAGCCGGCGAACTGCGCCGTCTCCGGCGGCGCGCTGGACATCACGGCCAGGCCGGACGCCGTCACCAGCGCCAGTGGGAAGCGCTACGCGTGGTCCAGCTGCATGATCAACACGTCGCCCTCCTACGCCTTCACCTACGGCTACACGGAGGTGCGGGCGAAGCTCCCGGCGCCCAAGGGCTTCTGGCCGGCCCTGTGGACGTGGTCCGCGCCCGGCGTCACCCTCCCCGCCCACGGCGAGACCGACGCCTTCGAGTTCTACTCGGACGACCACTCACGGCTCTACCTCAGCCAGCACAACGCGAGCAGGGCCCAGCAGGAAGCCCCGTCCTGGTTCACCTGGCCCGGGGCCGCCCTCCCCGACCCGAACGCCGCGGGCGTGGTGCACCGGCCCGCGTTCGATCCGACGGCGGACTTCCACACCTACGGCGTCGACATCGAGCCCTGGGGGACGGACTGGTGGATCGACGGCCGGGTCGTCCACCACAGCAGCAGGGCCTCGAACCGGCCGGTGAACGTCCTCCTCAGCAACTTCGTCTACTCCAAGGTCCCGCCGGCGCCCGGCAGCGAAGGACACCTGACGGTCGACTACGTGAGGGCCTGGCAACGGCCGGCCGCCTTCCCCGTCCGCTGACCCGGGCGTCGGACGTCGGCATGTCCCACCTGGCACCGACGGCCGGTCGACGTGCACCAGGTCGTGAAGGTCGGTGCCGAGAAGCGGCAGGCCTTCGGGGTACCGCCCGGGCAGGCGTGGCTCTACCGCGGGCGCGGGCCCGGTGGCGTGGGCCGGTGCCGGTCGGGTGCGGGGGCCGGGAAGCGGACAGGACGGCGTTGGCGACGAGGTTGGGGACCAGGTGGGCCTTCCCGACCTCGTGGGCCCGGGCGGGGCGGAGCCGTGGCCGGCGTCCTCAGGCCTCGTCGTCCCAGTGGTCGAGGACGCGCCGGCGGATGGGGGCCGGGTAGGCCTCGGCGAAGGAGCTGTGCGGCATGCGCCCCTGGCCGGGGGCGGGCTGGAGGCCGTCGTGGAGGACGACCGGCCCGGTCATGGCGGCCCGCTCGTCGGGGTGGTAGCAGTTCATCAGGGGGTGGATCGGGCCGTGCCACACCTCGGCGCGGTCGGTGGGGTGGATGCGGGTGGCCAGCGCCCACAGCAGGTCGGTGTCGTCGGCGGGGTCGACGTCGTCGTCGAGGACGAAGACCCGGGCGTGGAGCCGTCCGCCCCGGCTCCCCCCGGCCATGACCTCGCCGATGCGGTGCACGAACTCCTGGGAGTCGATGTCGGAGTCGGTGTCGGTGTCGGAGTCGGTGTCCGGGAGGAGTTCGCGCCAGTTCGCCGGGACGGTGAGCACCAGCCAGTGGGAGGCCGCGCGCAGCGGGGACCAGGCGGTGGTGACCGGCAGGCCGGCGGCGCGCAGGTCGTGCAGGACGTCGGCGGCGATGCCCACTCCGGTGACGGTGTGGAACTCGTCCACCGGGCGGCCCTCGGCGACGATCGGCCAGATCGGGGCGTCGCGGTGGGTGATGCACTCGACGGTGTAGACGGGCTGGTGGGAGGCCTCGTCGGGGACGTACCCGGCGAACTCGCCGAACGGGCCCTCGACGGCGGAGCGTTCCACGGACAGGTGGCCCTCGATGACGACCTCCGCGCCGGCGGGCACCTCGAGGTCGGACAGCTCGCACTTCACGACCTCGACCGGCTCGCCGTGCAGGGCGCCGATGTAGCCGGCCTCGTCGACGCCGTCGGGCAGCGGGATGCCGCCGACGAAGGGGATCGCCGGGTCGCCGCCCTGGACGAGGGCGTAGGGCATGGGCTTGCCGATCTTCACCCATTCCTGCCAGATGAGGCCGATGTGCTGGGGTGGGATGACCAGGCCGGTCATGCGCTTGCCGTCGATCATCATGATGCGGGCTATGGACCAGTTGGTCCACGAGCCGTCCGGGGTGCGCGCGACGATGATCCCCCAGGTGTTGAGGTACCGGCCGCCGTCCTGCTCGTGGACGCGGGGGATCGGGAAGCGCTCCAGCGTCGCGTCCTCGCCGAGCAGGACGTTCTGCTTGCAGGGGGCCTGGTCGCGGGGCACGAGCCTGGGCGGCACCGGCGGCAGGTCCCGGGTCGCCGCCAGGGTGTCCACGAGCTGCGCGGCGGTCAGCTCCGGGGGCAGTCCGAGGGAGAGCGCGACCCGGGCGAGCGGCTTGCCGGGGGCGGAGCTCAGCGAGGCGGGTGCGCCCATCAGGCGGAAGCCGGGCTCGGCGCCGCCGACGTTCTCGAAGAGCGGTGCGGGCGCGGTGCGCTCGTAGGAGAGCCGGGTGATCGCCGCGGCCTCCAGGTCCCAACTCACCTCGCGCCGGACGCGCTTGAGGTCGCCGAGGGCTTCGAGCGCGGCGATGTGGCCGCGGAGGTCCTTGGGGTGGTTCACGGGGTGGTTCATGGGGTGCGCTTCCTTCACTGGTTGCTCTGGAGGGCCGGTACGCGCGGGGTGGCCGCGGCGCGCATGCCTTCCCAGCGGCGGGCCCGGGTCGAGTCGATGCCGAACTGGTCGCAGATCCTCGCCACGATGTGGTCGACGACGTCGTCCACGGTGGCGGGGTGGTTGTAGAAGGCGGGCATGGGCGGCACGATGGCGGCGCCCATGCGGGCGAGGGCGAGCATGTTGTCGAGGTGGATCTCGCTCAGCGGGGTCTCGCGGGGGACGAGGACGAGCTTGCGGCGCTCCTTGAGCGTGACGTCCGCGGCCCGGGCGACCAGACCGTCGGCGTACCCGGTGCGTATCCCGGCGAGGGTCTTCATGCTGCACGGGACGATCACCATCCCGTCGGCGGGGAACGAGCCGGAGGCGATGGAGGCCCCCTGGTCGTCCGGGGAGTGGACGACGTCGGCCAGCGCGGCGACGTCGCGGGAGCTCATCCCGGTCTCCAGTTCGAGGGTGGCCCGTGCCCAGCGCGTCAGCACCAGGTGCGTCTCCACGCCGGGGTGCCGGTGCAGTTCCTGGAGGAGCCGGACTCCCAGGACGGAGCCGGTCGCTCCCGTCATTCCTACGATCAGCCGCACGTGTGTCTCCTGGTGCTTCCTCGGTCAATGGGTCTGCAGCCGATGGACGGTCCGCGGGCGGGGCCCGTGGGCCCGGCGCGGTGTCGGACGGTCAGGTCCTCAGGCGGTGGTCGTACCGAGGGTGTCGTCGAGCCAGTCGTAGATGCGGGTTTGGGTGAGGCGCATGGCGCCGGGGTGGCAGTGGGCGCCGGCGCCTTCGTCGTTGGTGAAGGGCATGAGGGTCTTGGGGCAGGTGAGGTGGTGGTAGAGCTGTTCGGGCTGGCCGTGGAAGAACATGTCGTCTTCGGCGTCGCAGACGAGGGTGGGGCACTGGATGCGTTCGGCGATGCCGTTGGCGAGGGTGTAGTCGAGGTAGGAGGCGTTGAAGGCGCGGGGGGTGTCGACGCCCATGACGTACATGCCGTGGTTGATGGCCCAGCGGGCGATGGGGTCGGTGGCCATGAGGTGGTCGAGGGCGGCGTCGAGTTCGGGGGCGGTGTCGGCGCGCAGGAGGTGTTCGGCTTCTTCGCGGGTGCCGGGGATGTTGCGGGTGGTGGTCTGGCCGAGGTCGTAGAGGCCGTCGACGGTGATGAGGGCGGCGAGGCGGTGCTCGAAGGCGGCGGCGCGGGGGGCGAGGATGCCGCCCATGCTGATGCCGAGCAGGGCGATGCGGTCGTTGTCGACGTCGGGCAGGGTCTGGGCGTAGTCGACGACGGGGGTGATGACGTTCTCCCAGTCGGGGCGGAAGGGCAGGTTCTGGTGGTGGCGGGGGCCGGGCATGCCGGGGCCGTCGAAGGTCAGGACGGTGTAGCCGCGCTCGACGCCGGCCATGGCGCCGAAGTAGTGGAGTTCCTCGGCGGTGCCGTCGAAGCCGTTGTGCATGATGAGGGTGGGGCGGGGGGTGGCGGTGTCGTCGACGCGGTAGAGGTAGCCGGGCAGGGTGGTGTCCCCGTAGGGGATCTGGACGGGTTCGATGATCGGGGTGAACAGGGCGGCGGCGGAACGGAAGGTGTCGACGCTGCGGTCGTAGGCGTGGTCGTGGCGGGGGTCGCAGGGGTGGCCGTGGAGGAAGAACTCGGCGGAGCGGTAGTAGTTGGAGGCGCGCAGGAAGCCGTCGCGGGCGCTGACCCGGTGGCCGGCGGCCAGGGACTCCTCGGCCTGGCCGGCGACGCGGTCGGCGGTGGCCATCCACTCGGTGTACCAGCTGCCGTAGTCGCCCTCGGTGATGCGGTCGGCGGTGGAGACGACCTCGCCGAAGTCCGCGCCGCCGTAGGCGATGTGGCTCATCGAGCGCAGGGTCTCGTACCAGAACTGGATGTTGTTCGGGAACAGCAGCTGCTTCATCGTCCGCACTCTCCTCGGAATCCGTAAGCACCGATCTGTGCTTACGGGAAGGACTGTAGACCCTCCGGGCGACACGAAGCAAACATCTGTGCTTGGCGGTGGAATGCGGTGGGGTCGGAACGGTGGAAGGTCGGGTGGCCGGCGGCCCGGGGGCGGGACACAATCGGCGGGGCGGTGCGCGGCTCGCCGTGCCGCCGACAAGGACGGCCTACTCGACCGGGAGACGACGGTGACCGGTGTGACCAGCGCGGAGCTTCTCGTGGACGCGTTCGAGCGGATCCGTGCCACGGTCGCCGACGTCGTCGAGGGTCTGACTCCCGACCAGCTGGCGTTCCGGATGCAGGACTCGGCCAACTCGATCGCCTGGCTGGTCTGGCACCTCACCCGGGTGCAGGACGACCACGTCGCCGACGCGGCCGACCGCGAACAGGTGTGGACCGCCGAGGGCTGGGCGGAGCGGTTCGCCCTGCCCTTCGCCGCGTCGGCCACCGGCTACGGGCACCGGCCCGCGCAGGTCGCCCAGGTCACCGCCACCGCCGACCTGCTGTCGGGCTACCACGACGCCGTCCACGCGCGGACCACGGAGTACGTGCGAGGCCTCGACAACCGCTCCCTCGCCCGGATCGTCGACGAGTCGTGGCAGCCACCGGTCACCCTCGGGGTGCGTCTGATCAGCGTGATCGCCGACGACCTGCAGCACGTCGGCCAGGCGGCCTTCGTGCGCGGTCTGCTGACCGGACGCTGACGGCGGCCCGCCCGCGTCCGGGTGGCAGGGGCTTCACCACGCGTGGAGCGCACGGGGAACGTCCCCGTGCGCTCCGCGCGCGTCCCGCAGGGCGGGCCGTCAGGCCGCAGGAGCCTGGTCCGGCGCCACCCGCATCAGGTTCGGGTCGGAAGCCGGCTGCGGCACGGCCTGCAGGCCCTTGATCGCCCGCGACCGCGGGCGGCGCGGGTCGGATCGACCCGCACCGCCCGGGCGGGGTCCGTGCTCAGCCGGCCGCGCGGTAGGCCGCGCCCGCCTTGTTGGGCGTCGCCCGGTTGTAGAGGCCGCTGCCGCCGCGGTCCGCGGAGAGGGTGAACCAGGCGTAGCGTTCGACGAAGGGCAGGCCCTGGAGCATGGCGGTCGACTTCGTGACGAACGCGGCCTGCTGGTCCTGCGTCGGATACCTCGGGGTGCCGTGGGAGAAGTCGATCAGGGCGTACTCGGTGAGCCAGATCGGCTTCTTGTAGCGGTTGTAGACGGCCTGGAGGTAGCCGCGCAGCTGGCCGGTCGCGGCGTCGGCGCGGAAGTCCGAGCCGTACCAGTGCAGGGGGATGAAGTCGACCTTCTCGTGGCGGGCGGCGGCGCCCTTCATGAACTGGTCGAGCCAGCCGCCCGCGACGTCGCCGCCGCCCGCGACCGCGGGTGCCCCCAGGCGCATCCCGGTCGACTGGAGCCGCGGCCACAGGTCGAGGGCCCTGGCCGGGCTCATGTTCGCCTGCGCCGGCAGGTCGGGTTCGTTGAACCCGAGCAGGGTGCTGCCCTCCTTCCTGGCCGTGTTGAGCTGGGCGTCGGTCACCGAGGCCGCGCCCCAGATCATGGGGACGAACTCGACGCCGGCCGGCGGCCTGATCTGCTGGCGGTCCGAGGCCCAGGTGTAGAACCAGCCGGCCCTGACGTCGGCCAGTGCGCCGGTGACGTCGGGGAAGTTCCAGGCGCTGACGCCCTTCTTCTTCACGGCGGCGGACGCGTCGGCCGGGCCGGCGGCCGTGAGCCCGGTCAGGACCGCGAACAGCACGGGCACGACGGTGAACAGGCGTAGGCGACGGGACACCGTGCTCCTCTCCTCACGTGATCGCGTGGTCGCGGCCGTGGCCGTGGCGGGGCCGCGGGACGGGCGGCTCACGCGGTGGGCCCGAAGGTGACGGTGAAGCCCTTGCAGTGGCTGCACTGCTGCATCACCTTGTTGCCCGGCACCTGGTCCTGCTTGGACCAGGTGTAGGCCTTGGGGCACCTCGCGCTGAGCGCGCGGCTGTAGTCGCTGGGGGTGTCCCGGCTGGGGTTGGTGCACAGCAGCGGTTTGCCGTCCGGCCCGCGCGTCAGGTCGGCGGGCGGGCAGGCGGGCAGCAGGTTCGCCGTGCAGCCCCGTGTGTCGCAGCCGCCGCCGGGCGGGACGGTGGCGTTCACCG
Organism: Kitasatospora sp. NPDC004745; assembly: GCF_042873275.1. Classification (NCBI taxonomy): domain Bacteria; kingdom Bacillati; phylum Actinomycetota; class Actinomycetes; order Kitasatosporales; family Streptomycetaceae; genus Kitasatospora; species Kitasatospora sp. NPDC004745. The sequence goes on along the minus strand of NZ_JBIALK010000029.1, from coordinate 87,597 downwards.
GGGTGATCGTGACCGGCAGCGAGAAGGCGTTCACGTAGCTCACGTCGTACCAGGGGGCGGCGCCGTCCTTGCTGTCGAAGTTGAACTCGGCCAGACTGGCGGGCTGTTCGCCCGTCGTGCAGTGGTCGGCGAACGCCCCGCAGTCGCCCACCCGGCAGTGGAAGGTGCTGCCGGGGGCGCCGCCGCACCCCTGCCGGGCGAAGAACTTGCCGCGCCAGTGGAAGGGGGCGGTCGTCTCGGGGATCGTCACCGTCGCCGACTGCCCGGGGGCCAGGACCGGCAGCCGGCCGAACTGCTTGGACCCGTCGGCGTTGACGCCGCTGCCGATCCACAGCGTCTGCGAGGAGTGGTTGACGAACGTCACCGTGTGGTTGGCAGCAGCCGCCGTCGCCGCCGTACCCGCGGCCGCCGTGCCCGCGCCCGGGACCACGGTGGTCAGCACGGTGGTCAAGGTGGCGGCCACCGCGACGAGGAGCCTGGTCAGGAACCTGTGCATGGGGTCTCCGCTCTTCTCAGCAGGTCAGGTTGGCGCCGGGGGAGGTGCCGAGGATCTGGGCGAACCGCTGGTAGAGGTTGACCCGGTCCTGCATCTGGGCGGGGTTCCGGCCGTTGCACTCCAGGGCGCCGTTGATGCTGCGGATCGTCTGGCCGAACCCGGCGCCGTTGACCATCGCCTGATGGGGCGTCATGGAGCCGGGACCGGACTGGGTGTTCCAGTACCAGAGCGCGGTCTTCCAGGCGACCTGGGGGTCGGTCTGGACGAGGCCGGGGTTGTGGAGCAGGTCGATGTGCAGGGCGTCCCCGGCCGCCTTGTAGTTGAAGTTCCAGCTGAGCTGGAGCGGCCCCCGTCCGTAGTAGGCGGCCCGTCCCGCGGGACAGCCGTAGGGCCGGGAAGTGTCGCAGTACGTAGGGTAGTTGGCGGTGTTCTGCTCCACGATGTAGCGCAGGCCGCCGGTCTCGTGGCTGACGTTGGCGAGGAACGCCGCGGCCTCCCGGCGCTTGAGCGCGTCGTCCCCGGTGTGTGCGAAGGCGGGGTAGGCGCTCATCGCACCGACCAGTGCCTCGTAGGTGTAGAACTGGTTCTTGCTCGGGAACATCCGGCCGAACTGGGCCTTGCTCACGATGAATCCGGCCTGCACCGCTGCTGCCGCCGGCGCGCCCGCCGCTCCGGTCGCCGACTCGGCGGAGAAGGAGACAGGGGCGGAGGCAGGGGTGGAAGCCGAGGCCGAGGTGGAAGCGGGCAGGGCGATCGCCGAGACGGCCGCCGCTGCCGCGGCGATCCTCAGGGCTGAGCGTCGGGCTGAGCGTCGAAAGGACATGGCTGGCCTTCCTCACGTGGTGACGGGTGTCCGGGCGGGGCGACAGGGGAGCACCGCTCGTGCGGCGGTGGCCGCGCCGCGGCTGTCGGACGATCCTCCGGCGCAGCATCCCCGCAGACATCCGTGAGCCTCACGGAGATCCCGCAGCACCGTGCAGGGTCGGGACATGGCGCCTCGGCGAGCCGGGCGTGACGCGCGAGACGTTTGGCGCGGCACCCGACCTGGCTAAAGTCATGTACATGCTGATTCGGCAGATGGTTGGCGTGACCGGACGGGACGTCGAACAGGCCCTGCTGGAGGCCCTGGTCACCGATGTCACGGCCGGCCGCGGGAGCAGCCTGCTGGTCGAGGGCGAACCGGGCATCGGCAAGTCCGCCCTGCTCGCCGCCCCGCTCGCCGCGGCCCGGGCCGCCGGCTGCCAGGTGCTCCTCGGGCACTGCGACGAACCGGGGCAACGGCTTCCGCTCTCGGCCATGACCCGACTCCTCGGCGTGCACCCGCCGTCGGCCGACCCCCGACACGCGCAGGCCGCACCCGCCCGTCGATGCCCGCAGGCCCGGTCGGGCCGGGACAGGCACGGCCTCGCCACCGATCCCGTGACGGCCACCACCGAACAACTCCTCACCCACATCGACCGGTTGTGCACCTCCAGGCCACTCGTCCTGGCCCTGGAGAACCTCCACCGGGCCGACGAGGCCACCCTGCTGCTGTGGCGCCGCCTCTGCCGCACCGCGGCCCACCGGCCGCTGCTGGCCATCGGGACCTGCCGACCGGCTCCGAGCCGACCGGCCCTGGTGCGGCTGCGCCGGGAACTCCCGCCCCACGGCGGGCAGGTGCTCTCCCTCGACCGCCTGAGCGAGGCGAGCGTGACCGAGCTGGCCGGCGCACTGACCGGCGGGACCGCAGGGCCCCGGCTCGCCGCACGCCTCACCTCAGCGGCCGGAAACCCCCTGTACGTCAGGGAGTTGCTGAACGCCCTGGAACGTGCCGGATCCCTGCACCGCGCCGCCGGCACCGTCGAGCTGCCCGCCGGCGGCCACCACACGGGGGAGCTCCGGGCGCTCACGGACGTGATCGCCGACCGGCTGGCCTGCCTCTCCGCCGACGCCCGGCAGATGCTGCGCCTCGCGTCCCTGCTCGGGCCCGCGTTCTCGACGGCCGACCTGACGGCAGCGGCGAGGGGCGGTGCCCTCGACCCGGCGGCAGCGGCCGCAGGCGCCGGCCTCCTGGCGGCGGTGGACGAGGCACTGAGCGCAGGCGTGCTGGAGCCCGCCGGCACCCGGCTGCGCTTCCGCCACGCCCTGCTGCGGGAAGTCCTCCACGAGGCCATGCCGCCCGCGCTGCGCACCGGGCTCCTGCAGCACGCGGCACAGCAGCTGATCGCCGCCGGGGCGCCGGTGGAACGCGTCGCCGAGCTGATCCTGCCGGCCGTGCGGGACGCCGACGGCTGGGAGTGGAAGCGGGAGTGCGAGTGGCTCGCCGACAACGCGGCGCGACTGGCCGACCGGGCCCCGGGGATCGCCGCCGAGCTGCTCGAACACGCCCTGCGGCAGACGGACGCGCACGGCCCGAGGCGCCACGTGCTGGCCGACCGGCTGGCGACGCTCTACTTCCGCACCGGCCCCGTCGAGCGCGCGGAGGAACTGGCCCGGACCATCCTGCTGGAGACCTCCGACCGCGAACTCGCCGGCCGGGCCCGCTGGTTGCTCACCAGCATCGCGCTGCGCGCCGGCCGCTACCAGGACGTGGAGGCGAACTGGCGCGCGGCCCTCGGTGACCCGCGGCTCGCGCCGCGTTGGCGCGCGGGGCTGCTGGCCCTGCTCGCGCTCGCCCGGGGCTTCCAGGGCCGGCTCGGCGGAGGCCGCGCGGCGATGGCCGAAGCACTCGCCGAAGGGGTGCGGCTCAACAACGCCACCACCGTCGGCTACGCCCTGAACGCGGGCGCCCTGATCCGCAGCCGGGAGGGCGACCAGCCCGGCGCCCTGGTCCTGGCCGACCTCGCACTGGCGCAGATCGGCGACGACCCAGAACCCGTGGACCTGCGGCTGATGCTGCTGGGCCACCGGGCCGTGGCACTGGACAGCCTCGGCCGCCCCCGGGAGGCGGAGGAGGCCCTGGCCTGCGCCCGCACCGTCGCCGAACGGACCGGGGCGACGCTGCTCTCCATGAACCTGGTCAGGATCGCCGAGCGGCACTACGAACACGGCCGCTGGGACGACGCGCAGGCGGTCCTGGACGAGGTCACCGACCTCCCGCAGGGCCGCTGGCAACTCGCCCGGCACAGCCTGCACACGCTGATCAGCGCCCGCCGCGACAACCGGCCGCAGACACCCGGGCACGCGGAAGCCGCGGCGACGCCGGACGACGAGGCCGCGCCGCCGACCTGGCCCGTGGCGGCCTCCTACCGGATCGTCGCCCGCAGCCTCGTCCTCGAACGCACCGGCCGGCCCCGCGAGGCCCTCGCCGTGCTCGCCGTGCTGCTGGCCCGCGCCCACGAGTACGACGTCCGGAGGCACCCGGAGTGGCTGGTCGCCCTGGTCCGCCTGGCCCTGGCCGTGGACGACCGGGGCACCGCCCGCGCCGCGGCGCTCGAGAGCCGGCGCAACGCCCACATCGAACCGCTGCCCGCCACCCGGGCCGCCGCCGGATGGTGCCGCGCACTGCTGCACGACGACCCGGACCGGCTGCGCGTCGCGATCGACCACCACCGCGCCGCCGACCGGCCCCCCGACCTCGGCAACGCCCTGGAGGACCTCGCCGTGCTCCGGGCCGCCTCCGGGGACCGCGCCGCGGCCCGCGCCGCCTTCGGCGAGGCCCTCGCGCTCTACGCCGGGCTGGGCGCGGTCTGGGACGCCCGCCGCGCCGCCGCCCGCCTGCGCCCCTGGGGAGTGCGCGCCGGCATCCGCGGGCCGCGCTCCCGGCCGGCCTCGGGCCGCGGCGCCCTGACCGCGACGGAACAGCGCGTCGCCGACCTGCTCGCGCAGGGGCTGTCCAACCCCGACATCGCCGCGATGCTGCTGCTCTCGCGCCGCACCGTGGAGACCCACGTCTCCCACATCCTGGGCAAGCTCGGCGTCCGCTCACGCCACGAGGTCGCCGCAGCCACCGCAGAACAGCCACCGGGGCCCAGCCACCGCCCCGCGGCCCGGTGACCACCCGCCGCGGGGTGTCGCCGAGGTCTGCGTACGCCTGGCACGCGACCTGACACAGGGACGGGGCCGGGGACCCGCGTTCGAACTCGTTCTCGGCCCCGCTGGCCGGAAGGGGCCATGGACGATTGCGTCCATCCGAAAGCCCTTCCACCCGCCCTGAGCTGCAACGAAGCTAGTGATCGCCGCCAGGGAGCACCCCTTCCGGGAGGCGGGCCGAACGAAGCGTCACCGCGGGACGCGAGCCGGACCCACATCGCCGATCCCTCGTCGCCCAAACGGGCACGAGGGCCGTACCGCCGCCGTACCGCGCAGGTCTGCCCACAGCCCCCCGACCGCTGCTCCTGCAGGGCAGCCGTCCACGCCCGGCTCGCGGGCGCCCGCCCACCGACCTCACCCCTTCCTCACGCTTGCGGAGTGCACCCATGTCCTCGAAGACCTCGAAGCTGCTGCGCGTCACCCTGGCGGCTGCGATCGCCGTGTCCGGCGCCGTCGTCGCGACGACCGTCACCACCACCACCGCCACCGCCGCGCAGGCTTCCTCGGTCGGCGGCCAGATCACCCGCGCCGAGATCATCGAGCGCGCCCAGTTCTGGTACAACAAGAGCCTCGTCTACAGCCAGGGCGGCTCCGCCCTCGACTCCTCGGGCCGCTCCTACCGCACCGACTGCTCCGGCTACGTCTCCATGGCCTGGCACCTGGGCAGCAGCCCGAACACCCAGGGGCTGGTGGACGGTGGCTTCACCAGGGAGATCAGCCGCAGCGAGCTCAAGGCCGGCGACGTCCTCAACTCCTACTACAACCACGTCCTGCTCTTCGAGAAGTGGGACGACGCCGCCCACACCAAGTTCTCCTACTACTCCTTCGGGTCCACCCCGGTGAAGCACATCACCGGCGTCTCGATCGACGCGGCGAGGATCGACGGGCACCCCAACGGCGAGTACAAGGCGCTGCGCTACAAGAACGTCGTCGAGGACTCCACCCCGATCCCCGCTCCCGCTCCGGCGTGGAAGCCGGCCGTGGGTGACGGTGGTTCGGTGACGGGTGCGGACGGTACGGCTTACACGTTCAGCCGGTCGGCGAACGGGCACGTGCAGATGACGGCGCGTCTGGCGGGCGGTGGTTGGACGACGGCGGACCTCACGAACGTGGTGGGAACGCCGGCGGCGGCGGGCGGTTCTCCGGCCGCCTTCGTGCAGACCAACGGGACCGTCGGCGTGGTGACGGCGAACGCGGACAACGGGCACCTGCAGATCACCTACCGCTCGGCGGCCGGCACGTGGGCGACCTCCGACCTGACCGGCACGGCCGGTACTCCGGTGACGGACGGTGCGGTGAGTGCGAGCACCGACCCCGACGGCACCTTGGCGATCTACTCGCGCGGCTCGGCCAACGGTGGTCACCTGAGCCTGACGGCGCTGCAGCCCAGCGGTGCCTGGGCCACCGTCGACCTCACCGACGTGGTCGGCACGCCGATCTCGGCGGGCGGTGCGCCGTCGACG